>DGDO01000030.1:0-25022 GCA_002385475.1 Candidatus Sordicultor fermentans | reverse complement strand
GAAGTCCATCCTGAAATTTCTCGCAGAATGCGAGAAAGCAAAGGCTAAAGCTTGTTGGAACCGGTGGCTTTTTTGTTTGGTTTTGTAACCTGCTTGAAAGTTTCTGCTTTTTTAAGCTTA
This sequence comes from Candidatus Sordicultor fermentans, assembly GCA_002385475.1. Lineage (GTDB taxonomy): Bacteria > Atribacterota > Atribacteria > Atribacterales > Caldatribacteriaceae > Sordicultor > Sordicultor fermentans. The sequence goes on along the minus strand of DGDO01000030.1, from coordinate 24,902 downwards.
TAAGTTTACTTCTTCAGGGGGTTAGCCAGCTATATTTACAGTAAAGTCGGGGTGTGGTAAACTACTGAATAAGTATAAATGGGAGGTGTAGATGCTTGGCTTTAACTAAAGAAAGAAAACAAGAAATCATAGAACAATTCAGAATTCATGAGGCAGATACTGGATCTCCTGAGGTGCAGATTGCTATCCTTACTGAGAGGATTAAAGATCTCACCGAACATCTGAAAACCCATCCTAAAGATTATCATTCCCGACGGGGGCTCTTTTTGATGGTAGGACAGAGAAGGAGATTATTAAATTATTTGAAGAAATACCATATAGATCGCTATTATGCTATTTTAGAAAGATTAGGATTGAGAAGATAAAGGGAGGTTGCTTAATATAACGAAACAATTCGAAATTAGTTTTGGTAAAGAAAGTCTGTTAATAGAGACAGGGAAGTTGGCTAAACAAGCTGGAGGAGCGGTGACAGTCAAATATGGAGGCACCGTGGTGCTGGTGACCGCTACTGCTGCAGAAGAGCCTAAAGAAGATATTGATTTTACACCGCTTCTTGTAGAATTTGAAGAACGTTTTTATGCTGCGGGTAAAATCCCTGGAGGGTTCTTTAAAAGAGAAGGGAGGCCAGGACAGGGTGCTATTTTGAATGCCCGTCTGGTAGACCGTTCTATCAGGCCACTTTTTCCTGAGCTTTTCCGCAATGATATCCAGGTAGTGGTTACTGTTCTTTCGGTGGATGAAACTCATCCTCCCGATGCCATATCTATCTTAGGTGCTTCTTTAGCTTTAGGGATTTCCGATATTCCCTTTGATGGCCCATTAGCTGCCTGCCGTATGGGACTCGTGGGAGATGAATTGGTAATTAACCCTAACTTAGAAGAGTTGTCCTCCAGCAAGCTGGATATGATAATAGCAGGCTCCCAGGAAGGGATTACCATGATTGAAGCTGGAGCTCAAGAAGTGCAGGAATCACAGGTAGCTCAGGCTATGATGCTGGGCTATCAGGAAATAGTCAAAGCCATTAAAGCTCAAGAGGATATTATTTCTCAGATAGGGAAAACTAAGAGGGAAATAGTTATTCCTCCTTATTTCAATGACCTTTCTTCCTGGCTGGAAGATAGTTATCGTGCTTCTATTAGAGAGGTAATCACTATTCCGGAGAAAACCGAGCGAGAAAAAGAAACAAGACTCCTCATGAAAAAGGCTCAAGAAGAAGCGATGGAGAAATTTGAGAGCATATCTCTTTTCACCATGGCTTGGGAGCGAATCATGGGAGAGGAAGTTAAAGAATTAATTTTGACAAGTGAAAGAAGACAGGATGGTCGGACTCCTAAAGAGATAAGACCTGTCAGTTGTGAAGCAGGGTTTCTACCTCGCACTCATGGTTCCAGTCTCTTTACCCGGGGTCAAACTCAGGCTCTGGTTATCACCACCTTAGGAGCCTCGAGCGAAGAGCAAAAAGTAGACGCTCTTCAGGATGAGGAAGCCAAAAGGTTCATGTTGCACTATAATTTTCCTCCTTACAGTACGGGAGAAGTCCGGCCTATGCGAGGTCCGGGGCGGAGAGAAATCGGGCACGGGGCTCTGGCAGAAAGAGCTCTGGAGTGTTTTATCCCTCCCGAGGGGGAGTTTCCTTATACCATAAGAGTGGTTTCGGAAATTTTGGAATCTAATGGTTCTTCTTCCATGGCTACGGTTTGTGGAGGAAGCCTGTCGCTGATGGATGCAGGAGTTCCGGTTCGATCTGCTTGTGCCGGTTTATCCATAGGTCTTGTTAAATCAGACGAAAAGTACCTTCTCTTACGAGATATTTTAGGTTCAGAAGACCATTATGGAGAGATGGACTTTAAAGTAGCAGGAAGTAGAAACGGTATAACTGCTATTCAGCTGGATGTAAAAAATAAAGGGCTGAGCTGGGAAATACTGGGACAGGCTCTGGAAGAAGCTAAAGAAGGTCGGCTTTACATTCTGGATATCATGGATAAAGTTTTAGACCGACCCCGGAGTTCTGTATCTCCTTATGCTCCCCGGATAGAAATTCTGGAGGTTGATCCTGACCGCATCGGTGCTTTAATTGGTCCGGGAGGGAAAGTCATCAAGAAAATCGTAGAAGAATCAGGAGCCACTATTGACATCAAAGATGATGGGAAAGTAATAGTTTTTTCTCGTACCGAAGAAGGTATGAATAAAGCCATTAATATGATTAGAAATATCACTCAGGATGTGGAAGTGGGTCAAGTGTATCTGGGTCGAGTTACCAGAGTAACTAACTTTGGAGCTTTTATAGAGATATTTCCGGGGAGAGAAGGTTTGTGCCATATTTCCCAGTTTTCCTCAGAAAGAGGAAAAAAGGTGGAAGACTTTGTCAAAGTGGGAGATGACGTACTGGTAAAAGTAACGGGAATAGACTCTATGGGTCGTATTGCCCTGAGCCACAAAGAAGCCCTGGGTGATAGCGATAATTCGGAGAAAAGCAACCGGAGTAAAGAACCGAGACATCGATCCAGAGAAAGGTAAATACATCTTTGGAGTTAGGCGAAGTGAATAAAAAACTTTTAGTTGTTTGTTTCCTGAGTTTTTTTGCCATATATAGCCTGCTCATCGTTTTCTCTTTTGATGTGGGAGAGTTAGGGGAATTAATCGGGTTTTACCTTTTTCGCTTTTTAGGAGTAGGTGCTTACCTTCTTCCCTTTTTTCTGGGCTATCTGGCTTATGAGGTTTACCATTTTCAGCCCGCTCGTAAGTTTAGAGTTACGAGCCGGATAATTAGCTTCTCTCTGTGGATAGTAATTTTTCTCACCTTGAGCCAGCGAGCCGCAGAAAGGGCAGGCTTTTCCTTTTCTGATGGGGATTTTGCCGGAATAGTCGGAGCGTTTCTCTATCGTCATCTGGTGTATTATCTCGGGGACACCGGCACTATTCTTGCACTCTTTTTTACAGCTTTTTTAGCCGTTTATCTGGGAGGAGAGGGAAAGCTACTCCGTCAGCTTTCACAGGGCTGGCGTTTCTTGAAGAGGAAAGGGGGAGAGCTCTTTTCTCGCAGGAGAGAAATTCCCCAAAGAGAAATTGCTTCGTCTGGAGTTTCTCGGCCAATAAAGGTAAAGGAGAAAGAAATCACCTCTTCTTCCTGGGAAGGGGAAGCATTAGATGAGGTTTTTGCTCCGCCGGAATTGAAGGCTAAAGAAGAAGCTCAAGCTAAAAAGAAACTCACTTCTTCCTCCAGAAAGAAAAAAAGTACCACCTGGACTCTTCCTTCCCCCCAGATTTTAAGGGTCTATCCTTCTCGGGGGGGAGAGAAAACTAAAAAAGAGGTAATGGAGGAGATAGATAAATTAGAACAAACTTTAGCCGAGTTTAACGTGCTGGGGAAAGTGGTAAATGTGCAGGTAGGTCCCACTATAACTCGTTTTGATTTTCAGCCTGCTCCAGGAATTAAAGTGCAAAAAATTACCAGTCTTTCTAATGATTTAGCTCTGGCTTTTGCCGTTGCTGCGGTGAGAATTGAGGCGCCCATTCCTGGAAGGTCAGCAGTGGGGATTGAAGTTCCTAACCGCCATAAAGAGCTTGTTTCTTTGCGAGATTTGATTGAAAGTGAAGAGTTTAAAAAAAGTGAATCTCCTCTTACCGTTGCTTTAGGTAGAGATGTGAGCGGTAGGCCTCTGGTCTGGGATTTACGAGAGGCACCCCATCTTCTCATCGCCGGAGCTACTGGTTCAGGTAAAAGTGTGTGCATCAATTCCATTTTGACCAGCCTTCTCTATCGAGCTACTCCTAACGATTTGAGAATCGGCCTTGTAGATCCCAAAAGAGTGGAGCTTTCTCTTTATTCCGGGCTTCCTCACCTGTGTGCCCCGGTTATTTCTGAGGCTCGGTGGGTGGTGAGATTTCTTAAATGGCTATGTCGGGAGATGGATAACCGTTATGAGCTCCTTTCTGAAGTTTCTGCCCGAAATATAGAGGAATATAACCAGATGGTAGAAGAAGGGGAAAAGCTCCCCTATGTGGTGATAGTTATAGATGAGCTGGCTGATTTGATGATGACTGCTCCTACGGAGGTGGAAAGTTCTCTGTGCCGGATAGCACAAATAGCCCGGGCGGTGGGAATGCATCTTGTTGTGGCCACTCAAAGACCCTCGGTGGACGTTATTACCGGCTTAATTAAAGCCAATTTTCCCTCTCGTCTGGCTTTTGCCGTTTCTTCTCAGGTGGATTCCCGAACTATCCTGGATAGCCCGGGGGCGGAGAAACTTTTAGGCAATGGAGATTTACTTTTTGCTCCTCTGGGAGCGAGTAAACCCATCCGGGGGCAAGGAGCTTTTGTCAGTACTTCAGAAACTAAAAAGCTGGTAGAATGCTGGTTGAATCAGTCTGGAGACATTTACTATCCTCTGGAATATGTTCCTCGAGAAGAAAGAGGAGTGGGAGAGGAAGAAGAGGATGAACTTTACCAGGAAGCGGTTAGAGTGGTAATAGAAAGCGGCAAAGCTTCCACTTCCCTTTTGCAGAGAAGACTGAGAGTAGGCTTTAATCGGGCAGCTCGTCTGATTGAGCAGATGGAACGGGAGGGCATTGTTGGTCCTTATGAAGGAAGTAAACCTCGAAAAGTAATTACTCCCAAAGGAGAGGGATAAAATGGCAGAAGGACAACTTAAATTAGGAGAAATTTTGCGGGAAAAAAGAGAAGAAAGAGAGCTTACCCGTGATGAGGTAAGCGGAGTTACACATGTTTCCTCTCGATACATTGCCGCTTTAGAAGAAGAAGATTGGGATAAATTGCCAGGAAGGGCTTATGCTTTAGGATATTTGAAGATTTACAGTCGTTTTCTGGGATTAAATGAGGAAGAGATGGTTTCTCTCTTCAATCAGGTTTATTCGGTAAAGCCTGTGGATTGGAAAAGTCTGGATTGGAAAAAAACCGAGGAACCGGAGCTTAGAAGCGCCAGAGATAGAAAGAGCGATAGATCTACCCTGTTTAAAAGGCTTCTGGTTCTTTTAGTTTCTCTGGCAGTGTTTTTTACTTTCCTTTTCATCTTTTTTAGTTTTCATTCTTTACCCGAAGGAGAAGAAGTAGTGGTTAATCCCCCGGTTTCGGCGATTGAGCCAGAAGAGATTCTTCCTTCTCCTTCTGCAGAAGTTGGACCTCAATTTTCTCTCACCGTTACCCTTTTTCCTGAAAAAGCAGCCTGGGCAGAAATCTGGTCGGGAGGGAATGAGGTTTTTTCTGGAATATTAGTTCCCAACAAGGAATATGTTGTAAAAAGCAATTATCCCATAGAAGTAGAAATAAAAGGAGGGAATGAGGTTAAAGCGGTAGTAAATGGAAAAGATTGGGGTTATCTCAGCGAGAAAGAGGAAGCATCACGCCAAGTATTTGAGCCGTGAGAAAAATTGCCTTTATCAGTTTGGGTTGTGATAAAAATTTAGTTGATACCGAAGTAGCCCTGGGTAAATTGCTTTCTCGAGGATATAATTTTTTTTCTTCTCCGGAAGAAGCAGAAATATTGATACTCAATACCTGTGCTTTTATTGAGGAAGCCTGTCGGGAAACTGAGGCATGGATTGAGAAATTGTCTTTTCTCAAAGAAGCTCATCCTCCCAAAAAGTTACTGGTTATGGGTTGCTATGCCCAGCGCTGGGAGAGAGAAAAAGGTTTTGTATATCCTGCTGTAGACTACTGGGTGGGAGTGAATGATTTTCCTTCCCTCGTTGATATTCTGGAAGACAAGTTCCCCGGAAAGTACTTTTTAGATTCCCCTCCTTTTCTTTACCACCACGAAACAGAGAGAATTCTTTCTACTCCTTCTCATTATGCTTATCTCAAAATAGCCGAAGGCTGCAATCATCACTGCAGTTTCTGCTTAATACCTTCTATCCGGGGTTCTTTGCGCAGTAGAACTATGGAGTCGATAGAAAAAGAAGCTCTTAATCTGGTATCTCAAGGAGTGAAAGAAATAATCCTGGTGGCTCAAGACCTATCTTCTTATGGCTTAGACCTCTATCATCAGAGGATGTTATCGCCCCTTCTTCGCCGGTTGGACGAAATTTTGCCCTCTGGAGTATGGTTAAGGTTGTTGTATTTTTCTCCCGAAGGGCTGGATGATGAATTTATAAAAACGATGAGAGATTCTTCTCATCTTGTAAAATATCTGGATATACCTCTTCAGCATGTGGATTCTACTATACTCCAGAAGATGAGACGCCCTTCATCGATAGAAAAAATAAGAGAAAAGTTAGAAAAACTGAGAGAGTGTGTTCCCGGCATATTTTTGCGGACCACTTTTTTAGTGGGTTTTCCAGGAGAAGACGAGGAAGCTTTTCAGCGCTTGGTTGATTTTGTGGAAGATTTTCGTTTTGAGCGAATGGGAGCTTTTGTCTATTCTGAACCACCTGATACACCTTCAGCTTTCCTTTATCCTAAAGTGGAGGAGAAAGTGAAACAGGAGCGCTACAAAGCACTTATGGAAGTGCAGGAAAAAGTGATGGGAAAGTTTCATAGTTCTTTAGTGGGTCGGGAATTGGAAGTAATAGTAGACGAAGCTCAAAGAGGTAATGGAGTTACTAATTTTTGGGGAAGGACATACGGAGACGCTCCGGAAGTAGATGGGAATATAAGCTTTAGCTCCCGGAGGAATAAATTAAAAAGAGGGGAGATAGTAAAAGTTAAGGTTACTGAAAGCAGTAGCTATGAATTAAAAGGAGAAAAAATTTGAAAGCCGCTATTCTTGGTATAGGAACAGAACTGTTGACCGGGTTAGTCAGGGATTATAATGCCTACTTTCTGGCTCAAAAACTGGTAGATAAAGGGATATTACCTCAATTTATTCTTTTTGTGCCTGACCAGATGGAGAAGATAGTAGATGCTTTACAATTTATCATGAAGGAAGAGGAAGTAAAGCTGGTGATTGTATCAGGGGGGTTAGGACCTACTGAAGATGACCTGACCCGGGAAGCAGTGGCTCAAGCTTTTGGCAGAAGTTTGATTTTTAGCCCTGAAGCCTGGGATAGAATTCAGTTTTTCTATCGGGAACTGAGGAATACCGAGCCTCCGGAAAATAATAGAAGGCAGGCTTTTATTCCTCAAGGAGCAGAGATACTTTATAATGAGCGGGGAACTGCTCCCGGTTTTAAGTTAGAGGTGAACGGGAAAAGTATTTTTGTCATACCCGGTGTCCCTCGGGAGGCGGAGTTTTTCTGGAGCTTAATAGAGAAAGACCTTCCCCGGGAAGAGGAATATTTTTATCGTTCTCCTATCTTCAAATTTTGCGGGATTGGAGAATCTAATCTGGCTAAAGAGGTGGAACCGTTTCTTCGTCATCTGCCCTCTTCTTTCAATTTAGCCTTTCTTCCTAACTATGGAGAAGTGTGGCTCTATGTTTACAGCTCCCGCTTTTCTCCAGAGGAAAAAGAGTCTGCCCTTATTTTTTTAGAGGAGGTAGCTCGCCACCTGGATAGATTTTTCTTCAGTCCCTATGGTGACACTTTAGAAGAAGCGGTGGGCAACATGATGAAGGAAAAAGGCTTGAAACTGGGACTGGCAGAGTCGTGCACCGGAGGGCTGGTAGCTAATCGGATAACTGATATAGCGGGTAGCTCTCAGTATTTTGAGCGAGGATACGTGGTCTATAGTAACGAGGCTAAAAAGGAAGATTTAAAAGTTCCCGAGGAAATTTTGCAAGAAAAAGGAGCAGTAAGTGAAGAAACTGCTCGATTTTTAGCTCGCGGAGTGCGCCATAAGGGAAAAGTAGATTTGGGTCTCGGGATTACTGGTATTGCAGGGCCAGGAGGAGGAAGTAAAGAAAAGCCCGTAGGCCTGGTTTATATTGCTCTATCGAGCGAAGAAGGCGTGAGAGTGCAAAAATTCCATTTTTCAGGGGATAGATTGATGAACAAAAGATTTGCCTCTCAATCCGCTCTGGTTATGATTTTTCAATATTTAAAGGAGAAATTTGGTAATGAGTTCAACTACCATCAGAAGCTTTGTGGCTTTAGACCTTCCCTCTGAAGCTCAAGACTTCTTAGAAGAGTTGATTAACGAGGAGAAAAAACTTTACCCTCAAGCAAAATGGGTTAAAAGAGAGCAACTCCATCTTACGCTCCACTTTTTTCATGCTTTTCCTCTTGGTGAGGTAGAGGAAATGAATAAAATACTGGAAGAGGTAAGCAACAAATTTACAGCTTTCCCTGTAACTTTAGAGAAATGGGGGGCTTTTCCTTCTCTTCATCGGGCTCGAGTGGTGTGGATAGGGGTGGACAGAGAGGGAGAGGGAAAGATAAAAAGTATAAGAGAGGAAGTTGAAAAAGGAATAGCTGCTAAGGGATGGGAGAGAGAAGATAGAGAGTTTTCTCCCCACATTACCCTGGCTCGCTTTCGTTCTCCTTTTGCTCTTCCCTCTTTAGGGGTAGAGAATATCAACTTTTCTACCGAAATTAAAAAACTGGTTTTTTATCAAAGTACTTTAACCCCTCGGGGTTCGGTTTACCAGCAATTAGGTGTTTTTAGTTTAGAAGGGGTGAAAAAAAATGAGTGAGGAAAAAAGCTCTAAAGATTTGAGAGAAGATGTAATTAACCAGGCTATAAGCTCTATAGAAAAAAAATATGGCAAAGGCGCTATTATGTACTTATCTCAAGATGTTTTAACTGCTGATATAGAAGTGATAAAAACTGGGTCGGTTCTTCTCAATATTGCTCTGGGAGTAGGAGGATTTCCTCGAGGGAGAGTGGTAGAGATTTTTGGCCCTGAAGCTTCGGGTAAAACCACCATTGCTTTGCATGCCATTGCTGAAGCCCAGAAGCAAGGTGGTATTGCTGCCTTTGTGGATACAGAACATGCTTTAGACCCCAGCTATGCAAGCAAAATTGGGGTCCAGATTGACAGATTACTTATTTCTCAACCTGGAAGCGCAGAAGAGGCTTTAGATATAGTAGATGCCCTGGTGCGTACCGGAGGAGTGGATATAGTGGTGCTCGATTCGGTAGCTGCTTTAGTTCCTCAGATGGAATTGGAAGGAGGCATGTCTGATTCTTATATTGGCCTGCAGGCTCGCTTGATGTCTCAAGCCTTGAGAAGATTGACTGCCTATATCAGTAAAACTAAAACCGTGGCTATTTTCGTTAACCAGCTCCGGGAAAAAATAGCTATGGCTTATGGGCCTTCGGAGACCACACCGGGTGGCAGGGCTCTCAAATTTTATGCCAGTGTAAGGTTAGATGTGAGAAGAAGAGAGTATCTGAGATCGGGAGATGAAATAATAGGTGCCCTGACCAGAATTAAAGTGGTTAAGAACAAAGTAGCCTCTCCATTTAAAGAAGCGGAGTTAGAATTGATTTATGGTGAGGGAATATCCCAGGAGGGAGAAATATTGAGCCTGGGAGAGACAACGGGAGTAGTTAAAAAATCGGGCAGCTGGTTCTCTTTTGGAGAATATCGTTTAGGCCAGGGTCGAGATAACGCCCGGCAATTCTTAAAGGAAAATCCGGAAGTAGCGAAAGAAATTCTCTCTGCTGCTCTTTCTCAGATGGAAGTTGACCCGGTGATTGCTTTTAATTCGTGAAAGATATCATTCGACAGGGTTTTCGCTATCTCAACCGGAAGATGTATACTCGAGGCGAGCTTTTCCAGAAATTAGCTCGAGATGGCTTTTCTCGTGAAGAGATAGAAGAAGCGCTTCAGTTTTTGGAAGAGCGTGGTTACTTAAATGATGAGGAATTTGTAAAGATTTATGTAGAGACAAGAAGAAGACTGAACCCTCGGGGTTTACAAGCTATAAAGGACGAGTTGCGTAGGAAGGGCGTTTCTCACGAGCTACTCGATTCTCTGCGGGAATTTTTCCCCCGGGAAGAGGAAGTAAAAGACGCTCGAGGGCTAATCAGAGAATGGTCAGGAGAGGGAAAGGAGAAAGAAGACATTAATAATCGTCTTCTTCGTCGGGGTTTTTCCTGGGAAGTAGTAGAAGAAGCGTGGTACAGGGAAGAATCTTGACTTGGCCTTAAGGTACCGTTAAAATATTCTTTTACCTACATGAATCGCACATTGAAAAGTGAATAAGGGGTGAATCCAGAATATGGAGCTCATATATATTTTGATAGGAATAGCCGTAGGATTGGTAGCGGGATTTAGCTTCTTGAACTCCCAGCTTCAGAAAGAGAGAAAGATTGCTCAGGAAGAAATAGAGAGAGTGAGAGAAGAAACGCTTGGCCAGGTAGAAACTCTCAGGAAAGAAGCCTTAATTTTAGCTAAAGAGGAAGTTTTAGAAGAGAGAAAATCCCTGGAAGAAGAACTACAGCGGAAGAGAAAAGAACTGCAGAATTTCGAATCCCGGATTTTGCGCCGGGAAGAAATGCTGGAGCGGAAATTGGAACAGGTAGAGAAAACGGAGAACCTCTTGCGCAGGCGCCAGGAAGAGCTGGAAAAAGAAAAAGAAGTAGTGGAAAGTATTAAAGCGCGAGAAGTGGAGGAATTATCCCGGATTGCTAATCTTTCCTGGGAAGAGGCGAGACAGGAATTGCTGGAGCGAGTAGAAAAAACTCTGGACTACGAAGTAGGGGTGAAGATCAAAGAAGCAGAAGAGCGGGCTAAAAGAGAGGCAGGGAAAATGGCTCAAGAGGTTGTAGCTCAAACCATTCAACGTTATGCTGCTGATTTCACAGTGGAAAATACTGTATCGGTGGTTAATTTGCCCAATGATGAAATGAAGGGAAGAATTATAGGAAGAGAAGGACGCAACATCAGGACTTTCGAGATGATTACCGGCGTGGATTTAATCATTGATGACACTCCTGAAGCGGTGCTCATTTCTTCTTTTGACCCTATAAGAAGAGAAGTGGCGCGCTTAGCTTTAGAAAAATTGATTGTTGATGGTCGTATCCATCCGGCGAGAATAGAAGAATTGGTAGACAAGGCCAAGCTGCAGGTGGAAGAGAAGATAATTCAGGAAGGAGAACAAGCTCTTTTTGATGCGGGAGTGAAGAACGTTAATAGTGAGCTGGTAAAGCTTTTAGGTAAGTTGTATTTCAGAACCAGCTACGGACAGAATGTTTTGCAACATTCCAAAGAGGTAGCTTATTTTGCCAGCTTAATGGCTAGCGAGCTGGGAGTGGATACCACTTTAGCTAAAAGAGCTGGTCTTTTACATGATATAGGTAAAGCGTTAGACCATGAAGTGGAGGGTCCTCATGCTAAAATTGGAGCAGAATTAGCCTCTCGATATGGAGAGAAAAAAGAAGTAGTGCATGCCATTGAGGCTCACCATGGAGAGGTGGAAGCTCAAACTGTGGAAGCAGTTCTGGTGCAGGCAGCTGATGCCATATCGGCTTCTCGGCCTGGAGCAAGAAGAGAAAGCCTGGAGTCGTATATCAAGCGTCTGGAAAAACTGGAAAAAATTGCCGATGGTTTTGAAGGAGTGGAGAAATCTTATGCCATTCAGGCGGGAAGAGAAATTAGAATCATGGTGAAGCCTGATAGGATTGACGATGCCCGAGCGGCGAAGCTGGCTTATGATATAGCTCGTAAAATAGAAAAAGAACTGGAATATCCTGGACAGATTAAAATAACAGTGATTCGAGAGACCAGAACCGTAGAGTATGCTAAATAATGGAGGAATGAACTTTTGCGATTTTTAATAGTGGGAGACATAGTGGGAAAGCCAGGACGGCAAGTACTGGCTGATAACTTAGAAGTTATTAAGGAAAAATTAAATATCGAGGGAGTGATTGTCAACGGAGAAAATGCTGCCGGGGGTCTAGGAATTGTGCCGGAAGTGTGCGAGGAAATTTTGAGTTATGGAGTAGATGTGATTACAACTGGCAACCACATCTGGGATAAAAAGGAAATCGTAGACTATATTGATTACCAACCCCGGCTTATCCGCCCTCTCAATTACCCTTCTGGAGTTCCGGGCCGGGGCTGGGTGGCAGTGGAAGGGAAGGGTAAAAAATGGATAGTGGCTAATATGAGTGGCCGGGTGTTTATGCCTTCCCTGGATTGTCCATTTCGTCGGATAGAGGAAGAGCTGGAGGACTTCAGGAGGATAACCAACATGATTTTGCTTGATTTTCATGCTGAGGCTTCTTCAGAGAAGATAGCCATGGGATGGTTTCTGGATGGTAAAGTATCTTGTGTTTTTGGCACTCATACCCATGTGGCTACTGCTGATGAGCGAATTCTTCCTCAAGGTACAGCCTATATTACGGACATTGGTATGACAGGGTCTCATGATTCGGTTCTCGGGGTAAAAACAGAAGACATTTTAAGCAGATTTCTAACTCAAATGCCTATCAGATATCGAGTGGCTAAAGACAACGTTAAGCTTAATGGTATTGTAGTGGAGATAGATGAGATTACGGGAAGAGCTACGGAAATCTCTCGCTTATCCATATCTTAAAATTAGAAAAAAAATGAAGGAGGAATGGCCATGGATGTCCTAAAAGTATCTTCTAAGTCTAATCCCAATGCTGTAGCTGGCGCTTTAGCCGGAGCCATCCGGGAAAAAGGCATAGTGGAAGTACAAGCGGTAGGAGCAGGAGCAGTAAACCAGGCTATTAAAGCTATTGCTATAGCACGGGGGTATGTTGCTCCCAGCGGTATCGACCTCGTTTGCATACCAGCTTTTACCGATATCAATATTGATGGGGAGGAGAGAACAGCTATTAAACTGGTGGTGAAACCTCGAAGCGCTTGAGTGTTTTGCTATGAATTTAGTGGAGATTAAAAGAAAACCGGATTTTCCGGCCGGAAAAGTGGCTGAAGCTACTTTCTGGGTGGAAACTTTTGGTTGTCAGATGAATAAAAGTCGTTCTGAACACCTGTCTTATCGACTGCAGGAGCTGGGGTTCTCCCCTGCTGAGGAATCAGGGGAAGCAGATATTCTCGTATTTAATACCTGTGCGGTGCGAGAGCATGCTGCAGAACGAGCGATAAGTATTATAAGTAAATTTGCTCGGGAGAGAAAGGAGAAAAATCCAGACTCTATAATTGTGGTATGTGGATGCCTGGGACAGCTGGAGAGGGAAAAACTCCTTGGGAAGGATAGAGAAATAAATGTTCTGGCGGGCACTCATAATTGGGAGAAAATACCCCTTCTAATTAAAAAGGCCTGGCAGGAAAAAGTAAAGATAGTGGATTTCCAGGAGGAGCCTCCTTCTCTTTATGAGGAGAAAGGATACCGGTATTCCAGTAAAATTTCTGCTTATTTACCTATTACTTTTGGTTGCGATAATTTCTGTAGCTATTGTGTGGTTCCTTATACCACCGGGAAACAGAGGAGCAAGCCCCGAGAAATAATAGAAGAGGAGCTAAAAAACCTGGTAGAGGAAGGATTTCGAGAAGTTACCCTCCTCGGGCAAAATGTCAATAGTTATGGTCGGGATAGAGAAAGAGAAGGAGCTTTTGAGGAGTTGCTTCTGGATATCGAGGAGTGGCTCCGGGGTATAAAAATCTGGGTTTGTTTTCTTACTTCTCATCCTCGAGACTTCACAGAGGACATAGTAAAAATAGTAAAAGACAGCTCGGTGCTTTGCCCTTATTTTCATCTTCCCCTTCAGGCTGGCTCCAATAAGATTTTACAGCTTATGAGGCGGGGTTATACCCGGGAGGATTATTTGAATAAAATCAACTTCATCCGTAAGTCTATACCTTCGGCGAGAATCGGGACAGATATCATTGTGGGCTTTCCCGGGGAGACGGACTCTGATTTCCGGGAAACTTTGGATGTGGTCAGGGAGGCGCAGTTTGATGTGGCTTATACCTATGTTTATTCTCCCCGGCCAGGTACTGCAGCCTATCTTTTAGAAGATGATATTCCTGTCTGTGAAAAAAAAGAGCGTCTCCATATTTTGAACGATACTCTGCGAAGCATCTACCAGGAAAAATTACCCTCCCTGCAGGGAAAAGTAATGGAAATATTGATTGATCAGGAAGAAGGAGGCCTGTTATCGGGTAGAGGGGCTAATAATCTGCGGGTATATCTGAAAGAACTCTCCTCTGCGGAGGTAGGGGAGTGGAGGGAGGTAGTTTTAACCCCTGGAGAGGGCAATAAAGTTTATGGTTCAGTTAAAAGGTAAAAAGCTCCCCGCCATCGTTGGTCCTACTGCTACCGGGAAAACTGACCTTTCTTTAGCTCTGGCTGAGCGACTGGGGAAAGTGGAGTTGATTTATGCTGATTCCTTAGCAGTTTATAAATACCTGGATATAGGTACCGATAAGCCTCCGGCCAGCTTTCGAGAAAGAGTTCCTCACCATCTCGTGGATTTCCTCGACCCCGGAGAGAGATGGAGTGCTTTCCAGTTTAAAAAAGAAGCGATATATCTCCAGAGAGAAATTAGAGAGCGAGGGAATCTTCCGCTTGTGGTGGGAGGGACTGCTTTTTACCTGCAGGCGCTTTATCGGTCTTTTCTATTTGTGGGGGCTCCTGCTGAAAATAATATCCGCATTGCTTTCGAGCGTTTACCTACTGAAAAACTCTATGCCCTTTTGCAAAATGTGGACCCCCGGAGAGCGCAAAAAATAGGAAAGCATGACCGAAAAAGATTGATCAGAGCTCTTGAGATATTTGAGAAAACCGGTCGTCCCCCTTCTCTTTTTTCTCCCCGTCCCTCTTCTTTTTCTCCTCTTCTTATCGGTATTCGCTGGGACAGGGATAAATTAAAAGAAAGAATTTGCCGCCGGGTAGAAGAGATGTTCGAAAGAGGAATAGTAGAAGAAGTGGAGGAGCTTTTTTCTCGGGGATATTCGGAGGATATTCCTGCTCTCGATAACTTTACTTATCGCCCGATAGTAAAACTACTTAGAGGGGATATTTCCCGGAAAGAAGCTCAAGAAGAAATAGTGCGGGGCACTTTTCGATTTTTGAAAACTCAAATTAACTGGTTCAAAAAAGCCCCTGTAATCTGGATAGAGGGAGAGGGAAAACCTCTATCCATTCTGGTAGAAGAAACTTGTGCAATTATAAAAAGAAATTTAGTGGAGGAGGATGCAAAATGAGTGAAGAAAAAACCGCAAGACCCAGTAAAACTAAGGATCTGGGATTTTACTTTTTAGGCCTTCTTTCAGCTAAGGCCTGGCAATATCTGGGGTTGGTAGTTCACCCTGAGACTGGAGAGATGCTGGTAGATTTAGAAGAAGCACGTAAATCTATTGACCTCTATTCCGTGATTCTGGAGGAAGTCAAAAAAGATTTAGAAGGAAGCGAGCTACGAGAACTGGAAGCTCAGCTTTCTCAGCTCCAGCTCAACTTTGTAGAAAAATCTAAAGAAACTAAAAAACCTGAGGAAACTAAAAAACCTGAAGAAGCTGAAGAGAGCAAAGAAGCTGAAGAGAGTGAGGAGTCATAAATTATTCTCTCTCGCAAGAAGAGAAACCTCTCTCCTTTACTTATAACTTTTAAATCTGGCGGGGATTACCCGGTAAACTATTAAGGCTATGGCTCCCCCTGCTAAAGCTGTAAAAAGCTGAGGAGTCTGCATGGCTTTGGCTACCGGTGGAGGCACTTGCACCACCCAGGCTACCGCTTGAGAGAGAAGGAGATATTTTAAGAAAGAGCCCAGAATAATTCCTGTTATTTCTCTCCGCAAGTTTTCTCTTTTTCCTGCCACAAGGCTGAAAACTATTACCAGTATGGCATTACCGGCCATGATGAAGGGAATCATCGGCCCCAATGGGGGGGCAAGAATTCCCCGGGCAAAAGCTATCCAGGGGGTAAATAACCCTATTATTACCCCGCTCCATATTCCATTTAAAAGAGCAGCCAAAAGAAGAAAGGCATTTACTAAGGGGCCGGTGAAAAATTGAGGTAGCCCCAGCATCTGAATGACCAGAGTAAGGGCAAAAAGAAGAGCAGTCCTGACTAACCACCGAAGCCCCTGGTGAGAAATTTCTTCCATAGTTCATCCCTCCTTATTCTCTGAGGTATTTTCCTCTTTTTTCTCTTCTTCTTTCTCTTTTGCTTCAAAACTCCTCAATAGCTCCACGGTTTTAGCAAGTTTTTCATCCACTAAGTAATTTAGTGTTCCTTCTTCAAAAGTTCCATCAGGCTTTTTTTCTCCAGCTGGAAGACCAGTTAATATCTCCATGGCCTGGTCTACAGCAGAGACGGCATAAATGTGGAATTTACCTTCTCGCACTGCCTCTACCACTTCTTCTTCTAACATAAGGTTTTGAATGTTACTCCGGGGAATAATTACTCCCTGTTCTTTAGTTAACCCTTTTCCTTGAGCAGTGCGGAAAAATCCTTCGATTTTTTGATTTACTCCTCCGATGGCCTGCACTTCTCCTTTTTGATTAATAGACCCAGTAACGGCGATGTCCTGGCGAATAGGTATTTCTGCCAGACTGGAAAGCACTGCGCAGGTTTCAGCCAGGGAAGCGCTGTCTCCTTCTACTCCCTCATAAGACTGCTCAAAACAAATGCTGGCAGCCACAGAAAGTGGTTTATTCTGGGCGTACTTATAGCCTAAGTATCCTCCCAGAATAAGAACTCCTTTATCATGGATGCGGCCGCTTAAGCGAGATTCTCGCTCGATGCTGACTACTCCTTGTTTTCCAAGGTAAGTGCGAGCAGTAATGCGGGAGGGCCGACCAAAACTATAGTCTCCCAGGTCATAAACTGCTAACCCGTTGATTTGCCCCACCACTTTACCCTGGGTATCAATCAACAGCACATCTTCTAAAATAGCTTCTTGCAGGCGATCAGCTATAAGGCTCAGCCTCTTTTTTCTCTCTTGTAGCGTTTTCTGGACATGGGGAGCATAAACCCGGTCTGCGCCTTCCTCTCGGGCCCAGAAATCTGCTTCCACCAGGATATCTTTCATAAAACCAAATTGAGAACTGAGTTTCTTCTGGTGAGAAACTGCCCGCGCACCATATTCCAGAACTTTTGCTACTCCCGTCCGGTCAAAAGGCAGAAGCCCTTCCTCTTTGCAACAATTATTGACAAAACAGGCAAAGGAGTGCAAAACCTCTTCTTCTCTCTGAATCTGATAGTCAAAATCAGCTTTTATTTTAAATAGATCTCGGAAGTCCTCATCGAGAAGAGTTAAAGCACGATAATAATATTCATCACCGATGATAATAACTTTAGCGTCGAAAGGTAAGGGGTCAGGACGCAATCCTTGAGGAGCGATGATGCCAAATTGCTCAAAAGGGTCTTCTAATCTGATTTCCTGATTTTTCAAAGTCCTTTTCAGTCCTTCCCAGACGCCTGGATTGCTGATTAAATCCCGGAAATACATTATTATATAACCACCATTGGCTTGATGAAGGGAGCCTGATTTCAACATAGTATGGTCACTGAAATAAGCTCCCATAAAAGCTCGGCGCTCGATCTTCCCGAAAAGATTGCTCCAGTTAGGATGGGTTTCCAGAATTATTGGAGGGTCTTCTAAAGGAGCGTTGTCCACAAAAACATTTATTTTAAAAGGTAAGAAAGGATCTTGCAGCCTTTGATAGGGGAGAAGCTGAGGAAGTTGCTGAGGAGTTTCTGATAAGTCTCTGAAGATGTGAAGATAAGAAAGGGTAAAGTTTTGCAGTGACTCAAGAAACTTGAGCACCTCGGGAGAGGAAGCATACCTGTCTAATAGTCCCTTAAAAAGAGGATTAACGGCAAACTCTGCCACTCTCCGGTCAAGTTCCGCTATTTTATTTTTCAGCTCTACTTCCAACTGGTGAATTTTGTCAAAAGCCTCACTGATTTGAGTCAAAAGCTCTCGCCTTTTACTTTCTATAATTTCTTTTTCTTCTTCGCCTAAAGCTAAGTATTGCTCTTGAGTCATAGGCTTTCCTTCCACTAAGGGAATGAGGATAGGACCCATGGGAGTCATGCGGAAAGCAAACCCTTCTTCTAAAGCTTCTTTTTCCAACTCTTGAATTATTTGGCGATTTTTTCTCTGCTGCTCATCAATCAGAATTTGTTTTTGGTTTTTATACTCATCTCCAGCAAAAGTTTTGGGTATTGCATCTCGAAGGTTTTTCAACAACTCATCCACCAGGCGAGAAAGGACTTTTCCCTCCCCCCGGGGAAGTTTTAAAACTTGAGGGCGGTCTGGATCGTCAAAGTTAAAGATATAACACCAGTCATTTATCTCTGGAGTGATTCCCTTTTCCTTCTTTTCTTTCACCAATCTCTCAATGCGGTTTTTAACTGCACTGGCTCTTCCGGTTCCTGTAGGACCAACCACAAAAAGATTGTACCCCGATTTTTCCATGCGCAATCCAAACTCGATAGAGCTCAGGGCTCTCTCCTGACCCAAAAACCCTTCCAGCTCTTCTAATTCGTCAGTACACTCAAAAGAAAAAGCATCCGGAGGACAAATCCAGCGCAACTGCTCCGGGCTTAACCGATATTGAGAAAGGTCAACATTGCTCTCCATAGGTCCTCCCTTCGTTTTTCCATAAAAGAAAAACCCTCGTTATAATTCTTGATAAATAGCCTTAACTCCTTCTATTTTTTCCAGGTCCTCTTTAAGCTTTTTAAAATCTTCTAAATTACCGGAAAGCTTTAAGATTATGATGCCTTCATCTTTCCCCTCACATTCTGGAGCAAACTCATGGAGTCCTAAGCGAACTTCAATATTACACCCGTAACGGCTGAGTAATTCTTGCACTTTCAAAGCATTTTGTGCTCTGTTTCCCACTTTAATGAGAAGTAAATCAGCCATACTCTTATCCCTCCCTGGAAGCCTTATTTTTTTCTTATTATAGAATATTTTTTGCTCTTTTACACTTTCTGGAAAAAGTTCTTTAAATAAAAAAATGGAGCGGGAAACGGGACTCGAACCCGCGACATCCAGCTTGGAAGGCTGGCGCTCTACCATCTGAGCTATTCCCGCTCGCTACTGTTAGCACAATGATTATAGATAATGGAACAAACTTCGTCAAGAGGAGGAAAGGCGAGGGTGTAGTTATTCTGTGATAATGTCAGGGTTATAGGGGGTGCCCCATATAACCCTGACTATAAGGGGATGTTCCTTCTTATAACCCCCTTAAGAAAGACCGGGAAGATAGAGAAAGACTCCTAGAGAAAGCTCAATTACTTTTACAGAACCAATCTAAAATCACTGCCAGTAATAAAAGAGGAGGTAAGAAATATCTCAAGAATATCAGTAAAGAAACCTGGTATCTGGATGAAGAAGCTCTACACCGAGATGAGAAGTTTGATGGTTACTATGGTATCCAAACCAGTGAAGAGGATATAAAACCTCAAGATGCCTTAGAAGCTTATCATACTTTATGGAAGATAGAAGAATCTTTCCGCATTATGAAAAGTACTTTAGAAGTCAGACCTATCTTTCACTGGACAGAAAATAGAATCAAAGGACATTTGGTTATCTGTTTCTTAGCTTTCCTTCTGGAGAGGACTCTGGAGTTCAAGTTACAGGAAAGCGAAGAGAAAGCTTCTCCAGAGGAAATCCGGGAAGCTTTAAACTCCCTGAATTTTGCTGAAGTGGAAATTGAAAATCAACAGTTCTTGCTCAAAATCAAAGGAACGGAACTGAGTAATAAAATCTTAAAACTCTTCAAAATTAAACCCCCTAAAAATATCACCCCTAAAGAAGAACTATCTCTGTAGACCACTTAAGGTAGTGAGTGTAGTGGCAAAATAGCAGATTCTAATTTAGAGAATATAGATTTGATGCAGGTTTCAGCTAAGTGAAGTGTCAAAGTCAGGGCGTCCTGGGAAGATTTACTATTCTGCGAATATTGCGTCATGATGTTTATTATATATTGGCTATGGATGCTTGTCTTACTTTAGGCCTAATTTTGTTGGGATTAATGGGTTTATCTTTAGAAGATGGCTATATGAAACGCGCCCTTTTTTCTATCGGCATTTCTTGTCTTCTGGGAGGGATATATCTTTTGGATTTCATCTATCGCCCTACTTCTGACTCCCCTTCCTTTTTTCTCGCTTTGCGGAAAAAAATTTGGCCGGGTTGTGGCTGTTTATCTATGTTTTTTTCTTGCAAGGGACAAAAGATTTGCTGCGAACTAAAACCCGTTTTCGTTATTTATTACTCTGGATTACTTTGGCGTTGGTGGTAGAAATTTTCTTGCAGTTCTCTCATCTTCAGATCAGACAGTTCAGTAATTTTGCTATCATTTTTGCTTTATTACTCCCTCTTGTTGCTAGCGGGGGAGTTCTTTACTTCAAAAAATTAACCATCATATTTTTCTGGACCTTTCTTACTATCACTATTTTTCATCTTTTTTACTCTCTCATATTAGGGGAAACCGGGATTTTTTTTAGTAAGTTATGGAATTCTTGTAAGTATAGCAGGGCTTGGGTTTATCATTTTGACGCCTTAACCGGAGCTTACAGCCGGGGAATAATTTCTCAAATTAATTTCTCCTCTCGGGATTACCTGATGATGGGTGATATCAATGGTTTCAAAAAATATAACGACCTTTATAGCCATACCGCAGGAGACTACCTTCTTCAAAGTATGGTGAAGAACCTCCAGAGCTCTATAAGACATAATGATTATGTTATTCGAATGGGGGGAGATGCATTTCTAGTAGTTTTAAAAAATTGCACAGGATATGAAATGGAGAAGGCAATAGAGCAGATTAAAAATTCTTTTCTGACTGATGAAAATAACTCAGGTGTTACTATGTCCTGGGGAGAAGCGGTGGCAGGAGATAATTTTGAACAGGTTTTAGACTTAGCTGACCGATTAATGTATCAATAAAAATATGAGGGACACGAAAAAGAGATGGTCAGTCCATCACTAGAGAGTGAAGATAGAGCTGAGTAAATTTCTCTTTCATCAATAATCTATGGAAATGTTACTCTGGTTGTACCCTGTATCCTCGTAAAAATAAAAAGTGGATGATTGCTGCAGTAAACTACTTTTCATAAAGAAGCCCAAGGAAATAAATTATCCGCTTTTAGATATTTTATCTCTGCATTTTGTTATAGAGCCATTAAATTCTTTACTCTAAAAAAATTACAGTTTTGCCCTTGCATTTTCGAAATTTGTTTGGTATTCTGTATTCAGAATACCGTATTCAAAAACTTTGAGTGGTGGGCGTATGATTGAAAAAATAACTTTAGCCGATCAAGCTTATAAAGTTCTTCGAGATATGATTCTGAGCGGGGAGCTAAAACCGGGAGAAACTTTAGTTCAGGATCAGCTGGCTGAAGAGTTAGGCATTAGCCGTACTCCTCTTTTACATGCTTTAAAGCTCTTAGAAAGTGAAAATCTAATCATCAGAAATAACAATCATCGGGTTTCCGTTCGCCAATTCACTTTGGAAGAGATGATTGTTCTTTTTGAGATACGGGAAAGCTTGGAAAGTCTGGCTTGTCGGTATCTTGCTCCTTTGGTTACTAAAGATGAAGTTGCTCGATTCAAAGAAGATTTTACCCAAGCTTATCAAAAAGGGGATTCTGAAGAATATCGAAAGGTAGATAATGTTTTTCATCTGTTTGTGGCAGAAAAGTGTCCTTATTTAGACTTAAAGACCATGTTGATTCGATCCGGATTTATGACCAAATGCCTGATTAAAGGACTTATTAGGTCACCGGAGGAGACTTACCAGGAACACATGGAGATTCTGGATCGGTTTGAAACTCATGACCCGTTTGGGGCGGAAGAAAAAATGAGGATTCATATCCAAAAAACAGTTAAACGGCTCCGAGAGATGCAGTCATTGACTAATTAAAAAAATGGAGGGATCGAAGTGAATTATAAGTACGCTATTATCAGTGGTTTTTTAGGGCAATTAAAAGATCGGTTTAAATTTTATCAGAAACCTCGTGATTTGGAAGAGAAATTCCAGCTGGTAAAGAAGGTGAAGGGAGCATCAGGGTTAGAGCTGGTTTACCCTTATGATTTTGCTGAACCAGACAAAACAAAGAGCCTTTTAGCAAAGTATGATCTTCAAGTAGGGGCGGTCAATGTAGATATAAAAGGGGAACATTATTGGGATAAGCGGGCCTTAACTGCTGGAGATACTGATACCAGGAAAAAGGCAATTGAATATATCAGAAAAGGAGCAGAACTCTCTCGTGATTTAGGAGTTAATTTGGTTTCGGTTTGTCCTCTCCAGGATGGCTATGATTACCATTTTGAGGTAGACTATGAAGAGGTCTGGAATTATTTCTTAGAGGGGGTTAGAGAGGCTGCTCAAACATATCCTGAGGTACGGATTAGTCTCGAGTACAAATTTAGAGAACCTTTGGTTCACTATCTTCTGGGAAACGTTCACAGTGCCCTTTACACTTGTCTCAAGGTGGGTTTGCCCAATGTGGGGGTGACCTTGGATGTGGGGCATGCTCTTTTTGCCGGAGAAAATCCAGCTGAATCGCTGATTTTGCTTCACCGAGAGGGTAAGCTTTTCCATGTTCATATCAATGATAATGATGGTAAATGGGATTGGGATTTAGTAGCCGGGAGTAGAAACCTCTTTTCCTATCTTGAGTTCCTTTATTACTTACAAAAAATCAATTACCAGGGTTGGGTTTCCCTTGACGTGACCCCCAAACACCGAGATCCGATTCAGGCTTTTTCTGAAAGTATAGCTTTTACTGAAAAACTATCAAATTTTGCTAAGTCCTTAGATCAATCTTTGATTCAGGAGAAAATATCTCAGGATGATCCTATAGGGGTTCTTCAAACCATTTACCAAAAAATGTTAGGATGAGGTGAAAAAATGGATAATTCTTGGCCTATTTCGGTGGGAGCCAATCTATATCGAGGCTATGATTTGAAAACAGTTTGCCAAAGCCTCTCCAAGTTGGGAGCTCGGTATGTGGACCTTGACTTTATTAAGCCTCCCTCAGCTTTTCGGGGAAGCGGGTATGGAGCGCATGTAACTGAAGAGGATTTAGGCAAAGCTAATCAATTTCGAAAGGTGATAGAAGATTATGGCTTAGATACTATTACCTTCAGCGGGCACATGTTTCTTATTACCCGGGAGGAGGTGGAGCTCTTTCAGAGGAAGATGGAATTTGCCAAGGATATTGGCGCACAGTATATTTCCACTAATGAGGGACCCAAGAGCGAAGAAGATCGTTTTTATCAGAACTTGGAAATAATAGAGAAGAAAGCGGAAGAGCTGGATATAGTAGTTTGCTTAGAAACCGAGATGCCAGGAGATATTATCCAAAATGGAGAGGATGCTCGAGTAGTTTTTAGCCGGATTAACTCTCCCTATTTAGGCTTAACCTACGACTTTGGCAATGTCTATTATGGCCACCGGGGACAGATTGACCTGATAGGAGATTTCCAAAAAACCTTAGATTTTCTGAAAACTCTCCATTTTAAGGATGTAAAAGTAGAAGAGGGGATATTGAAAAATTGTACCATTGGTCAGGGAGTAATAAATTTTAAAAGGGTTTGCCAAATTCTTAAAGAAACTGAGAAAGTTTTACCTATTACCATTGAAATTCCCTACTTTTTTCAGAGCAAGAACTGGGCTCCTTTTGACACTTTGGAAGAGATAAAACCTTTAGAGGAAATAGAAGAGATGGTGAAAGAGTCAATAGCTTTTATTCAGAGTGCTTTAGAAGAAGGAAGTCGAGATGAAAATTAAAAGGGTTCAAGAAGTCGAAGGAGTAGAAGTACCAAAACCTTTTGAACGAATGGTGCGGGTAGTATTTGCTCCAGATCAAGATGGAGTGGAAGACCTTAACCTTATCTCGGCCGTGATCTACCCTAAAAGCAGCACTGATTACCGACTTCGTGATCGGACGGAGCTTATTTATATCATCTCAGGTCGGGGGATGTTTGTTTGTAATGGGAATGAGTTTGCTTTAGAGCCGGACACAGCTATTTTAGTGGAAAGGGGGGATAAAATTCAGCTAAAGAATCCTGGTCCAGAAACTTTAAAACTGGTTTCGGTTTATGTTCAGCCTTTTCGGGCGAGTGATCTTTACCAGACTTTGGTTAAATCTGCTCAGGAAATGAATAAATAATGAACAATTAAGTGAGGAGGATTAGAGATGAAAAGTCGGTTTTTCTTAATGTTTTTTGTTTTGTTCTTGGTGGTAGCTTTCCTTACCTCCGGAGCCTTGGCTCAGGAGTGGCCAACACGTCCTATAAATATAATTGTTTTTTCTGCAGCTGGTGGTTCTACCGATCTTAGCAACCGGGCTCTTGCTGAGGCTATGAAGCCCTACTTAGGTGTAGACATTGTGGTGCAAAATATGGAAGGGGCCATGGGAGGGACAGCCACTTCTTACGTTTGGGATGCCCCTCATGATGGTTATCTCTGGTTTGGGCTCTCAGAAGGTTTCTTTGGGCAATGTGTTTTGGGAATTCATCCGACTACGGTGGAAGACTGGGAATTTTTCTGGGTAGGTGGAACTCCAGGAATTATCTCGGTCAGGAAGGATTCTCCTTACCAGAATTTTCAAGAGCTTCTTGACGATATAAAAGAGAGGCCGGGAGAAATCACTATTGCCACCTCTATTCCGGGATGTATTTGGCACATCCAGTACCTTACCTTTGAGCGTTATGGGGGATATGATTTAGAGTGGATTCCTTATCCGGGTAGTCGTCCTTCTATTGTCAGTGCCATAGCCGGGGAAGTAGATGTAGTTTGGACTGGCCTCGGGGAACAAGCCGAGTTCTTAAAAGCTGGTCAACTGAGACCTTTAGCTATGTATGATACCAAATCCCATGAGTTTGCTGGAGTAACTGTTCCCCCGATTACCGATTTTGTCCCCGAGTTAGCTGAAATAATGCCTCTCAGGCAATGTGTAGGTTTTGCTCTTCCCGCTGATACATCTCCAGAAATTTTGGATAAAATTACCGGTGCTTTTGTTGAGGGAATGAAAGAAAAGCCGGTGCTTGATTTCGCCGAAAATGTTTATTCCGAACTATACGGTTATTATGGGAAAGAAGCTAAAGATTTTGCTCGCCGCTCGCAGAGTACCTTTGCTTGGCTCCTTTGGGAAGAGGGTGTGGC
>DGDO01000029.1 GCA_002385475.1 Candidatus Sordicultor fermentans | reverse complement strand
GTTTTCTTTAACCGGATTCACCATCGGGGAGAGTCAGTTAGAGATTACTTTTTCCAGGATGAGGAAAACAGAAGTGAATTCATCAATAATATTGCTTTAGCCTGCCAGACTCTCTCGCGCAAAAAAATAGGAGCTTTGATAGTTCTGGAACGTAATGATAATTTGCGAGATTTTATCCAGACCGGTGTGGCTATCGATGCTTTCTTTTCTCCGGAGCTCTTGTTCTCTTTGTTTTTACCCGAGTCTCCTCTTCACGACGGTGCTGCTATCTTAAGGGAAAATCGAATTGTAGCAGCGGGGTGCATTCTCCCTTTAGCGGAAAGTACCGAAGTTAAAAAATTGGTGGGAACTCGCCACCGAGCAGGAATCGGGATAACCGAACAAACTGATGCTCTGGCTTTAGTAGTTTCGGAGGAAACTGGTAAAATATCTTTAGCTGTACATGGTAAAATGGCCTGGGATATTGAGATAGGGGCATTGAAAAAGATGCTGAAAATTTTGTATAAAAAGGTGTGAAAAGTGGCCAGGATAGAAAGACTTAAAAAGAGGTGGCAAGATTTTAAACGGAAGCGAAAAAGAGATAGAGAAATCAGAATTTGGGCCTGGTTATTAGCTTTGAGTTTCTGTTTTTTTCTGTGGAGCGAAATACTGTAGTATCGAAATAAAAAGACGAAGGCTTTAAAGAAAGGGGGATTATTCCTTGAATAGCTTTACCAGCAAAAACATAAGAAATGTAGGTCTTTTTTCTCATGCCGGGTCGGGCAAAACTACACTGAGCGAGGCTTTACTTTTCAATGCTGGGCTGTTGTCCCGTCGAGGTAAAGTGGAGGAAGGTAATACTGTCTCTGACTGGCAACCAGAAGAGATAAAAAGAGGCATATCTATTGACCTTTCTATTCTTCCCTGGGAATGGAAGGGATGTAAAGTTAATTTAATTGATACTCCAGGATATGCTGATTTTGTGGGCAATGTTTTAGGAGCAATAAGAGCAGTGGATAGTGCAGTGGTGTTATTGTGTGCGACCTCAGGAGTGGAGGTGGGGACAGAAAAAGTTTGGGAATATATTTCTCGGGAAAATCTGCCGGTCATTTTTTTTATTAACCGGATGGATAGAGAAGGAGCCAATTTTGATGAGGCAGTAGAGGAGTTGCAGGAGAAAATAAACCCCAGAGCCACTCCTCTTTTTATCCCGGTGGGCAAAGAGAGTGACTTTAGAGGAGTGATAGATTTGCTTCATTTTCGAGCTCTTTACTTCGGGAAAGAAGGAAAGGTAGAAGAGGGAGAGATACCGGAAGAGATGAAAGAAGTAGCACAAAGAGCTCGAGAAAATTTAGTAGAAAACATAGCTGAAACCAACGATGAGCTTCTGGACCTGTATCTCGAGGGGCAAGAAATCTCTCCTTCTCAATTGGAAGAAGCTTTACGCGTTGCCATCCGGGAGCGTCATATATTCCCCATTCTATGTGGTTCAGGAGTAGAAAATAAAGGGGTGGATATCTTAGCTGACTTTTTAGTAGATTTTGCTCCCTCACCCTTGGAGCGCCCTCCGGTGCGGGGAATTAATCCTCTCACCGAAGAAGAGGAAGAGAGAAAATGCGATGAAAATGAACCATTTTCTGCACTGGTATTCAAAATCATCAGCGACCCTTATGTAGGAAAACTGGCTCTTTTCCGGGTTTTTTCTGGAAAAATTTCTTCCGACTCCCGTCTTTACAATGCCTCACGAGGGGTGGAAGAAAAAGTAGGACAACTCCTCTTTTTGCGGGGAAAGAACCAGGAATCAGCAAAAGAGATAAAAGCAGGAGATATAGGAGTGGTGGCGAAAATTGATGAGGTTTACATTGGAGATACCCTGGCCGATCGGGAACACCCCATTGTTTTCCCTCCCATTTCCTATCCCGAACCTACTTACATGGCGGCTATCAGGCCTTTGGGTAAAGGAGACGAAGAAAAAATCAGTCAGGCTCTGTCCCGGCTCATGGAAGAAGATCCTACTTTCCGGTTGTATAGAGACCCGGATACCAAGGAAGACATCGTTTATGGAATGGGAGATATCCACCTGGACGTTTTAACGGAAAAGATGAAGAGAAAATTTGGAGTGGAAGTTTCTCTTACTATTCCCCAGGTTCCCTATAAAGAAACTATCAAAAAACCTGCTAAAGCAGAAGGAAAGTATAAAAGACAATCGGGAGGAAGAGGACAGTATGGACACGCTTTCCTGGAACTGGAGCCTCTACCCCGGGGGCAGGGCTTTGAATTTGTGGATAAAATCGTGGGAGGGGTTATCCCTCGAAACTACATTCCTGCAGTAGAAAAAGGGGTGCAGGAAGCAATGCAAGAAGGTGTTCTGGCTGGATATCCAGTGATAGATGTGCGGGCTACTGTTTATGATGGTTCTTATCACCCGGTAGATTCTTCTGATATGGCTTTTAAAATTGCTGGCTCCATGGCGTTCAAAAAAGGGGCGAGCGAAGCTGAGCCGGTTCTTTTAGAGCCGATAATGAGCGTAGAGGTGATAGTGCCTGAAGAGTATATGGGAGATGTTATCGGTGACCTCAATAGCCGAAGAGGAAGAATTTTAGGCATGGATCCTCAAGATAGCTACCAGAAAATTAGAGCTCTGGTGCCTCTGGCAGAGCTTTTCCGCTACTCAGTGGATTTACGCTCCCTTACTCAGGGGCAGGGATATTTTACTATGAAATTTTCCCATTATGAAGAAGTGCCAGCTCAGCTTGCTGAAGCTATAATTGAGAAGGCCAAGAAGGAAAAAGAAGCGGTTTCGTGAAGCAGGGAATTTTAGTGGGAGTGGATATAGTAGAGATAGAGAGAGTAGAAAAAGCGGTAGAGAGATTTGGTGATCGCTTTTTGAACAGGCTTTTTCTGGAAGAGGAACTCAGTTTTTACCGTTCTCCAGGGAGGCGGCGAGAAGGGATAGCAGCTCTTTTTTGTGGTAAAGAGGCGGTAAAAAAACTCTTTTTATCTAAAAATTTCCTTCTTCCCTGGCGGCAGGTTAAAATAGAACACACCTCCGGGGGAAAACCGGAAGTTAAACTTTCTCCTTTGGTTCCTGCTTTTTTTGAAGAGATTGACATCTCTATTTCTCACAGCCACCAGTTCGCGATAGCGGTGGCGATAGGGGTAGAAAAAGAAGGTGTAAATAATGGAACTGGTTAGCTCACAAACCATGCAAAAGGCGGAGAAGGCCCTTTCTGAGAAGTATGGAGTAGATACTTTGCTGTTGATGGAAAATGCTGGACGAGGAGTGACGGAGGAAATAGTAAAAGTTCTGCAATGCCACTCTTTCTCCAGAGTTTATATAATGTGCGGAATGGGCAACAATGGCGGGGATGGGTTAGCGATAGCTCGCCATCTTCGCCTCCGTTTTCCTACTCTTTCTATTTTAGTTTACCTTGTGGGTAAAGGGAAAGAGTTAAAAAAAGATGCTCAGTTTAACTACCAGGTAGTGAAGAACTTATCTATTCCTGTGGTGGAGATTTCTTCCTCTCAGGAGGTGGAGTTAGAGAGAGGAGCTCTCGTGGTAGATGCTCTTTTGGGAACCGGTATTACCCGGGAAGTGGAGGGAATATACAGAGAAGTAATAGAAAAAATAAACGCATCGGATAACTTTGTGGTGGCTGTAGATGTCCCCTCGGGAGTGGAGGCAAGCGATGGTCGGGTAATGGGAGAGGCTGTGAGAGCCAACCTTACCGTTACTTTAGGGTTGGTAAAAAGGGGATTATGCAACTTTCCCGGGCGGGAATATGCGGGAAAGATAAAATTAGTGGACATCGGTATCCCTCTTTCCTTAGAAGAGGTGAAGCTCAAAGCCGATGGATTTTTGATTACTCCATCTATGGTAAAAGAAATGCTTCCACAGAGGCACTGGGATACTCATAAAATTTCTGCCGGAGTCTTGGGGGTAGTAGCCGGCTCTTCTCCCCTTTTAGGAGCTGGTCTTTTAGTATGTTTGGGGGGATATCGCTCGGGAGCGGGGATGGTGGTGTGGCCATTAGCTTCTTCTCTTTCGCCCTTGGTTAAACTCTTTCTTCCTGAAGTGGTGAGTGTTAACCTTTCTTCTTCCGGGGAGTGGCATTATTCTTTATCTCACTGGGAAGTGGTGGAGAAAGCATTCCAGGATAGGAAGTGTGGAGCGCTGGCTGTAGGTCCGGGGATGGGAACCAATCCCTCCACACGTCTCTTTTTAGAGAAAGTGATAGAGAACTCCCGGGGAGTGATAGATGCTGACGCTTTGAATATTATTTCTCAGAATATAGACAGCTGGAAGGGTCACCTTACCGGTTGGGTAATTACTCCTCATTCTGGAGAAATGGCGAGAATCTTAGGTGTTTCGACGCCGGAAGTTAATGAAAATAGAATTGCCGCCAGCTTAGAAGCTTCTTCTCTTCTGGGATGCGTTACGGTTTTGAAGGGAGCAGGGACGGTCGTAGCTTCTCCTCGAGGAGAGATATTTTTAAATCCTACGGGAACTTCAGTCCTTGCCAGTGCAGGAAGCGGTGATGTTCTGACAGGAATTATCGCCGGATTTATGGCTCAGGGGATGAACTCCTTAGATAGTGCAATAAGCGGAGTTTTCCTCCATGGGTTGGCAGGAGAACTCCTGGAGAGAGAAGGAAAAAAACAGATTTTATCTCAGGAAATAGCTGGAAAACTGAATGAAGCTCGAAGGATGGTAGAAAATGGAGAATATACTCTTTCCTTTCTGGATGGAGATTGACGCTCAGAATTTGCATAACAATGTAGAGGTATTGAAGAGGTGGTCTCCCTCTTCTTCCCTTATGGCAGTAGTAAAGTCGGAGGCTTATGGTCATGGATGGGAAGCAGTAAATCTTCTTTATGATTACGGGTTGAGAAAATTTGGAGTGGCTTCGGTAGAAGAAGCGCATGAGTTGAGGAAAAGAGGTATAAAAGGGGATATATATCTTCTGGGAGGATTTTTCACTGAGGAAGCAGAAATGATTCTGGAAGATGGGTTGACTCCGGTGGTTTCCTCCCCGAAGGAACTGCAGGCTCTGGAAGAGTTGGCCAGAAAAGCAGATAAAATCATACCTTTTCACCTGAAAGTAGATACCGGGATGGGGCGAATGGGATTTTTACCTCAAGAGATAAATGGGGAATGGTGGAAAAGGTGGGGAAATAACTGTCATCTTTCCTTGAGGGGAGTTATGACTCATTTTGCCAGTGCTGAATCTGACCCGGCATATACTCACTTTCAATTTGACAACTTTCTTTCTTTTTTGGGTCGGCTTCCTGAAAATAATCCTTCCCGGGAGAGGCACTGTTGTAATAGCGCCGCCTTTCTTGCTTTTCCGGAAATGCATCTTGATTTATCCCGGGTGGGGATTGCCTTCTGGGGTGTTTCTCCCTGGGGAAGAAAAGCCACACTGCCACTGGATTTAAAGCCAGTGATGAGAATAAAGGCCCGGGTAAAGCAGGTTAAAACTCTTCCTCCTGGCTTTTCTGTGGGCTATGGGGGGACTTTTACTACCTCAAGGGAGACTAAAATAGCAATAATATCCATTGGTTATTCTCAAGGCTTGTTTCGCAGCCTCTCTAACCGAATGGAGGTGTTAGTGAGGGGGAAAAGAGCACCATCCCGGGGAAATATTTCTATGGATCAAATGACTGTAGAGGTAACAGGAATTGAGGGAGTGGAAAAAGGAGACATTGCTACTGTGGTTGGAAAAGAAGGAAAAGAGGAGGTAACCATAGAAGAAATAGCGGATTTAGCTCATACCGTACCTCACGAGGTTCTGTGCAGTTTGGGTAAAATTAAAAATCGGATGATTTATGAAAATCATTGCTCGCTGGCAAAGTAAAAGCGAAGAAGAAACTCGAAAGTGGGGAGAGAAGTTAGCTAAAGATTTTTTGCGCCCCGGAGACCTGGTGATAGTAGCTGGGGAGCTGGGGGTAGGTAAAACTCAACTGGTGAAGGGAATAGCTAAAGGATTAGGTATAAAAGAAGAGGTTAAGAGCCCTTCTTTTTCTTTAGTTCATGAGTACAGAAAAGAAGGTTTCACTTTCTACCATTTAGATTTTTACCGTCTGGAAAAGGAAGAAGAAGTGGTAGATTTAGGATGGGAAGAATATCGGGAAGATGAAAAGGGAATAGTGGTGGTGGAGTGGGGGGATAAGTTCCCTTTTCTCTTTTCTCCTCCCTTTTTTCTGGTTCACTTAAGGTATAGAGAGGAAGATACAAGAGATATCGAGGTGTACTATGATTCTTGCTCTGGATAGCAGCACTTCCTGGCTCAGTATAGCTTCAGGTTCTGCTGAAGAGGTTTTTTTTCATCTAACCCACTA
>DGDO01000019.1 GCA_002385475.1 Candidatus Sordicultor fermentans | reverse complement strand
ACGTTGTCCCACAACTTCACCGGTAAAAACAAAAGGTGCTCCCTCTTTTTCCATCTCTCTTCTTGCCTCTTTGAGCATCCAGATTTTGCAATCAATGCAGGGATTCAGGTTTTTTCCATACCCAAATTGAGGATTCTTCAGGAGCTCAAGATACTCTTCTCCTACCTCTATTTCCCGAAGCTCTATCTCCAGCTCCTGAGCTAGCCGCTTCAATGTATTTTTACTTTCCCAGAAAGGGCTCAAAAAACTGAGCCCGATCACCTCTATCCCCTGTTTTTTGAGCAGAAAAATAGCTAAGGCACTATCCAGACCACCTGACACAAGACCAATTGCCCTCATCAGCTCTCCTAAATAGAGAAATCTATCGGTGAAGGAGGGCTATTGGTGAGCATCTGAGCTAAATTTTCCAGAGTAAACTTTTCTAAAGTCTCAGAAATTTTATCTTGAAGCTCTTTCCACATTTTCCTTGCTGCACAGAAAGAAGTCCGGGAACAGATATCGGGACTTTCCAGACAATCCACGGGGAAAATTCCTCCCTCTAAAGCTTCTACCACCTCTTTTGCCGTAATCTGAGCGGGGTGGCGAGAGAGACGATAGCCTCCTCCTGCTCCTCGCCGAGAGGAAATTAAACCTCGAGCCTTAAGAGGAATAGCCAGTTGGGTCAGGTATTTTTCTGAAATACCCTCTTTTTCTGCTATCTCCCTGAGAAAGACCAGGTCTTTTTTACCGTAATAAGTGGCCAGCTCTATCATAAACCTTAAGCCATAGCGGGAACGAGTAGAAAAACGGATTTTCATCACTCCCAAATTTTATAATCCTGATTGCCTTAATAATATTATAGAAACGAAAATCCTGGCTGTCAAACTCGAAAACGTTGCAAATGATAATATAATAAAAGAAATAAAAGTTAAAGGGGAAAGACTCTATGACTTCTTATGAGAGAATAATCAATGCTTTAGAAGGAAAGCCCACCGACATTCTTCCCTATATCGATGGTTTTAACTGTTTGGAGGCTCGGCTATCTTTCTTTGGCCCTCAGGTGATGAAAGCAGGGTGGGAAGAGATAGCTCTTCTCGAGGCTGAACTTTTCCAGTCTGACTGGGTAATAATCCCTGCTCCTTTGAATATACCAGGTGGCCCCGGTATCTTTTGTGACATAATTTCCGAAGACGATACCCACCTCCTGGCTCGCACTTTCTATGGGGGAATCTGGTACTGGCGCAAAAAGCCCTATCACGCCAAAGCCATTTATAACCCGGTAAATAATCTGGAAGACTGGGAAAGATTGTCCGAGCCTGATGAAGAAAAGCTGAGAAAAAGGATAAGAGCCCTCCGAGAACCAGTGAAAAAGCTCAAAGACCGAGGATATTTTGTCACTATGGAGGGCAAAGGAGCTTTTGAGGCTACTTGGATGCTCTTTCGGGGATTTGAAAACACCTTAATGGATATTGTCCTGAATCCCGAGAGAGTGAAGAAAATGTCAGAGCGAGCAGTAAATGCTATCATCAAACTGGGTTTGATGGTAAAAGAAGAGTGTGAAGTAGATGGTATCTGGATAACCGATGATCTCGGAGCCCAAAAGGCTCCCTATTTTAGCCCTCAACAATATCGACAGATTTTCAAGGAAAATCACCGAAAAATGGTAGAAGCCTTTAAAAAAGCAGGTCTGAAAGTTACCTTCCACTCCCACGGTAATATTATGCCCCTGTTTCAAGATCTGGTAGAGGTGGGATTTGATTCCATCGATCCTCTCGATTCATATGATGGAATGGACTTTCCAGCCCTAAAAAAAGAATTCGGAGAGGCAGTAACTTTAAAAGGAGGAATAAGTTGCACCATTGGCCAGATGAACAAAGAAGAGCTGAAAGAGCACATCGGAGAAGTGGTAAAGATAGGAGGAGACAGAAGATTCATACTCTCAGGAGCAGGAGGAGTTCCCCCGGAGATGACTCTGGAAAACTTTAACCATTATCGAGAACTCATCTACAAAGCTCGTCGGAGTGAACTATGAAAAAAGATCCGGCAATCGCAAGAGTCGGGTTTCTCACCGAGAATCGCTCAAGAGCATGGTGTGTTCCTCCTCCCGGGTATAGCGAGAAGCGATTTTACCTATCCCGTAGCTATTCTACAATAATGTCCCTTGGAAAATTCTCAAGAAGTGCCCCTTTGGTAAAGCAAAACGAAGTGATGATAGGATGGCCTACAGCGCTAAAAACAAAAAGACAATTCAAAAGAGAAGCCAGGTCGTGGTTTTTTGGCGCTCTTATGTCCAGATAAGTCGTAGGCTTTGAGATGCCCCTCTACTGCTTGCTGGCAGTGAAAACAAACAACGCCCATGGGGGGTTCGGCCACCTCCAGCAGATACTCAGCCGACATAAAGCCTTCATCGGCTTTCTTGATTCAGCAGCTGATGATTTCCTCCTTCATACCTCTTTCCCTCAAGATAGGCTTCGTGAACAATGGCAGCTTTTCCTTTTCAAAAACTGCAGAATTCTTTATAAGAATATCAAAAGAGTAGCCGGGAAAAGAAAGGCGGAGGTCATTATAAAGAACGCTCCAGCTTCCTTTCCTTTTTGGGAGAGGAAGCTCTGTATCGATGAGAACCAGCAAATCCCAGTCACTGCTCTTTTGAGGATCCCTCCACGCTCGGGAACCAAAAAGAATTACTCTCACCTTTTCGATGCCCTCTCGAGAAAGAGCGTCCACAATCATATTTTTACATTTTTAATGGCTTTTGTTTCCTCTAACATTTAATACACGCTCCAGAATTTTTTCCGAATATATTCGCTAACTATAAGCATATCACCAAACAACCTGTGACAGAACAATAAGAGACGCTCTCTTCGGGGGTTGTATTTGGTAATATGAATTTGCAGTATTCCGGAAGCTAATTTTCGCAGCACCTTCAATTTCAGAATTAACAGCTTATAGTAGAATGAGGCAAAGGATAACTTGGTTCGGAAAAGACCAGCAAATGACTGTGATGAACTAAACGGTCAATGATGGCGGATGTCTTATCTCATCATAAAATATTCCATTCCACTTGCTGAATTCCAGGTTTGTAGTAATTTTTATGCTGTACTTTTTAACTTCCGCTGTGTTGCATTTCTACTCTACCAAACACATCGGGTCAACACATAAAAAGGCAAAATAAACCACGTTGGAAGAAAAACAGCCAGTGTCGCGGGGATCTCTCTTCTGGATTCCTTTCTTTTTTTCTCCCTTCCGGGGAGGGCTTTATAATATATTCTTTCTCTCACCCTCACCCCGGCAACTTGCGAGCCGTATTTAGCCTGCCCCTGAATGCTTCTGCGAGGGGTCCAGAAGTATTTGAAAACCATGGATTCCCGACTAAAGATTCGGGAAACAACGGAAGGAGGAATCATCACCCCTGAGTGGGTTCTGTCACTTCCCTTATCTGTCATTCCTGAATGTTTCTATCAGGAATCTAAATTATTTAAAGACAAAAACATTTGGATTTCCGACAAAAGATTTCGGAAATGAGGGGGAAGAAACCACAGGAAACGTTCCCCACCCATAGCCGCCGCGAACAAAGCTAACCGAGGGAGGGGCTTCCCTCGGTTAGCTTCTTATTACTCAACTACTTTTTTCAGGCGGTCGTGGAGGTCGATGAGGTTAAAAGTCCGGAAATATTTATCCATAGCTCTCTCCACCTGTAAAAGGACCATTTCCTCTCCCCGATAACCGTTTTGTTCTAAGTTGCGATAAAGAAGAGTGCGACTGGCCACTACCCGAGGTTGAGCCCAGATATAGCGACAACCAGTTTTTATCAGCCACTTCTGGCGAGAGGGAGAGAGATCGTATAAGTCTTTGCCTTTTTCTTCTCCTTTTAACCACTTTTGCCAGCGATTACTCTCGTATACCTCTTTTTCCAGAACCTGAAGAATCAAAGAGGAACGAGCAATGAGCTTCTCTTTTTTCAATTTATCTTCCAGCTGAGCCAGCTGAGTCAAGGCATTGTATTCTTCTTCGGTAAATTCCGGACCCACGTTTGCTGCTCCCATCCCCGAGAGAGGGTATTCTTCAGGGTTTTCCACATAATCGGTATAATGTCCTTTGATAAAAGAGCCATATTTTGCCGCTTTTTCAGCGAGTGTCTTTGCCACCTCAGGGTCAAAAATGGTGGTGTGAAGGTCTGTCCCCACTTTTCCCACGATGAGTATGGGCCACACCTCCGATAACCCCTCTTTTTCTAAGCCTTCCTTGAGGAGGGAGAGAAAGCGGTCGAACACTTCAAGATTGGCCAGCCCTCCATGAACCTCTTCTGTCCCCACCTCATAACCCAGGGGGGCAATCCCTTTTTTTCGGCGGTAGTTTTCAGCATGTTTTATCAGCTCTATGGTTCTCTCTACTACCCGCTCTATGGGGATAATCTCTCCCGGGGGAAGAGTTTTATCTACTGTGGGATCAATGTGGAGAAAATCATATCCTGCATCTATCGCTGCTTCCAGCGATTTTTTAACCGCTGTCATGGTTTCTTCGAGACTCCAGTTTTCTATACTGTGTTGGTCTTTAAGCCAGGGTCCTCCGTGGTCGAGGGCAACGATGATCAGCCCCTCATAACTAATGGCCTCGGCTTCTATTTTTACCATTTCCACAAACTCAGATTGTGTAAGGCCGGTATATCCTCCATCTTCATCCACCTGGTTTAAAGTGGCAGCAAACTTAATGGGGGCATTGGCTCTCTTTGCCGAACGCAGTGCAGCCTTAATAACCGTCTCAGAATTAGGACAAGCAGCAAAGAGGGTGGAAGGCCTCCCCTCCACTTTTTCTAATTCTTTCATTTTACGCAGCAAAAAATCAACCACCGGGACTCCTTCTTCTTCTGCCTTGCGGCGGATATAGCTCTGGTCTACTTTATCTCTTCTCAACAAAAGACTTCTCTCCTTTTCAAAATTTTTTCAAAAACTCTTCTAACTCTTTTTGAGTGGGCGCTCCCTCCATGGGGCCTTTTTTGGTTACAGCTAAAGCTCCTACCGCATTAGCTAACCTGCCCACCTCTATAAGGGGCAGCCCCCGGGAAAGGCCGGCTAAAAACCCGGCACAGTAGCAATCACCAGCTCCAGTGGGGTCTACTTCCTCCACCGGGAAGGCAGGGATAAATAATTTTTCTTTAGAGGTAAAAATGGTGGAACCCTTTTTCCCCTGTTTCAAGGCAATTATTTCTGGCCCCTGAGATAGCAACACCGCTGTCCCCTTGTCCACATCTTTTTCTCCACTTAGCACTTCCAGCTCTTCCTGCGTGGGAAAAAGAACAAAACTCTCCTGCACAATGGGCTGGAACAGCGCTCGAGCTTTACCTGCTCCCAGAAGCTCGGGGCGGAAATTGGGATCAAAACTGATTTTTCCTCCCTTTTTCTTCACTATTTCTATTGCTCGAAGGTAAGCATCGCAGCAATTATCATTGATGAGCATGCTGGAGCCCATGACATGCAGGTAATCCAGACGAGAAAACTGTTCTTCATCAATATCAGAGGGGAATATCTGGCCAGCAGCAGCTTGAGATATGTGATAAATGAATTTTCGGCTTCCGTCTCGGAAATAGGTGACGAAAGCTACACCGGTCGTAAAATCGGGAAGAATCTTAACCCCTCCAATGTCCACTCCATCTTCTTTCAATCTCCGGAGAATCATTTTCCCGAAGTCGTCTTCTCCCACCGCTCCTACAAAGAAAACTTCTTCTCCTAAACGAGCCAGGCAATCGGCAAAAATAGCTGGAGCACCGCTCGGGAAAGGCCCTACAAAAATATCGGGCACGTCGAAGGGTACATCTACTCTGTCTCTCATTATTTCTACCAGAAGCTCTCCTAAACAACCTACTCGCATAAGCCTCTCTCCTTTCAGGATTTTATAATTACTTTAATTCTCTTTTTTTTCCATTGCTTCCATAGCTTCCCCTATTTTCTCCAGAGGAAAAGGGTGAGCGATGATTAAAGCCGGCCTATTGCTGCTTTCTCCATAAGTATCCGGGAAAGAAGCGTTCTTCCTCTCCTGCCTCTCCCACTATTTCTGAGAATCTATGTCCCGGAATAGCAGGAAACCTGACATTGGTTTTTCCCTGCCACAAGCTTCGTAGTCGATGAGACATGTCCCGCAGGTCTCTAACTCATACCTATGGATTAGAGGGTAAGAAGGGGGGACCCCTTTTACCACAAGCTTTTTGACCCCTTCTAACCCAGCAGTCAACAAAGAAACCAACTCCCCTTTTAATCTTGCTTCTATTTTACCTCATTATCCTTTCTCCACCAATTCTTTTCCAGCTCTGTTTTAAGTTTCTCCAGAGCTCTATCGCGGTGGGTGCGGAGAGAGGAGCGAGAGATGCCCAGTGTTTCTGCTGCTTCTGCCTCCGATAGCCCATCGTAGAAGAGAAGATAAATCGCCTCTCGCTGGCGAGGGCTGAGAACCTCGAGAGGTAGGGAGATGTTTTTCCTCTTTTCTTTGAAAGGCGCAGAGTATTTTTCTATGAGGTCGGGTAAAAGTATCTCTCTTCCTCCTTTATATACTCCCAGTCCTTCTTCCTTCAATCGTTTGTTCCAGTAGTGGAAAAGTTCTGCCTCGTCCATAAGCACCTCCTTATTTGTCCTTATTATAGGACTATAAGTCCTGTGGGTCAACAAAAGAATTTTTGAATTCCCTCTTTCTTTTTGGAGATAAGTGTTCTATAATTTACTTGTTATGGGCGACTGGCAGGACAAAGGACAGAGATTAAGAGAGCTGAGAAATAAAAAGGGTTGGTCGGTCAGGGGATTAGCTCGAGAAATGGGAGTTTCCAAATCTACCGTTTCTGACGTGGAGTTAGGTAGAAGAAAACCCACCGCCAACTATCTGATAAAGGCAGCCAAAACTCTGGGCATAGCAGAGAGAGAGCTGCTGGAGTGGTATGGCTATCTGGAGCCTCTGCCTCCCGATTTAGACCAGAAATTAGAACGGGTGGCTCGAGAGTTTGACACCCTCTTTTTAGACCACTTAGGGGAGCTAAACGAAGAGTCCAAAAAATCTCTCGTTGATTTTTTGGAATATTTGATAGAAAAGCAAAAAAGAGAGGACAGGGATTAAAGATTTACCCCTTGATTAGCTTATCTCCAGAAAGTATCGAAAAAATAGAGAGTTTTTCTTCCTCCCTTCCCCGGATAAATAGTGAAATCGAAGCGCTTAAATTAGCAGAAAAGGAGGGCATAATTGTTGAGTTTTATGACTTGCGAGGATTTAAGGGAGTTCTAGCCCAACGCCGGGGACAAATTTTTCTGGGAGTGAATCAAAGGTTGCGAGAAGCAGAAGAAGTGAAAACCATTCTTCACGAGTTAGCCCATTATTTCTTTCACTGGAATAATCGATTTCGTCCCATATTTCTCTGCCAGGAGTACACCATAAACCGCGAAGAAAAGGAAGCTGATTTCTTTGCCTGGTGTCTTGTGGAGGAATACTGGCGAGAAACCCTCTCCTGGAAATTCTGGGTAAGAGACAGAGATTTCTCTTAAGCTCATAAATAAGCCGGGACAGGCAGCCCGAGAGCAACCCATGGCGCCATATCATTCTGTCACTGCGAACATGGATAGCCTAACGGTTGACCGAACCTTGATACTTTCCCCTGGTTTTTTACCTTTTCTGATATTTGAAACCCAGCAAATACAGGCATTCACATTTTATTCTTCTAAAAGCGTAGTGGCAAAGCAACTACACAGCCTATCCTTCAGACAATAAAATGGTCGCTCTTTAAATGACTGAAAAGCTTGGCCTAAACACTCCAACACATTCTTACCTTGTTTTCTCACTGTAGAGATAAACCACGGATACGACAAAAGTAATTAGCTCCTTTCTCAAGAACGAAAACAACCTGATATCTTCTCTTCGCTTTGGCCATACGTAGGCCTCTCTCTGCCAGGTTATCATCAAAAGAAACCTGAAAGCCCTCCATAAACCGGAGAGCATCTTTTTAGTACTTGATGAGCCTATCCAGTAAATTCTTAGCTTTACTCTGTTTCTTTCTACCTCTTCCGGGACTATCTCTTTCATCTTCTCTGGGATAGCCCTTGAGAGCTTGAGTTAACTCCCGGAGGTGGCGACAACTACAGAAGGCATGAGCACATTCTCAGTAACTCAACTTGCTCATTTTTTACCAGAAAAATGTGGTATAATTACATCGCAATTCCTCAGTTCATAAGCCTTTCAAGGTTTTTTTAATTTTTGTTGCTTACCCGAAAACGGGAACCTCCAAAAGGAAAAGCCCTATATAGACCGATATTTTTGGAGACCATTGCGCAGCCTGGGTTCATAAAAATTTTCTCTACTAGAGAGAGGAAAATCAGAAACAAAGTAAATATCTTCTACCCGTTCTCTAACCAAAGCGATGGCTGCTGCTTTATGTCCTCCCAGTACAAAGTCTCTTTTTATCCTATCAACCTTGTAATTCATTTTAAGTCATGTTAGGATGTTAATCAAAGTTGAATAAAGTTTTGACCAGTCGTGGTTCTTGACTGATTAAAAAGGAAAACGGTGAGAAGCCGTTGCTGTTGTCGCATCTGTAACCAGCGCAACCCGGTATCATTCACTGCCTAGTGGGTGGGAAGGATGATACCAAAAAGGGGCTGGAAGCCAGAAGACTTGCCACGATTGTCTGCTTATATTACCTCCGACACAGAGGGAAAGCAGGAATAAACCAAGTTTTGGTAAGTTCGGCAAGCTGCCTTCTCATAAGAGGGGGCAGCTTTTTTATTTGCTCTATCTACGCTAAACGGAACAGAAAACAGCTGCTCAGGCAGCAAGAAGCAAAGATGGGTTAGATCCACCAATATTAATTAAAGGAGGTAAGTAAACGATGCACAAGAAAGTTCATTCAGTATTTACTCTCTGCGTGGTTGTTTTTAGCATGTTTTTTAATGTCAGTGGTGTTTGGGCAACTCAACCGGAAGAATTAATTTTTCCTATGGAAGAGATTATAGTAATTGCCTCAAAATATCCAGAAGAGCTGATAGATTCACTCGCCAGCGTAGAAACCATTAGCAGAGAAGAGATCACAATTTCTCAGGCAGAAAACTTAGCCGAGGTTATAAGAAATGTGTCTGGCCTGGAAATTGCCGATTACGGTTATCCCGGAGGCATCAAAACGGCCAGCATTCGTGGTTCATCTCCAGAACAGGTTCTGATAATGATCGATGGTCAAGTGGTGAATAACCCCCAATCAGGCAAAATTGATCTGGGTCAAATTCCCACAGACATTATAGAAAAAATTGAAATCTACCGTGGTCCAGCTTCTGCTCTTTATGGCGCCAATGCCTTGGGAGGTGTGATTAATATCATTACCCGCGGCAGAGAAGGAGGCTCCCACTGGTCAGGAGCCATTTATGGAGGAAGCTATAATACTCAAAAATACCAACTTTCTTACCAGAACCAAAATGATGATACCCAATACTTCCTAACCGGCCACTATTACAAAACAGATGGAGAGCGGGAGAACAGCCAGCTGGATAAAATTAATTTCATGAGTAAAATATCCAGAAAGCTAGACCAACAAACCAATTTGGATCTAACGATTCGCTATTACGACCAACAGCAGGGGCTGCCCGGTCCTTCTGACCACCCTACTCCCAACGCAGAACAAGAAGACCGTGATTTCAATGTAAACCTTAAATGGCAAAAACAAGAGGAAGATCGCGACATCAATCTAATGATTTGGCATGATACTAACAGACGCTACTATGATAATCCGGGCGAGTGGGAACACACCGGTCCCAGCACCCACAAAACGTATACGATGGGGCTTTCCTTCGATTATACCCAATACGATCTCTCCTTTAATGATGAAGGCACAGAAAGTGGACATATTTTAACTTGGGGAGCAGAGATAAAGCACAACCGGTTAGATAGTTCAGAAATTGGCTACCGGCAAGATTTAAACGGGGCTGCTTTTATCCAAGACAGCTGGCAACCAGCTGAATTAGAGAATTTAAAAGTGACCGCTGGCGTTCGTTATGACTATAACCAGATTTTTGGTGGACAACTTAATCCTCGTGTCGGTTTTACCTATCGCCTACAGGATGAATTGAGTTTTCATGCGTCCATGGGCCAAGCCTACCGTGCTCCCACCTACGACGACCTTTACTGGCCAGAGGATGGTTATGTAGGTGGTAACCCGGATTTACTTCCAGAAACCGCCTGGGCTCATGAAGCAGGGCTGCGTTTTATTAATGATAAAGGTGATACCCAGGCCGAGTTAAATGTGTTCCAAAATAATGTTAGCCAGCTAATCAATTGGGCACCGGACAGCGAAGGCGTTTGGCGTCCTTCAAACATTGGTTCGGCTCAGATAAACGGAGTAGAAGTATTACTTAAGAAGGAATTCAATCAACACTTCAGAGGTAACCTGAATTATACCTATCTGGATGCCAAAGACCTGGATACAAATAACCAATTAAAGCCTAATCATAAATGGGGTTTGGGTCTGAGCTATACTGACCAGATTGGTGATGATCAAGATAATTTTACCGCTGGTCTTAATGGTTATATAGTAGCCGGCCGGCCGGATGGGTTAGAAAACTACTACATCGTTGATGCCAATATTACCAGAGACTTCACCCTGGGGAATGAAAACGACCAAAAAATAAAACTTAGCTTTTCAATTAAGAATCTATTCGATCAACGGCCTGAGTTAGTAAGTGGTTATCCCATCCAAGGTAGAACATTTATGCTGGGTATCAGCACCAATTTTTAGTTAACCAAGCAATAAAGGGGAGTATTCCTTTATAATCCCCAAAAAAACAAAGATAAAAGAAAAAACTAAAGGCTGAAAAGATGAAAATAAAAAACTTAAAAATATAAACTAATAACTGAGGAAGGAGAAACGTCTTCCTCAATAATGGGGGCGCTGCCCCCATTATACCCCCCCCAAAAGGCTAAAAAACAGTTAAAAATCAAAAAATATAAAGGATTTTCTCGCCCTTGACGGGAGAGGATTAAGGTGAGGGTGGTCTTTTAGAAATCCCCCCTTCTGGGGGAAACATAGGCATGGACCCTATGTTTTCATTTCCATTTGGTGCTCCGAAGGGGCATGAGGTCTATTTTTGGCTGTCTTTAATAGGGAGACACTGGAGAAGAATGAAAGGCAAATCTATTTATGTTGCATTAGTAATTTCAATACTTTTACACTTTTGGGGAGCTATACTTCTGGCCACTATAATTGACTTAAAGGAAAAACCGGTGGAAGAAAACCATACCCCCAAATATATTCAGGTAGCATTTCTTCCTTCTCTAAATACTGAGAGAGAAGAAGAATTACAACCAAAAACTTTTTCTTCGCCCCCCAGGGAAACAGAAACATTAGATCCGGTTCCAGATATTGCAAACGAGGAGCAAATTTTCCCCACAATCAACAGTGAAGAAAAATCTCCCCCAAACCAAAAAAATGATTTGCAGGGGGTAGAAAAAGAGGAAAAGAAGGAAATCAAACCGAAGGTTGCAGTGGTAAAAGAGGAGGTAGGGCCACAAAAGCCAACTCCCGAAGAAAAAATCGAGCAGATTAAAACAGAATTAGAAACACTCCCCCCAAGAGCTACTGATATCCCGACAGAAAAAATAGATTTTGCAAAAACTGAGCCTGAAGCAAAAGTAGATAAGGAAAGAGGGGGGTCAACCAAAACTGCCGACTACAATTTATCAAAACCGGTAAACAATAAAAAAGAAGAAATAAATCCGCCTCTGAATTTGAGATTAGAAGAGGAGTGTCAACCAAATCAAATAGAAGCACCCCTCGATTTGACCCGATCTGATTTCTCAGATGAAAAAATTGTCCCCCCTAAAATTATTTCTATTCTCCAACCAAAATATCCCAAGAATCTGAGAAAGAGGGGAATCGAGGGGCAACTCCGACTAAAGGTATTAATCGACCAGGAAGGCAAGGTCACTCAGGTAGAAATACATACTTCCTCCGGCTATCAAGATTTTGATCAGTCAGCCATAGAAGTCGTTTATCAATGGCAATTTAAGCCTGCACAAATCGAGGGCAAAGAAAGAAGTAGCTGGGTGTTGATTCCCATAGCATTCCGTTTGAAGTAGCCATATTTCTCCAGACTACTGGTGGAGCCTTTTCCCACCAGTAATTTTTATGCTGTACTTTTTAACTTCCGCTGTGCTG
>DGDO01000141.1 GCA_002385475.1 Candidatus Sordicultor fermentans | reverse complement strand
TGGTCTTGAATAGTAAGACCAG
The DNA here is from genome assembly GCA_002385475.1 of Candidatus Sordicultor fermentans. Lineage (GTDB taxonomy): Bacteria > Atribacterota > Atribacteria > Atribacterales > Caldatribacteriaceae > Sordicultor > Sordicultor fermentans. The sequence continues at coordinate 20,678 of DGDO01000141.1, read as the reverse complement.
TGGTGGCAATTGAACCAGTATTTTTCACAGTTATCTCTCCGCTTACTGAATTAGTAGCAAAAGCAGCAGTTTTTGAGCCAGTGATAGTAGTAGCAGTAACAACCGTTCCACCCCCTCCGCCACCTCCACCTCCACCACCTCCACCTCCTGCAGCTCCACCACCGCCGGGAGCGCCGAATGTAGCATTAGCAATTTGGTCAGCAAAATGTATTACCCTATTGTCTTCTTGCGGGTCACGACATTCAGATAGAGCTTTCTCCACTGCATTATAAAGCTGCGTAGAAGGCTCGAGATTAGGAATTTCACTCACCGGAAGAACTAATTTAGCGGGGGCAAAACTCCACTTCCAATCATATTGAGCATACCAGGAAGCATCAAAAGGAACAAAGTCTTCTCCATAAAGGAAGTTGGCGCGTTCCCAGATAATTACCTGAGACGTGGTATAGGCGTTAGCTTCACCAATATCACCTCTGGGGTTATTGATGCCTTTTTTAACCACCACATAGTTACCGGAGCCTTCTGGATATTCCCTTACTACATAAAGAACATAGCTTCCTTCTCCAGTTGTATTTACCTCAAAAGCACCGTCACATTCAGTTTCACCTTCGATTTTGAGCTTACCGCTATCTCCCCCGTAAAAGAGAGCCATAGCTCCGGGAAGAGGTTTACCCTCGGTTATGAATGGGTTATCACAGGCATCGCTAAAACAGCTCTCTGGAGTTGCCACCCGGCCAGTTATTGCAGCACCGGTTGTTCCTGGAGCACCAAACTGGGGAGATGTACAACCGGCCATTATAGCAAGAGTACCAGCGATAATTACCGCCAGTAATAAAAGATTCTTGCGATTCATAATTATTGCCTCCCTTTTAAGGATTTAATTCTCCTTACTGCAAAAAGAATAATCCCTGAAAAGGAGGAATCCTATAGGTAAATATTCCTATTTTGGTAGCTACTCTTCCTATTTTGCAAGACAGTCACTATAGGAAGAATAATCCATTACCCCTTCTTCTATCACCCCTGAATGGTTTTATTAGGAACTTATGGTTTTATTAGGAGCTTATGGTTTTAAAAGTATCTAGATGCCTAATTAAAGATTACAGACATGGTAGAAGAGGATGAATTCCCAGCTAAATTTCGGGAACAACGAGAAGAACAATAGGAGAAAAGATTATACATTTTTTCCTCGCCATTGAAGGGAAACTCCATACCCTTTCCTCATCTCCCTCTGGGAGGCGGAAAGAATAAAAGGGGAACCTCTCCAAAAAGAGAAACGTATGAGGATAAAATAGCTTCAATAATAAGGAGTATCATCCTCTCGCAAATCTGCGGAAGACCTCATAACCTTTTCTCTAACAATCTTCTTTGCCTTTTCCGAGGAAGCTTACTTTTAGTTCAAGGCCAAGTACCAGTTCCCTTGAGCACTCCAGGCAGAGAGAAACTGAGAAAGGGGATAAGAATTATTAGCTCCTGCAATTTTACCTGGGTCGTTGACATAGATATTATCAGAGTCAATGCCAACTACTAACATGGCATGTTTTGCTCCCCCATTGGGGTTCATGTTAGAATAAACTGCTACCAGAAAAGGCTTCCCCTCAGAAAGCATAGCTCGAGCCTGCTCCAGATTTCCCATCCCCACTTTAGTTGGCACTCCTTCGCTATCTAACCAAGCACGAACCTGAAAAATATTAGTCCAGTCACCGTTATAACCGTTGACCGGAAGTCCAAAGTGAGCATTAAGCCAGTTATCCGCTTGAATGATATGGTCGGGGGAGGGTTGAATGTTGAAATAGTAAGCTCGCATCATCACCGCACAGGCAGGCCCACAATTGCGGGTGTTTACCCAGTCACCAGGTGGAACCTGGGGGAGGAAGGGCACGTCAAGTACGATTCTGCTATCAGAAAACTCGATAAACTTATCCCGTATCTCGCTGCTGGTGGGCGACGAGGAAATACCAAAATTGGTCTCCGGAGTATTTATAGAATTACTGCACCCCGCAACAAGAATAACCAGGATAAGCCCGAAGATGGTAAGAAGAAAGAAAGACTTGCGCCTCATCTCTCGTACCTCCTCCAGGGCTTTCTCCGAAGGAATGTCGAGAGTGACGCGCTAAAAGCTTATTGCTTAACGAATCTCAATCACTGAGATCCGGCAACCCGACTGCCTTAGCAAGGTCTGCTTTAGGCTCGCGGCTTTGCGCCCTCTCCTTTCGGAGAGTTTGCCCTTGAAAATATTAAGATAAAAAACCATACTGACCGAATACTATTATAATATATCGGCAGATTTTTTAAAAGCTTTAGGGGGTTTTTAGAAAGTTTTTTTCGACTCGAGTTCCACCTCGTTTGGGCGGAAATTCTCAAAAAATAAGGAAGTTATCCATTATGGTCTTTATTTGGTAGTTCCTTGCTCACTTATCTTCAGAATTATATACTCTTCTTTTCCTGCCAGAGTGGTACTATCCAGCCCTCATCTACCAGCTCCAGATTTTGATAGGGATTAAAATCCGGGGGGTAGCAAACCTGTATCAAAAATAATCCCCGGGGAGGAAGAGCCAGTCGGTTAAAGGAACGAGAGGGATTCTCCAGCATAAATTTTATCTCCTCAGGATTTTTCTTCCCCATGCCCACCTTCCACAGCTCTCCGGCAATAATTCTCACCATATTATATAAAAATCCATCTCCTTCCACCTGGAGTTGAAGAAGACCAGAAGGCTTCTCCTTTATCTCGATAGAATAAATAGTTCGAACCCCGGAAAAATCTGCTCCTCCCGAGGAGCTAAAAGAAGTAAAATCATGAGTCCCTTCAAGAAGGGAAAGGCATTCTTTCACCCGGGCTAAATTAAAATTTTTCGGGGAGAAAGAATACACAAAAGGTTTCCAAAAAACTGAAGGAGGATACATAAGAGAAAAAACATAGATGTAGATTTTGCGAATAGCCGTCTTTCGGGGATGGAAAGAAAAGGGAGCCTCCAGAACATCAACCACTCTAATATCAGAGGGAAGGAGAGAATTAAAGGCCTTTTTTATGGCTTCCGTGGACATATAAGTGGAAGTGGTAAAAGAAGCAACTTGCCCTGCAGCATGGACTCCTGCATCAGTTCTACCCGAAGCAAAGAGGGTTATTTTCTCTCTTAAAATTCTTTCCCCCACCTCTTCTACTACTCCCTGAATGGTCTTTCCTCTGCTCTGGCGCTGCCAGCCTTGATAATTTGACCCCTTATATTCCAGTACCAGACTGAGGTTGCAGAGAGACATCAGATAAAAGAGCGGAGAGAAAGGAGGGCAATAAAAGAAAAAGATAAAACCAGAAAATAATAATCAGAAGAAGTGAGCTCCAGAACCCGCAAGCGGGTCCTTCCCTTTCCTCCTCGATAACATCGAGATTCCATGGCAATAGCCAGCTCATCGGCTCTTTTGAAAGAGTTAACGAAAAGAGGGACTAAAAGGGGTATTAAATTTTTAGCTCTCTGCATTATACCTCCCGAATCTAAGTTCATACCTCGAGCCATTTGAGCTTTCATAATCCGATCTGCCTCTTCTAAAAGAGTGGGTATAAAACGAAGGGCAATGGTCATCATCATAGCTAACTCATGAGCCGGAAATCCCCACCTTTTAAGGGGGCTCAATAAATACTCCATCCCATCGGTTAGCTCTACTGGTGAAGTAGTGAGAGTTAAAAGAGAAGTGACTAAAATCAGAAGGCACAGCCTTGTTACAATTAAAAGGCCTTTCGATACTCCCTCCCGGGAAATATGTAAAAAACCGTATTCCCAGATATACTCTCCTGGAGTAAAAAAGAAATGCAACACCAGAGTAAGGATAAGGAGAAAAAGAAGAGGCCTCAAGCTTTTCAAGAGATAAGTAAAAGAAATGTGAGAAAGAGAAACTAAAAATATTAACGCTATCCCCCATAATAGAAAGGAAAACCAATCTTGTAAGATAAAAAGATTAATAATGGAAATCCCCACAAAAACGATTTTAACCCGGGGGTCTAAGCGGTGTATGGGAGAATCTAATGGAACATATTGGCCAATAGCTAAACTTCTACCCCACATTAACTCTTTTTCCCTCCAGAACTTTAAGCTGGATTTCTTCTGCCAGTTCCTGAGGAGTTAAAACTCCCGGAGTGACATCAAAACCCCTCTCTCTTAAAAGCCAGGCTACCTGAGCAGTCACAGGAGGGAAAATACCCAGGCTTTTTATCCACTCCACTTGAGAGAAAACCTGCCGGATGTCATCATCAAATTTTATTTTTCCTTTATCCATTATTATTATCCTTTTTGCTACCCGTGCTAAATCTTCCATGCTGTGAGAAACAATTATAAGAGTTAAGCCTCTCTCTTTCTGAAGTTTTTCCAGTTGACCGAGTATAATTCTCTTTCCCTCGGGGTCCAGGCCAGCGGTGGGTTCATCCAGAACTAAAGCCTCAGGCTCCATAGAGAGGATACTGGCAATGGCTACTCGCCTCATCTGCCCCCCGGAGAGCTCAAAAGGACTTTTATCTTTGACAGCCTCAAAATCCAGCCCTACTGCCTCCAAAGACCATTTTACTTTATCTTCCAGCTCTTTCCCCTCCACCCCCAGGTTGCGAGGGGCAAAAGCTACCTCCTTAAAAACCGTCTCTTCAAAAAACTGATCTTCGGGATACTGAAAAACCAGACCCACCTTACGGCGAATTTCCTGCAGGGGAGCTCCTTTTTTACCCGTATCCACTCCATCCACCAGTACCCTGCCACTTTGGGGAATCAAAAGAGCATTAAAATGCTGAATGAGAGTGGACTTGCCACAACCAGTTCTACCTACAATACCAATACTCTCTCCCCGCTCGATTTCCAGATCTATATCTTCCAGTGCTGTAACAGCCAGAGGTGTACCCGGCAGATAAGTAAAAGATATATTTTCTAATTTTATGAACACAACTCTTCCACCAGTTCCCCGGGAGAAAGAGGCAAAGTCTTAAAGAGAGAAGGAAATTGCTTCTTTACCAGAAGAGCAGTTTCTGTTACCTGGGGAAGCTCCAGCCCCCACTCTTCTATGTTTTCTATCTGAGAAAAAATTTTTCGCGGTTTCCCCCGAGCAACGATTTTCCCTTCGTCCATGACCAGCACTTCATCTGCTTCAATAGCTTCTTCCACGTTATGGGTAATATGTAAAACAGCAATCTTCTCCCTTAGACTGGCAATCACTTTCATAAGTTCCTCCCTTCCTTCGGGGTCTAACATAGAGGTGGCTTCATCCAGTATTAAATACTCCGGGTGCATAGCCAAAACCCCAGCAATAGCCACTCGCTGCTTTTGACCCCCAGAAAGAAGATGAGGTTCTTTATTACGGTATTCGGTCATACCCACCAGAGTCAGCGCTTCTTCCACTCGAGCGAGAATTTCCTCCCGGGGTAAACCTAAATTCTCCGGACCAAAAGCTACATCTTCTTCTACTGTAGTAGCGATAATCTGGTTGTCGGGGTTTTGGAAAACCAGACCTACCCGACGCCTGATTTCCCAGATAGATTCTTCATCGCGGGTATTCATCCCGTCTACTATTACCTCCCCACTTTTGGGGAGCAGTAAGCCATTGGTATGTTTTGCCAGAGTAGATTTTCCTGAACCATTACGACCCAGTAAAACCATAAACTTACCCTGATGTATCTCTAAATCTACCTCTCTCAAAATCTCTTCATTTCTTGCTTCTGACTCATATTCTTCTCCATACCAAAAGCTTACCTTTTTAAACTCTATCAATTTATTGGCACTCCAGAGGCAATGAACTACTCTACTATTTCCACCAGAACTAAGGGAGCGCCATCTCCTCGGCGATATCCCATCTTCACCAGACGACAGTAGCCTCCTTTTCTTTCCCGAAAACGAGGCGCTACCTCCCGCAAAAGAATCTTAAATGCTTCCTTATCTCTAAGGTAGGAAATCACTTCTCGCAAAGAAGCATTATCCCCTTTTATTGCCAGAGAAACCACCCGGTCAAAATGTCTCTTCAGTGCTTTACCTTTTGCTTCTGTAGTTTGTATCTTCTCGTTTTTTATCAAAGAAACTAAAAGGTTAGACATCATGCTCTTTTTATGAGCAGTAGTCCTTCCTAACTTTTCAGTCCTCCGCCGGTGCCTCACCTTTATTCACTCCCTTTTCCTCTTTGCTTTCTACTTCGGAACTCCACTTCTCTACTTTTTCTACTATTTCTTCAAAAGTTTTTTGACCCAGATTTTTGATTTTTTTCAAGTCCTCAGGTCGTTCTTGGAGAATACTCACCAGTTCCTGCACCGTATCGATATGAGCTCTTTTAAGACAATTGTAAGCTCTTACTGAAAGCTCCAGCTCCTCAATGCTGGTTTCTGCTTCAGATGTTTCTTCATCTTCTTCGACCTCTTCAGCCGGTTCACTTTCCCCTATTTTTTCTTTCAATAACCCCCCAAAACGGGAGAACTCTTCAGCCAAAAGATCCAGAGATTGGCTGAGAGCCTGCTGGGGGGTGATAGCTCCATTAGTCCATATTTCTATAATCAGCTTATCATAGTTGGTAAGCTGTCCCACCCGGGTATCCAGAACCTGGAAATTTACTTTTTTCACCGGGGTGAACAGAGCATCAATAGGGATAAAGTTATAATCCTCTTTTATGTCTCTTCCTTCTACCTCAAGATAACCCCGTCCCTTTTTTACCGATATCTTCATAGAAAGCTTTGCTTCCTCATCTATTTCTGCTAAGTGATGGTCTAAGTTGATTATTTCCACATTACTGTTAGGCTGTATATCCCGGGCCGTGACTTCTCGTAATTCTCCAGGAACTCCCTCCACTTCTAAATAAAGGGTTTCTTCATCATCAGAATAAGAACGCAAAACCAGACCCTTGAGGTTTAGAACTATGTCGATTATGTCCTCTCTTACCCCGGGCAGAGAGGAAAATTCATGAATTATCCCTTCAATTTGTACTCCGGTAACCGCCGCACCTTCTATAGAGGAAAGTAAAACCCGACGCAGAGCATTACCCACCGTAATACCCCAACCCACCTCCAGAGGCTCAATAGAGAATTTACCATACTGAACCTTAGTGGCATGGTCTTCCTCCCACTCTAAAAGGTCACACCTTGTTATATCTCGAATATCCAACATTACCAGCACCTCAAAATTATTTAGAATAAAATTCTACTATAAGCTGTTCTTCCACTGCGTAATCAATATCTTCTCTTTGTGGTTCTCGCAATATAGTAGCCTTGCCATCTTCACTCACTCCCAGCCAGGCAGGAGTCGGGGTTCTTTCTTCTTCCATTAATTCTTTAATTTTTTTATGTTTTTCCCCCCGAGAAGATAATTCCACCACATCACCTTCATCTACCAGGTAAGACGGTATATCCACCTTGCGACCATTAACTAAAAAATGACCGTGAAGAACCATTTGCCTTGCATCAGCACGAGAATCTGCCCATCCCACCCGAAAAACTACATTATCTAATCTTCTCTCCAAAAGAGAAAGAAGATTCTCTCCCGTCACTCCAGGAAGGCGACTGGCTTTTTCAAAATAATTCTTAAACTGATTTTCAGTTATACCATACATAAATCGTACCCGCTGTTTTTCCTTAAGCTGTATACCATAACTGGACAGCCTTCGACGAGACCCTTTGTGCACCCCGGGCGGGAAGGGTCGTTTTTCCATAGCACATTTATCAGTATAGCAGCGAGGCCCTTTTAAAAAAAGCTTGCTGCCATGTCTTCGACAGAGTCGGCATTTAGCATCAGTGTACCTTGACATTTTCTGTATCCTCCTTCATACCCTTCTTTGTTTAGGTGGCCGACAACCATTATGAGGAATAGGAGTAACGTCTTTTATAGAGCTAATGATTAAGCCAGCTGCTTGCAAAGACCGGATAGCAGTTTCTCTCCCCGAGCCAGGGCCTTTCACCAACACTTCCACTTCTCGCAACCCCTGATCCATGGCTTTCTTTGCTGCCTGTTCAGCTGCTAGCTGAGCAGCAAAGGGGGTTCCCTTTTTCGTCCCTTTAAATCCAGCACTTCCAGCACTAGACCAGGACAAAACATTTCCCTCTTTATCAGTTATGGAAACAACGGTATTATTAAAAGTGGACTTTATATGGGCAATACCTTCCCTGACCGTCCTTTTTTCTCTTTTCTTTTTTCTACCTGCTTTAGCCAAATTAGTCTAAGCCTCCCTTTATCATACTGTTTTAATTACCTACCTCTTTTTGCTCCTGCAGTTCTTCTGGGACCTTTGCGAGTCCGGGCATTAGTACGGGTTCTCTGTCCCCTCACCGGTAGCCCTTGCCTGTGCCGCATACCCCGGTAACATCCAATGGAAATCAGACGCTTAATGTTTTGAGAAACCTGAGCCCTCAACTCTCCTTCCACCGGATATTTCTCCACTTCTTTCTGGATTCGCACTAATTCATCATCACTCAAATCTTTGACTCTGATTCCTGGTTCTACATTAGCTTCTTCCAAAATTTTTGCCGATAACTTTCTGCCTATTCCATAAATGTAAGTGAGCGCAATATCTACCCTTTTGTGGTTGGGTAAATCAACTCCGGCAATTCTGGCCATAAGAAAAAAACCTCCTAACCCTGTCTCTGCTTATGTCGGGGATTGGAACAGATAACCATTACTTTCCCCCGTCGACGTATCACTTTACACTTTTCACATCTCGGTTTCACCGAGGCACTAACTCTCATCTTCTTGCCTCCTTTTTCACTTATACCGATACACAATTCGCCCTTTAGTAGGGTCGTATTTTGATATCTGCACGGTAACTTTATCACCAGGAAGAATTCTAATATAATGCATCCTCATTTTACCTGAAATATGAGCCAATATTACCTTACCCGTTTCTAATTCTACTTTAAACATGGCATTGGGTAAAGCCTCTAAAACCGTTCCTTTTACTTCAACAATATCTTCTTTAACCATTATTGCTCTTTATCTCCGGAATGAGTTAAAATCACCGGACCTTTTTTAGTAACCCAAACGGTATGCTCAAAATGAGCTGACAAACCACCATCTTTAGTTACCACCGTCCAATCATCATCCAATATTTCTACCTGGTATCCTCCTTCATTAGCCATAGGCTCGATAGCCAACACCATCCCTTCTTCAATAACTACTCCCCGATTTTTCTTTCCAAAATTAGGTATTTGAGGTTCCTCATGTAGGGCTCTACCCACGCCATGCCCCACAAAGTCCCTCACCACCGAAAAACCTGCAGATTCAATAGTTTCCTGAATAGCATGAGATATGTCACCAATTCTATTACCCGGCAAAGCTCTTTTTATTCCCTCATATAGAGATTTTTCTGTAACTTCTACCAGTTTCTGAGCCAAAGAGTTACCATCACCTGCTACCACGCTGAAAGCAGCATCGGTATAAAATCCCTGAAACTCCACTCCTATATCCACACTCACTAAATCTCCAGACTCGATCACCCGTTCTCCAGGAATACCATGCACTACTTGCTCATTAATAGAGATACAGATGGAAGCCGGATAACCTCGATAGCCCAAAAAAGCCGGTCGAGCTCCGTGGCTTTTTATTAAATCTGCAGCCACCTGGTCCAGAAAAGAGGTCTTAACTCCAGGAATTATCAGTCTTTTTATTTCCCGGATAACCTCTGCTAAAATCTTTCCACTCTGGCGAATTTTTTCAACTTCATCATCACTTATTAATTTACTCATTGCCCGGCTGCCACTTCTTTCAAAGCTTCCTTAACTCTATCATACACTTCCTCTATAGGAGCGCTGGATGGTATAACTCGCAATAAATTTCGCTCTTCATAGAAATCGATTAAAGGTTTGGTTTCTTCTTCGTAAGTCTCCAATCGTTTACGAATTACTTCTGGTTTATCATCATCTCTCTGTATCAATTTACCTCCGCATCGGTCACAAAGTTCGTCTCGCTGTGGAGGATTAGAAAGGAGATTATAAGGAGTTTGACAGTTTTCACAAACCCGCCGGGAAGAAAGTCTCTTTATTACTTCTTCTTTATCCACTGCAAAATAGAGAACCACATCCAAGGATAAACCCTTCTCCTTCAGCATTTCTTCTAATGCTTCTGCCTGCTTTATGGTACGGGGAAAACCATCCAGGATAAAGCCTGACCATAAATTATCCTGGTCAATCTTCTCTTTAACTATACCTATTACCACATCATCAGGGACTAATCGCCCACTTTTAACAAACTCTTCCGCCTTTTTACCCCAGGGGGTTTGATTTTTTATAGCCAGGCGAATTATATCACCGGTGGATAGGGTACTAACACCTAAATCTTTTTCCATCATTTTAGCCTGTGTCCCCTTACCCGCTCCCGGAGGTCCCAATAAAACTATGCGCAATTTCTCTTCTCCTTTCTCATTTACGGATAAAACCTTCATAATGTCTCATGAGCAATTGAGCTTCCAGTTGTCTCACCGTCTCAATGGCCACTCCTACCATAATGAGGATTGCTGTTCCTCCAAAGTAAAAAGTGGTAACCTTGGTCAAATCGGTTATGATATTGGGAACTATAGCAATAAAGGTTAAAAACAAAGCTCCCCACAAAGTGATACGAGAAAGAGTACGGTCTAAATATTCTACCGTTGGCCTTCCCGGTCTTATTCCCGGAATAAAACCACCATACTTTTGCATATTCTCAGCCAGCTCCACAGGGTTAAAAGAAACCGCAGTATAAAAATAGGTGAAAAATATGATCAAGGCTGCATAAAGAGAAAGATAAAGAGGAGAATTAGGAGAAAGAGCACTGGCTATACTGGCCATAACCTTCGAGCCCTGAAAAAATTGAGCTAAAGTGGCAGGGAAAAGGAGAATAGAAGAGGCAAAAATGATAGGAAGCACTCCTCCCTGCACAATTCTAATAGGTATATGGGTGCTCTGTCCTCCGTACATCTTCCTTCCCACCACTCTTTTAGAATACTGAACCGGGATTCTCCTCTGCGCTTCCTGAAAAGCTACTACTACAGCAATGATTGCCACATTCATCACCAGAGACAAAATGAAATACAAAAGATTAATTTCCCCCACTTTGATTAAGGAAAAAGTTCTCACCAATTGGGGAAGTACCCGGGCTACGATACCGGCAAAAATGATAAGAGAAGTCCCGTTACCCACCCCTAAATCAGTTATCAACTCTCCCAGCCACATCAAAAATATGGTCCCAGCAGTAAGAGTAAGAAGAACAGTTATTTTATATCCCCAGCCCGGGTAAAGAACCACTCCCATTCCTTCTATCCAGGAGGTTATTCCAAACCCTTGCACCAGAGCTAAAACAATGGCAAACCACCTCGTATACTGAGCAATTTTATCTCTTCCCTCTTCTCCGCTTCGGCTTAATTCCTCTAAGCTAGGGATAACCGCCGTCAGAAGCTGGATGATAATGGAAGCATTAATATAGGGAACGATGCCCAGAGCTAAGATAGAAAAGTTACTCAAGGCACCGCCAGCGAACATATCCAGAAAACCTAAAATTCCTCCCTGAGAAAAAACATCGGCTAAAGCTCGAGAATCAATTCCCGGAACAGGAATATGAGCACCAACGCGAAAAAGCACCAACATAAAGAGAGTAAAGAGAATTCTTCTTTTCAGGTCCGGTATTCTAAATAATTTTAAGAGGGATTCCCACATCTTATACTACCTCTGCTCTTCCGCCTTTTTCTTCAATCTTCTCTTTAGCCGAAAGAGAAAAGGCGTCAGCTTTCACTATCAACTTTTTAGTTAGCTCTCCCCCACCTAAAATCTTAACTGGAAGATCCAGTTTCTTAATCAACCCCGCTTTTCGTAGAAGCTCTTTATTCACCTCTTCTCCTTCTTCAAAACGATTAAGAGCTTCTAAGTTGATTATCTGCCATTCCTTTCTATTCCAGCTCCGAAAACCTCTTTTAGGAATCCGACGCACCAGAGGCATCTGTCCCCCTTCAAAGTAAGGAGGAATTTTGCCACCAGAGCGAGATTTCTGTCCTTTATGTCCTCGTCCACTAGTCTTTCCATGACCTGAACTTATGCCTCGACCCACTCTTTTCCGATAATGAAAAGAACCATCTCGGGGTTTTAACTCGTTAACTCCCATATTATCTTTCTCCTTCCTCTGCACTTTCTACTTCTTCTACTTCTAAAAGATAAGATATCTTGTTAACCATACCCCTCAAGGAGGAAGAGTCCTTATGATACACAGTTTGATTTAATTTGCGAAGACCCAGAGCTTTGACAGTCCTTTTATGAGGCTCTGGTCTGCCAATGGGACTTTTCTTCAAAGTAATCTTCAGTAATTTCTCTCCCATTTTCTTCTCTCCTTTAGCGAGAAACAGTAAAGAAGTCTTTCACTTCTTTCCCTCGTAAGCGAGCCACTTCCTGAGGGTCTTTCAAAGACATCAACCCTTGCATGGTAGCTCGAGCCAGATTCACAGGATTATTACTCCCCAGAGATTTAGTCAACACATCCTTTATCCCTGCCACTTCTAGAACTGCTCTAACCGCTCCACCGGCAATAACTCCAGTTCCCGGGGCAGCAGGCCTTAAAACCACCCGGCTGGCTCCTGCCCTTCCCACCAATTCATGAGTGATGGTGGTACCTCTCATGGGAAACTGAATCAAAGATTTCCGAGCTTTTTCCGTGGCTTTTCTCACTGCCTCAGGAACTTCTTTAGCTTTACCTGTACCAATACCTACCACTCCTTCTCCGTTCCCCACCGCTACTAAAGCCCGGAAACCAAAACGCTTGCCTCCTTTGACCACTTTGCTAACTCGATTTACTTCTATCAATCTTTCTTTAAGCTCCAAGCCGTCTGGCTTTATTCTCCTCATCTTTCGACCTCCATCTGGTTAAAATTGCAATCCGCCTTCTCTGGCTCCTTCAGCTAAAGCCTTAACCCGACCGTGATATCTATATCCTCCTCTATCGAAAACCACGGTTTCTATTCCCTTCTCCCGGGCTTTCTGCGCCAGAAGCTTTCCCACCTCTTTAGCTATTTCGACTCCAGAGCCATCTTTACCTCTGAGCTCTGAAGTAAGGGAAGAGACCGCCACCAGAGTTCTGCCTTCACTATCATCAATGATCTGGCCATATATATGCCTGAGGCTGCGGAAAACGACAAGACGAGGACGCTCGGCACTACCCCGTACTTTTTTTCGTACCCTTCTATGTCTTTTGTCTCTTTTCTCTCTTTTTTCCTCTACCAGCATAATAAGACTCTCCCTTCACTTCGCAGTTGCTTTACCTTGTTTTCTTCTGGTAACTTCGCCCACATACTTAATTCCTGTACCATGGTAAGGCTCTACCTTTCTTAGCCCCCTGATATTAGCTGCTACCTGACCTACTTTTTCTTTGTCAATACCTTTTACTTTCACTACCTGTCCCTCCACCTCAAAGGTAATGCCGGAGGGAGGTTCTATCTCTATGGGATGGGAAAATCCCAGGTTAAGAACTAAATTTTGTCCTTTTTTCTGAGCTCGATAGCCTAATCCGCTAATCTCCAGAGCTTTTTCAAAACCCTGGGACACTCCTTCCACCATATTAGCCACCAGAGTCCGGGTTAAGCCATGAAGAGAACGATCTAATTTATCTTCTCCTTTTCTAATTACCTGAAGAGTATTTCCTTCTTTCTCCACTTTCACTCGAGGATGAATTTCCCTCTCTAAGGTTCCCAGAGGACCTTTAGCCACTATCGTGCGACCCTCAATTTTTACATTTACACCATCTGGTATCACTACCGGTTTCTTTCCTACGCGGGACATGGTTAATCCTCCTTCACCAAATATAGCAAATAACTTCCCCACCTACGCCTAATTTTTTAGCTTCTTTTCCCGTCATCACCCCTTGAGAGGTGGAAACTACCACTGTTCCCATTCCCCCCAGAAGCACAGGTATTTCATTTTTTCCGGCATACACTCTCAAACCTGGTTTACTTATTCTTTTCAAACCATTAATTACTCTTTCTCGATTAGGACCATATTTCAACTCGATAATCAAGTCACTCTTTCCACCTTCCTGAGTGAGAACTTTATAATCGTTAATATAGCCTTCCTCTCTAAGGATTCGAGTTATTTCAATTTTAGACCGGGAGGAAGGAACTTTAACTATACTCTCTCCCGCTTTTAAGGCGTTCCTAATCCTCGTCAACATATCAGCAATGGGATCTGTATGGGCCACTATGTTTTTCCTCCTTTACCAGCTCGACTTGGTTACCCCAGGTATTTCACCTCTGCTTGCCAAATTACGAAAACAAATCCTACACAGACCAAAATCCCGCAAGTAACCCCGAGGTCTTCCACATAAACTGCATCTATTTCTATAGCGCACCTTAAACTTCAAATCCTTTTTTTCTCTTTCTATTTTAGCTTTACGAGCCATTAAAAAACCTCCTCTACTTCCTAAATGGTAAACCCAGCGCTTCCAGCAAAGCTTTAGCTTCTTCATCAGTGGACGCAGTGGTTACAAAAGTGATATTCATACCTCTAACCCGCTCCACCCTATCATAGCTAATTTCGGGGAAAATTAATTGTTCTTCAATGCCAATGGTACAGTTTCCTCTCCCATCAAAAGAACTATCCGGAAATCCCCTGAAATCACGAATACGAGCCACAGCTATATTCAGGAACCGATCCATAAATTCATACATTGTATTTTTTCTCAAGGTAACCTTACAACCAATTGGTGCGCCTCGGCGCAACTTAAAGTTAGATATAGATTTTTTAGCTCGAGTCACCAATGGTTTCTGCCCGGTAATAAGAGCCAACTCTTCTATTGCTAAATCAAGGTAGCGGGAGTTTTGAGTAGCATCCCCTACCCCCACATTAATAACTATTTTTTCTACCTTGGGCACTTGCATAACATTTCGATAACCAAAAGTCTCAACAAGACTGGGAATTACTTCTTTCTGGTATTTTTCCTTGGTGATGGACACAGCCACAATCCTCCTTGCTACACCTTATCTATGATTTCTCCACATTTTTTACATACTCTGACTCGAGAACGGGACTCAGCCACTTTAACTCTGCGAATTTTAGTAGGTTGATTACAGCGACTACAAATCAGTCTTAAATTAGAAATTTTTACCGGATTTTCTCTGTTTATTATTCCTCCCTGAGGGTTGTCCTGAGTGGGACGGGTATGTTTTTTAACTATGTTAATTCCCTCTACCACCACTTTTCCTTCCCGGGGAAAAACCTT
Source organism: Candidatus Sordicultor fermentans (assembly GCA_002385475.1). Classification (GTDB taxonomy): domain Bacteria; phylum Atribacterota; class Atribacteria; order Atribacterales; family Caldatribacteriaceae; genus Sordicultor; species Sordicultor fermentans. The sequence goes on along the minus strand of DGDO01000141.1, from coordinate 5,517 downwards.
CAGAACTTTCCCTCTTTTTCCCCGATTCTTACCCCGGACAATCTCTACTGAATCACCTTTTTTTATGGCTACACTAGCTTTTTTCTCTCGACTTTCCATTTTAACCACCTTCCTCATACCACCTCAGGAGCCAGTGAGATAATACGCGAAAAATTACGGCTTCTCAGCTCTCTTCCCACCGGACCAAAAATTCGAGTTCCTCGAGGCACATCCTGATTGGTGACTAAAACAGCAGCATTATCATCAAAACGGACAAAGCTACCATCTGGTCTCCCTACTTCCTTCTTGGTTCTTACAACCACCGCTCTTACCACTTCCCCTTTTTTTACATCAGAGCGAGGTTCTGCTTCTTTTACTGTAGCAATAATTACGTCACCAATACTTGCATAACGGCGACCAGAGCCACCCAGTACTCGAATGCACATTATTTTTTTAGCTCCCGTATTGTCAGCTACCTCAAGCATAGTTCTCGACTGAATCAACTTCTTCTCCTCCCTCTACCCTGGCTTTTTGCAACACCGTGACAACTCTCCATCTTTTAGTCTTGCTCAAGGGCCTTGTTTCCTCAATCAGAACCCGATCCCCCACTGCACAAATTCCATTCTCGTCATGAGCAGAGAACCGACTCGCTTTTCTAATTTTCTTTCTATAAAGAGGGTGTTCAGAAATTCTCACCACTTTTACCACTACTGTTTTATCCATAGCATTACTAACTACTTCGCCAGTTAATCTTTTTCTTGCTCCCATTCTACTTAACCCCCTGCTTCTCTTCAGACAATTCTCTTTCTCTCAAAATCGTCTTCACTCGAGCAATGTCTTTTTTAACCATTTTTATTCTCTTAGGATTACCCAATTGACCGGTAATGCTTTGAAAACGCAAATTAAAAAGTTCAGTACGTAAATCTTTGAATCTCTGATTTAGCTCTTCATTAGTCAAATTGCGAAGCTCTAAAGCCTTCATATCTCTCACCCCTAATCAATGCTTCTCTCCACCACCCTGGTCTTGATCGGCAATTTGTGGGAAGCCAGTCGGAGAGCTTCCTGTGCCGTTTCTCTATCTACTCCCCCTATCTCAAAAAGAATCTTTCCCGGTTTTACCACTGCTACCCATCCTTCTACCGGCCCTTTTCCCTTACCCATTCTTGTTTCTGTGGGCTTTTTAGTATAGGGCTTATCAGGAAAGACACGAATCCATATTTTTCCTTTTTTCATACTACGAGATAGAGCCACTCGAGCCGCCTCAATCTGAGGATTAGTAATCCAGGCTGGCTCCAGAGCCTGAAGACCGAAATCTCCAAAATCAACTTTATTACCCCGGGAGGCCACACCCTTCATTCTTCCTCGGTGTTGTTTTCTATATTTAACTTTCTTGGGCATCAACATAGTCTTCTGCTACCTCCTCATAACTTCCTTCTTCCTTCTCTTTTTTCTCTTTTCCCGAAAGAGCAGCACCTTCTGCCTCTAACAACTCTCCAGGAGAAATCACTTCTCCCTTGAATATCCACACTTTTACTCCAATTTTTCCATAAGTAGTGAGAGATTCAGTAAAGCCATAATCTATGTCTGCCCGCAAGGTATGGAGAGGAAGACGACCTTCTCGATACCACTCTTCCCGCGCGATTTCTGCTCCGGCTAAACGACCGGAACAGGATATTTTTATACCCTGAGCACCCATCCTTAAAGCTCTATTGATAGCCTGTTTCATAGCTCGCCTATAAGAAACTCTCCGTTCTATCTGGGAAGCAACGTTCTCGGCCACCAGTTGAGCATCAATCTCCGGGATGGGCACCTCTTCCACCGAAATCTGGATGTTCTGATTTCCGGTCATATTCTGGATATCCTGACGAAGCTTTTCCACCTCGCTGCCTCTTCTGCCAATGACAATGCCAGGCCGGGAGGTTTTAACAATTATCTTTATCTGGTTAGCCAGTCGCTCCACTTCCACCCGAGAAATACCTGAACGATAAAATCTATTTTTAACTTCCTGGCGAATCTTCAAATCCTCTATAAGATAATCTTTAAACTTATTTTTTTCTGCGTACCAGCGAGATTGCCAATCCTTAACAATTCCCAAACGCAACCCAATTGGATTTACTTTCTGCCCCAATTATTGTTCCTCCTTTTCCGAAACTGCCACTGTAATATGAGAGGTTCTTTTTCTGATTAGATACCCTCTCCCCATAGCCCGGGGACGTACCCGTTTTAAAGTCGGCCCCTGATCTACAAAAGCTTTAGACACTACTAATTGATCCACATCCAGATTATAGTTATTCTCTGCATTGGCAACCGCTGACTTCAAAACCTTATACACCATTTCGGCTGACTTTTTAGGAATAAACTGTAAAATAGTTAAAGCTTCCTGCGCCGATTTTCCCCGAATTAAATCAACAATTTGCCTTGCTTTGCGAGGCGAGATGCGCAAATATTTTGCCGTTGCTTTTACTTCCATATTTTCCAATCCTCCCTCACCTCAACGCCGTAGAGCGTTCCGTGGGACTACCATGTCCTTTAAAAGTTCGAGTAGGAGCAAACTCTCCTAACTTATGTCCTACCATTTGCTCAGTGATATAAACAGGAATGTGCTTTTTCCCGTTGTGAACAGCAATAGTATGCCCTACCATTTCAGGGATTATCACACAAGCTCGACACCAGGTTTTAATTACCCTTTTCTCTCCCTTTCGATTAAGTTCTTCAATTCTTTCTCGCAAGCGTGAATCTACATAAGGACCCTTCTTTGTAGATCTACCCATCCCTACTTCCTCCTCTTAACAATCCATTTATCCGTCTTTTTGTTCTTCCTGGTTTTAAAGCCTTTAGTAGGCACTCCCCAGGGGCTCACCGGATGTCTTCCTCCGTGGGATTTCCCTTCTCCTCCACCATGAGGATGGTCGATAGGATTCATAGCTACTCCTCGCACGGTAGGCCTCACTCCTAACCATCGTTTCCTTCCTGCTTTGCCAATGGCCACATTCTCATGTTCTACATTGCCTACCTGACCTACAGTGGCCAAACAATCTATATTAATCAAGCGTACTTCCCCGGAGGAAAGTCGAACTTGAGCATAATCTCCTTCTTTAGCCATTAACTGGGCATAAGCCCCTGCTGATCTTGCTAACTGTCCACCTTTGCCCTTTCTTAACTCCACATTATGAATGAAAGTCCCCAGCGGTATATTACGAAGAGGCAAAGCATTACCAGGACGGATGTCCGCCTCTTCTCCGCTCATTAATACATCCCCCACCGTGACTCCTAAAGGAGCAATGATGTAACGCTTTTCTCCATCAGCATATTTCAAAAGAGCGATTCGAGCAGACCGGTTGGGGTCATACTCAATTCTTTCTACTTTAGCAGGAATGCCAAATTTATCTCTTTTGAAATCAACACACCGATATTTTCTCTTGTGGCCTCCTCCTCGATGTCTTACCGAAATTCTCCCCTGGTTATCTCTCCCCGCTTTACTTTTCAACGGTTTTAAAAGAGATTTTTCCGGCCCACCAGGAGTAATTTCTTCAAAGGTATGACCACTCATATGTCTTCGGCCTGGTGTAACTGGCTTGTATTGTTTCAAATTAGCCATATTGTTCTCTCCTTTTTAAGTAATATCAAAGGCTTTTATTCTTTCTCCTGGCTTCAAGAAAACTATCGCTTTCTTATATGAGCTAGTTTTACCCTCAAAGCGTCCCAGCCTTTTTGTTTTCCCTTTAACCCTCACCGTGTTTACTCGAGTTACTGTCACCCCAAAGGCATCTTCCACTGCTTTCTTTATCTCTGCCTTAGTGGCTCGAGAATCAACCTTAAAAACATATTTACTCTCCTTCTGGAGGTTCACTGTCTTCTCGGTAATGATAGGGTTAATCAATATCTCTCGCTGATTACTCATCTTCCTGCCTCCAAAGTGACGAGAAGGCCTCTCTCTCCATCACCACCAGCTGGGAATCCACCACAAAGTAAGTAGTTAACTCACCAACTGATTTCACTCTAACGTCAGGGAGATTGGAAAAAGCTCTTCTCACATTTTCTTTACTTTCCTCAGTAACCACCAACACTTTTCTTAGCTCATCCCCAGTTAGAGAAGAAAGGAATTGCTTGGCTTCTTTAGTTTTAGGGCTCTTAAAATCGATCTCCTCTATCAAACGCAACAATCCTTGATTTATTTTTTCTTCTAAAGCTAAAATCAGAGCTCTCCTTCTTTCTTTCTTAGAAAGGCTATGGTAGTAAGAGCGAGGAGCAGGACCAAACGTTACCCCTCCCCCCTTCCAGATGGGAGAGCGGATACTTCCATGTCTTGCTCGACCAGTTCCTTTCTGTCTCCAGGGTTTTCTCCCTCCCCCTCTTACTTCCCCCCGGGTTTTAGTTTTGGCCGTTCCTAATCTTTGATTATCTAAATAAGCCTTAACCGAGAGGTAAAGAAGGTGATAATCTTCATCGGACAGAACTGTATCTTCTAAGGTGATGGTGTCTACCACCTTTCCCTCTTTGTTCCACACTTCTAACTCCATCTTCTATCCCCCTATCTGGTTACTTTCGAATTATTATTACTGGACTTCCTGCCGGGCCAGGAACTGCTCCTTTTAAAATGAGAAGGTCTCTTTCTGCATTTATTCCCACTACTTCCAGATTGCGAACTGTTACCCTCTTCCCTCCCATTCTCCCGGGAAGACCTTTGCCTTTAAAAACCCTGCCGGCGTCTGTACCACCTATAGAGCCAGGTGCTCTATGAAACATAGAACCATGAGAGGTTTCTCCTCCCTTGTATCCCAGTCTTTTTACCACTCCGGCAAACCCTTTACCCTTGGACTTACCGGTTACGTCCACCCGGTCTCCTATTTGAAAGCTATCTACTTTCAATACTTCACCCGGCTGATATTGAGCATCCTTAAAAGAAAACTCTTTCAAAAACTTAAGGGGAGGCACTCCTCCTTTTTTAAGGTGTCCCAGACGAGGTTTATTGAGTTTTCTTTCCTTAACCTCTCCATAACCTATTTGCCAGGCTTCATACCCATCCCGCTCTTTAGTCTTTTTGCCGGTAACATAACAGGGACCACATTTAATTACCGTTACCGGAACAGATATTCCTTCCGGGGTAAAAATCCTGGTCATTCCTACTTTTTCTCCTATCATTCCATAAGTCACTGTTTTCATCTATATCTCCTTCCCCAGCTACCTCATCAAAGCTTGATCTCTATATCTACCCCAGCTGGTAAATCGAGATGCATCAGAGCGTCAACCGTCTTAGGGTTGGGGTCTACTATATCGATCAATCTTTTGTGGGTTCGCATTTCAAATTGTTCTCGAGATTTTTTATCCACATGAGGAGATCGTAAAACAGTATACTTAGCAATCTCAGTGGGTAAAGGCACAGGCCCCGAGACTTCTGCCCCCGTTCTCTCCACTGCGTGCACTATTTTGAGTGCCGATTGATCCAGAATTTTATGATCGTAAGCTTTTAACTTTATTCTTATTTTTTGAGCCACTTCCTACGCCTCCCTCTCCCCCTATTCAATAATATCAGCTACT
>DGDO01000098.1:27331-28785 GCA_002385475.1 Candidatus Sordicultor fermentans | reverse complement strand
TTGTTTCCTGAGTAAACTGCTCGGCTATTTTCTGTTTCCCACCAGGGAGAGGCCTTTTTACTCCACTTGCAATCGTTGCCTGTAATTCCTGTTAGTTTCAGACTCTTTGTAAGTGAATTGATTATTTTAAGCTGGTGAAGGCAGCAATATTCTTTTCACAAATTTTTATCAGCGTTTCGAGCTGGCTTAGAACTTTTATTTTTGCCCTTCTCGCTCGTATTTATCCCAGAAACTTTTCTTTCGAGCATGAGTCTCGGCTATTTTTTTAAAGTACAGCTCATGAGGAAGAACCCCCTGCCAGTCAGAGACTTGAGGGGCTAACTTCTCCAGTTTTTTCAAATACCGCACCCCGTATTTATAATATTTGGATTGGGCTCGACGCAGAATAGACTCTAAAAGTTCTCGATAGATAATAGTGGAGACAGGGAATCGATTTTCTTTTTCAAACCGCTGGGCCAAAGTTAGCATTAGACCGTATTGGTCGCCATTTAAAGTGTCCTCATTTTCTAGTACATATTTTTGAGCCAGGTCAACTTGATTAGTATCAAGCAGGAAAGAAATATCATAATAGAAAGAAGAAGGGTTAGCCATAATTTCCTGGCTGGTTTCAGCTATCACTTTTTCTCGTTGGTCCTCACCGATAATAGATAAAAGTTCTTCTAGGTTATCGACGTCTTTGTGCTGGCGAAAAATTCTCTGGGCTACTTCTGCTAATTTTTCTTGATTATCGATTTTTCGATAAATATCTAACAATAATTTATCTCGTTTATAGTCATCTAAGGCCATTTCTGGTGGAACTTTCTTTATCCAGTCGAGTGCCTTTTCTGACTCTTGCGCTTCTAAATAAACTTCAGTAATATCTAAACAAGTTTTAGAAGAAAGATCAGGCCAGGTAGCTAATGCAGCTCTTTCATAAAGAGGAGCGTCATGTAGCTGACGAGCTAAAGATTCTACTGCAAAGAGAGAATGTCGAGCATCGTATTGGCTATCTTTAGTAGTTTTATCAATATTTTCGGCATTTTCCCAGAACCGTTGAGCCAGAGAGCGCAAGGCTTCCTCGGGTAAAAATTGGAAAGCATGGTCTACCAATTCTTCCCGGACTCCGTATTCATCTTCCTGGTAGAGCTTAAAAACTAAGTCGGACAAATATGATTTATCTTCTATATCTTGAGCATAATGAGTAAAAAGTTCAGTGGCATCGTAGCGAAATACCTCTCCCACATTTCCGTAGGAATCATCACAGGACTCTAAAACTTTGTTATCACTTTCAAAGAAAGCTACTACTAATTCCAACCCGATTTTGGGGTCTTCGATATTTCTTTGAATATCAGCTAATATCAGCTAAAAGATGACTTAAATCTGAAGCATAATTCTGGGCTTCTCTGGCTCCTAAAAACCTTTTTCTTTGCCTTAACCCTCTTATTCTGGCTTTAAGATGCCGGAGATTTTCTCGG
>DGDO01000098.1:0-27074 GCA_002385475.1 Candidatus Sordicultor fermentans | reverse complement strand
AGCTAACTTCTCTGCGCCCAATTTAATCAGTTGTTCTCTAGGATTAGTAGGCATCATTAAATATGACCTCGCTTGGGTAACTTAAATTAATTTTTATTTTATCACTTTTTATCTTTGGATGCTTTTGTTGTGTTATATTTATTCTGAGATTATTGAATAATAGGAGGTAATAAATGAAGAACAAGCTGATAGTAGCAGGAGTAATTTTTACCTGTTTGGTTCTTCTGGTAGGTTGTGGTGATGAAAAATGGAACCCTTTAGATGTGGAGATAGTTGACCATGAGACGGGATGCCTCGCTTTAGAAGAAGAGTCTATCACCACTCTCTGGGAGGGAGAAGATATCGTAGCTACCACTATTTTCTCCACGTCTGTTCCTTGCTATCAAATACGGTCCATTTCTGCTCGAGAGAAGGAGGATAAAATCGAAGTAAAGATAAAACTGGAGCGAGAAGCAGGGGCGTGTATAGAATGTATAGGCTTTCAGAAAATAACTTTTCGAATAAAAAATCCTCGCCTTTATCCGGAAATTAACTTGGAATTGCAAGTAGAAGTTGATGGCCAGGTATTGATTCAAACCATTATAGAACAGCCTGCGACGTAAACAAAAAAGCAAAATATATAACAAAAGAATTCGAACAATTACGCTGGAGAAAAAGCACTCCAGCGCTCCTTCGGCGTAAGGTAGTGGTTTTTCGGTTAGCTAAAATATCTTCTCTTTAGAAAGGAGAAAAAATGGAAAAGTTAAATCAAATTTTGCTTAACCGGGTAGCTATTATTACCGGAGGCACTCGAGGAATTGGTCTGGGTATCGCCAGGGTTTTGAGTCAAGCAGGAGCGAAAGTGGCCTTGGTTTATCGGTCAGATAATCGGAGAGCCAATGAGGCTATAGAAGAGCTTAAGAAAGAGGGCTGCGAGGCTATATCTATTCAGGGAGATGTGGGTATAAAGAGAGAAGCCGGAAGGGTGGTTAACTGGGTAGCTGAGAAGTGGGGAAGAGTAGATATTTTGGTCAATAACTGTGGAATTTTAGATTTTACTTTTTTAGAAAATTTAACTGAAGAGCAATTTGACCAGGTATTGAGAGCTAATTTAAAAAGCGCTCTTTTTTGTACCCAGGCAGTATTGCCCTTTATGAAACAGGAAAAGTTTGGAAGAATCATAAACGCTAGTTCTATATCTGGCCACTTTGCTGATGTAGGACAGATTGCTTACGGTGTGAGTAAAGCTGGAGTAGAGATGTTTACTAAAATTGCCTCAGCTGAGTTAGCGCCTTATGGTATTACAGTCAATGCTTATGCTCCGGGGATTATCGAAACAGATATGACTCGGTCTATGATTGAAGAAAGAGGACATCTTCAAAAAGAGCAAATTCCTCTGAATAGATTTGGAGCTCCGGACGAGGTAGGAGCTTTAGTGCTTTTCCTTTCGCTGGAGGAAGCTGGATATATAACTGGGGAGATAATTGGAGTAGATGGAGGAATGCTCAAAGTGCAAAATGCCTGGAGAGCTCGCTACGAGGGAAAAGAGTGAGAATAAAAAATTGAAGGTAGTATGTTCAATATATTCGCAAAATAACTTGAGGAGTGGATAACATTGAAAAAACAGTTTTTAATAGTCCCTTTCTTTCTTGCTCTCATAGTTATTGGCTTGGGTCTTTCAGGGATGGGTGCGGTAATTCCCGAAATGGCTCAGCAGTTTTCCGTTTCTTACTCGGTAGTGGGAAGAGTTTTCTTGTTCCATGGCTTGGGCTATTTTGTCTCTATTCTTCTGGCTGGGATTTTAGGAGATATTATTAACCAAGTTTCTATCCTGAGGTTAGGAATTTTCCTATCTTTAGCTGGTTTTGGAGGGATTTCTTTCCTTCCTTCTTTTCCTTTAGTTATGGCTTCTTTTTTGCTTATGGGAGTGGGGTTGGGATTTATTGATGCTATGATTAGCCCCGTAGCTAATAGTGTTTTTACTGAAAAACCTGCCACTACCCTAAATATCATTCACGCTTTTTTTGGATTAGGGTCTTTAGCTGCTCCCCGTCTTTACTCTTTTTTAGTAGTAGAGGGTTATGGATGGCGGAATCTTTACCAAATATGTACTCTTTTTACTCTGATAACTTTGCTTATTTTTCTTTTTCCTTTTATTCCTCGAAAAAATCAGCCTTCTCAATTTAAGGAATTGTTAGGGGTGTTTAAGCAGCCGGCGTTATGGATTATGGGTTTCACTACTCTCTTTTACGCGGGAGGAGTGAGCACCTTAAATGGCTGGTTGGTGTCTTATTTAGAAGGAGAAGGGATAGTAAGAGGAGAAGGAGCCATTTTTCTCTCTTATTTCTGGTTGGGTATAATGTTAGGGAGGCTTATCCTTTCTCCAGTTTCGGATAAAGTTGGTCATCTCAATACTATTCGCCTTAATGCTTTAGGGGGAATAGTATTTGTTTCCTTGTTTTTGCTTTTACCCTTTCATTCTACTTCTGCTGTGCTTTTACTTTTTGGTACTGGTTTTATGCTCTCTACTTTGATACCTACCACCGTTTCTTATGCCCTGGCGACTTTTCCAGAAGTAACTTCTACTGCTTCCAGTTGGGTTCTATTTAACAATAGTTTAGGTAGTTTCCTATTCCCCTGGTTGGGAGGAGTAATAGGGACAGCTTTTAGTCTGCGCCTAACTATGATTTTTGTTCCCCTATTTCTCATTTTGATGTTTTTATTTCAGCAATGGTTAGCTACAATAGGTAGAAGAAGTGCTATGGTTTTTGATAGCTATCAAAAAGAATAATGGAAATGAGGTAATGAGATATGAACGATATTCAATACTGGGAAGAAAAACTAGATAGTTTTGATTATGAAGAGCGTTGGAATGCTTTTTTGAAATTAGTGGAAAAAGCTAAAAAAGGGGAGATAATCCTTCCCCCTCCTTCTCCTCGAGTTAATCTTCATTTTCACACCTTCTTTTCTTTTAATGCTTATGGTTATTCACCTTTGCACGTCATTTGGAAAGCCAAAGAGCTGGGTTTGAGCATGGCGGGAAGCGTGGATTTTGATGTTCTTGATGCAGTACCTGAATTTCAGCGAGGAGGGCTGGAAGTAGGTTTGCCCTTTTCCTCAGGTATTGAAACTCGAGTTCATCTTCCGGAGTTTCCCGATAAGGAGTTTAGTTCTCCCCATGAACCGGGGGTGGCTTATTATATGGGTAATGGTTTTACCCGCCTTCCTGATAAAGGTAGTGAAATAGAGCAAATTCTTTTGAGTCTAAAAAAAATTGCCCAGACCAGAAATCAGAAAGTAATAGAAAAAGTTAATGCTTACTTGGATAAAGTGCAAATTGACTACCAAGAGGATTTGTTACCTCTTACCCCCTCAGGCAACCCCACCGAGAGACATATAGTTCTTGCTTATGCTCTAAAAAGTGAAGCTTTGATCCCCGATGAAGAGGAAAGAGCAAAGTTCTGGGGAGAAAAATTGGCTATGGAAAAAGAAGAAGTTAAGAAACTCTTCCGGGATAAAGCTACTTTTTATGACTTTATCCGCAGTAAGCTCATCAAATTTGGAGGGGTGGGTTATGTAAAGCCTGATGCCGGGGATTTTCCGTCGCGATCGGAAGTTAATAAAATGATTTGGGGGTTAGGAGCTATACCTTCTTTTTCTTGGTTAGATGGGACTAATAGTGGAGAAAGAGACCCGGAAATGCTCTTGGAATTTTGTTTGGCTAATGGCGTAGAGACTATCTTTCTCATTCCCGACCGAGCCTGGAATATCCCTTGCGAGGAAGAAAGAAAGATAAAATTAGCTAAGCTCTATGAAATAGTAGAAGAAACAAAAAAAAGAGATATGCCTGTTTTTGTGGGAACAGAGCTTAATCGTTATGGGCAAAAATTGGTTGATGACTTTGACTCTCCCTATCTTGAACCTCTTGCCCCTCACTTTTTAGAGAGTGCCTGGGTTCTGTGGGGACACGTAGTTATGGAGATGAGCTCTCGGAGAGGTTATACAAGCGATTGGGCTAAAGAAAATTTCTCCAACCGGCGGAAGAGAAATAAATTTTTTGCCTCTTTAGGGAAAAACACTCCTGCTGAAGAAAAGGCAATTAAACAAGTGGGAGAGGAATCTACTTCTCGCTTGCTTCAGCAATTTGGAGAGTAGTTATGGTTGTGGTAGTCACTCCTAACCCTTGCGTGGATAAAACTTTGTTTATTAAAGAGAACCACTGGGGAGAAAAAATCCCTGTTCAAGAGATGCAAGAAGTGGCGGGAGGAAAAGGTTCTAATGTATCTCGAGTTCTTAAAACCTGGGGTGAGGAGGCAAAACATCTTTTATTTTTAGGAGGTTATACCGGGAATAGAGTTAAAGAATTATTAGAAGAAGAAAAAATCGATACCTATCCGGTAGAAATTGAATCCTTTACCCGAGTGGTTACCACTGTAGTGGATGAGAGATGGCAACAAACTGCATATTTTGAGCCCGACCCCCAAGTAAAAGATGAAGAATTAGAGAATTTTATCACCTGCTTTCGGGAGCTGGAAAAAGAGGGAGAAATTTTTTTATTCTGTGGAAGTGTTCCTCCCTCTATTCCTTCGGTATATCGAGAGTTAGGAAAGAGGGTAAGCTCGGGGAAGAAAGTTATAATAGATAGTAGAGGAGAGGCGCTCAGATTAGCTTTAGACACCTCTCCTTGGCTTTTAAAGATGAATTGGGAAGAGGCAGAAACTACCTGGGGAAGAAAAATAGAAAGCCAAGAAGATTTGAAGCAATTTTTTGACTTTATCTCATCTCCCGGAAGCGAGAAAATCATCCTTACTCGAGGAGAAAAGGGAGTAATATTAAAAGATGGAGGAGAAATCTATTTTGCTTTATCTCCTCGGGTTCGAACAGTGAATCCAGTAGGTTCTGGTGATGCTTTTTTAGGCGCTTTTGTTTATGCTCTTCAAGCAGGGTTGAGCCTTGTAGAATGTTTGCGCTGGGGAGCAGCAGCAGGGGCTTGTAATGCCCGAGTTTGGGATGTTTGTCGATTAGAAAAAAAGGAAGTAGAAGAGATGAAAGAAAAAGTAATAGTGGAGAAAGATTTATAGTTAAAGACAGTTTACGCCGTAAACTGTAAAAGCAAAATAGATAAAAAAGCTAAAAACTATAACGCTGGGGGAAAGTACCCCCAGCGTGCTTGCGGCGCTAAAAACAAAAAATTAAAGACAGGATACAAAAACAAAAGATTACTGAAGAAGTTATAGTATCCCTAATGTTTTACTGTCGTTTGACTTTCGACATAATTTGCTTTTTGAAGTTTTAGCAGTTTAACAGATTTTGCGGGATACTATAACTTCATTGTGGTAGAATAAATTAAAAGCTTTTTAAGGAGGTAAGAAAATGGCTGAATTTTTAAATCCTTTCAGCGGTCTAACTCCCGATAAGAAAATGAGTTTATCAGAACTCATCCGGGCTATTCGTCTTAGTATAGCAGCAGAAGAGGAAGCCATTCATCTTTATACTGCTCAAGCCGATGCTACCGACCATCCTCTGGCCAAGAAAGTATTACTCGATATTGCTGACGAGGAACGAGTTCATGCTGGGGAGTTTTTGCGTTTGCTGCAAATTCTTACTCAGGATGAAGACCAGTTCCTGGCTGAGGGAAAACAAGAGGTGGAGGAAATGCGAGAAGAACTGTATCAAGAAGGAAAAATTGTAGAGGGAGAGCCTCCTACTGTGGGACCTCTCAAAGAGAGCTGAAAGGAGGGTAAGAGATGGCTAATAAATACTTAAGTCGGGAAGATGCTCCTTTAACCCCTCAAGTTTGGGAATTGCTGGATAGAACCATGATAGAGGTGGCTAAAGCTTATCTTTCGGGGAGACGAATCCTTTCCTGGGAAGGTCCTTTTGGTTTAGGACTAAAATTCGTCTCTTTGTCTAATATTTCAGAGGGAGAAGGGGTTTCACTGAGCCAGGCTCTTTCTTTAGTGGAAATCCAGAGGTCTTTCCGGTTGAGAAAAATGGATTTAGCCAATTATGAAAGAGAAAGAGTGACTATAGACTTAACGCCTCTTGTTGAAGCTACTCGGGAATGCGCTCGCCAGGAAGACGAGATTATTTTTCAAGGACTGACGGGTATTCCCGGTCTTCTGACTGTTACAGGAAGCCAAAAAATGAAACTGTCTTCCTGGGAAGAGACAGGTGAAGCGGCAAATGATATCATTCAGGCTGTTACCCTTCTTGATGAGGGAGGATTTCATGGCCCCTATACTCTGGCTTTAGCACCAAAGCGCTACAATCTCCTTTTGCGGATTTATAGTCAGGGAGCTAAAACAGAACTGGAACATCTGAAGGAAATAGTAGGAGATGGAGTAGTAAAGGCTCCTTTCCTCAAAAAGGGAGGAGTAATATTAGATTCTAACAAAAACTATGTTTCCTTAGTGGTGGGTCAGGATATGACTGTAGGATTTATCGGGCCTGAGGAAGGAGATTTAGTTTTCAATATCTCTGAGAGCATAGTTCCTCTTATCCGGGAACCTCAAGCTATTGGTATTCTGGAAGAATAAGTGGCAAAAATCAAGAATTGTACACCCTGTAAGTCCGCAGGGAGACAATTACAATTGTCTCCCTGCCTAAAGCAAGATTGTTTTGCGAAGCATTCAACGGGTTTCAACTGACTGAAGACTTCTGGCATCTTTCGTTATCTCCCTTTCTTTTATTAGTAGGTTAATTTGCTTTGCTCTTTGCTCTGAGTTATTTTCTGTTATAATTTATAAAAAAATAATGGGAGAGATAAAATCTTGAACTACGGGGTTTTTGGTCAAACGGGTTGAACAGTAAGAGAAGTCAGTTTTGCGCCTGGGCTATTGGAAGTGGATTAGGAAAGGTAGAAGAAGAGGCTATCTGAGTAGCATTACGTGCTGTTTCTTCACTTTTATTTTCAGTTATAATCGGGAAGGCTTGAATGCTCTTGTGGATAGAAGTTTCTCTAACTTGGGTGCAGAAGCTATAGGCTTTTTGCAGCTCCGTTCCTTTCTGTAGAACTTTACTGTAACTCTGAAACTTTTGATATACTGGATGAAATAGTTAAAGGGAAATGAATTCTTATGTTTCCCGAAGTTGCTACGGTTATTCCCGGAGCTAAAGACCCAGAACAAGTCGAGAAAACTCTTGAGCATCGGAACTTTCTCTGTTTTTGAGGAGGTTGCGGAGAAAATAGCGGAGATTCACAATAATTATGTTAAAGAAGAAGCCCACTACTGGTGGTAAAATAAAGGATTAAAGCGGAGTTTCCGGGGTTTTAGAATTAAACTACGAAGAGGAAGTAGAAAATGAAAGAATTAGAATTTCAAGAGATAGTTCAACAGGTAGAAAAGGCATTAGAAGAGCTGAATATAATCAGTCCCCAACTACTTAGAGAAAAAATGTTAGAAGCTTTAGCAGCTGAAGAGAATGATTTAGCTCGAGAAATGTTATCACAGGTAATGGAAAATTACGTGGTAGCGGAAGAACGACATCTTCCTCTCTGTCAGGATACGGGAATGGTGATGGCTAAAGTGGAAAAAGGAGAAGAAATAAGAATTAAGGGAGGAAGCTTGCGCCAGGCACTGGATGAGGCTATAAGGAGAGCTTATAAAAATAATTATTTTCGAAAGTCCATAATGTCTGACCCTTTCTTTGGTAAGAATACTGGAGATAATACTCCAGGCGTTTATTTCTTTGAACTAGAAGAAGGAGATGAGCTTCGCATAGATCTTCTGGTTAAGGGTGGAGGATGCGATAATATCAGCTCTCTGGGAATTTTAGAACCGGGTAGCAAACCAGAAGAGGTAGAGAGATTCGTTCTCAGGGAGCTGGATACAAAGGGAGGACAAGCTTGCCCTCCTCTTATTGTGGGAGTAGGAATAGGTGGTAATGCTCCCTATGCTCTTTATCTCGCATCTCGAGCTTTATCCCGTCCTCTAGGAGAAGCCAATCCCGACCCTCGCTATCGGGAATTAGAGGAAAAATGGCGAGAAGATATCAACCGACTGGGAATTGGTCCTCAAGGAGTGGGAGGAAAGACTACCTGTCTAGAAGTCCGAATAGAAACCTATCCTTGTCATATAGCCAGTTTCCCGGTGGGTTTAGTGTGCAGCTGTCATGTTTTCCGTCAGAAAACCTTGAAATGGTGAAGCAAATGGAAGGAAAGAAAGAAGTAATTTTAAAAACTCCTCTTTCGGTGGAAGAGATTAAATTTTTGCGAGCAGGTGATAAAGTTCATTTAAATGGAGTTATCTATGTGGCTCGTGATTTAACTCATCAACGCCTGATAGAGGACCTGGAAAAAGGAAAAGAACTTCCCTTTTCTTTTTCGGGATCAGTTATTTATTATGCTGGTCCCACTCCTGCTCGCCGAGGAGAGATAATAGGGTCAATTGGTCCCACCACCAGTAGCCGAATGGATAAATATCTGGAATATTTTCTGCAAAAAGGTTTGCGGGCGACCATTGGAAAGGGGGAGAGGAGAGAGGAAGTGAAGGAGCTTTTAGAGAAATATGGAGCCCTTTATTTACTGGCTTGCGGAGGAGCAGCAGCCTATCTTTCCACTTTTGTAGTAGAAAAAGAAGTGTTGGATTACGAAGACCTGGGAGCTCAAGCTCTTTTGCGCTTGAAAGTGGAACAATTTCCCCTTTTGGTAGCTTATGATGCTCAAGGAGGAGATATTTTTAAAGAGGGGAAAATAAAATATCGTAATCTTGCTTTATATAATGAATACTGATATAAGGGAGGTTGTAAAAAATGTTCTGGGATATAATCTTTCTTATCCTCATTTTTAGTATTTACCTGCCTGCTTTGCAGAAGAAGATGATTGAGCAGCAAAGAATGGCAGCGATTAAGAGTTTGGAGAGAAAAAGGAGATCGCGGGTAATTGCCATGATCCACAGGCAAGAATCAGTTAGCTTTTTAGGTCTACCTATAGCACGCTATATTAATATTGAGGATTCAGAAAAAATATTGCGAGCTATTCATCTTACTCCTGAGGATATGCCCATTGATTTGATTCTCCACACTCCTGGAGGGCTGGTACTTGCTGCTCAACAAATTGCTTGTGCTATAAAAAGGCACCCGGCTAAAGTTACAGTGTTTATTCCTCATTACGCTATGTCGGGAGGAACGCTGATTGCTCTGGCAGCAGATGAGATAATTATGGATCCCAATGCTGTTTTAGGACCTGTCGATCCTCAAATAGGTACAGTTCAAGCTCAATACCCGGCTGCCTCGATTTTAAAAGCTCTGGAAGAGCCTAACCCCAATCGGGATGATCAAACCTTAATTTTAGGTGATATTGCTCGCAAAGCTATTAATCAGGTTTATCAGGTAGTTTTAAATTTAGTTGATGAACGTCTTCCTGAGGAAAAAGCCCGGGAGTTAGCCAGGATTTTGTCCGAGGGTCGATGGACTCACGATTTTCCCATTACTTTAGAGATGGCAAAAGAATTAGGACTTCCAGTGCAAGAGGGTTTACCAGACGAGATTTACCAGCTTATGGACCTTTATCCTCAACCACAACAGCAACGGCCTTCCGTGGAGTATGTTCCTGCTCCTTATGCTCCTCACCGTCGACCCACAGGAGGAAAAGAAAAAGTTGAGTAAAGGATGTGAATATTATGGGTAAGAAGTTAATCATTACTGAGAAACCTGGTGTGGCTCAGGATATAGCCCGTGCTTTGGGTAAAATGAAGAAGAAGAAGGAATACTGGGAGAATGAAGATTATATTGTTACGTGGGCAGTTGGACACTTAGTGACTTTAGCTGAACCAGAAGATTATGATAAAAAACTGAAAATGTGGCGTCTTGCTCTGTTACCGGTTGTGCCGGATGAATTTAAGCTGAAAGCCATAGAAGGAGCAGAAGAAAGGTTAGAGGTTATCAAAAAACTCATTAATTCTAAAGAAGTGGAAGTGATAATAAATGCTTGTGATGCAGGTAGAGAAGGAGAGCTAATCTTCCGCTATATTTATGAATTTTTAGCGGGTAGCAAACCAGTTTACCGCCTTTGGCTTTCTTCTATGACTCAAGAGGCTATAAAAGAGGCTTTTTCCCATCTTAAACCCGGAGATGATTATGAACTTTTAGCTCAGGCAGCCAAGTGTCGTTCAGAGGGGGATTGGTTGGTAGGCATCAATGGCACTCGAGTGTTTACTGCTCGCTATAAAACTCTGCTTTCTGTAGGAAGAGTGCAAACTCCTACTCTGGCTATTTTGGTTGAAAGAGAAAGAGAAATAGAAAAATTTGTTCCCGTTCCTTACTGGGAAATATTCGCTGAATTCTCTTCCCCCTCTGGTTCTTACCGGGGGAAATGGGAAAAAAAGGAAGACCGAGTTTGGGAGAAGGAGAAAGCTCAATCAATAGTAAATAAAGTTAAAGGTCAAGAGGGGAAAGTAGCTGAATACAAGGAGCGTAAGGTTAAAGAACCTCACCCTCTTCTCTATGACCTTACTGAATTACAAAGAGATGCCAATAAACTTTTTGGTTATTCAGCTAAACGCACTCTGGATAGTGCTCAAAGACTCTATGAGCGTCATAAACTGATAACTTACCCTCGCACCAACTCTCGCTATCTTTCTCCTGATTTAATTTCCCAGGTAGAGAAGTGCTGGCGTATGTTAGCAGAGTGTGATTTTGCAGAACGGGTAAAGGAAGAATTTCCTCGAGGGAAAGCTCTAAAGGATAAAAGAATATTTGACAAAAGCAAAGTTTCCGACCACCATGCCATTATCCCCACCGGGGAGAAAATTGATTGGGAAAGTTTAAGTGAAAATGACAGGAGAATCATGAATTTAATCGTAAAAAGATTTATTGCCTCTTTTTATCCTGAAGCAGTTTGGGTTCATCGTAGTATCAAAACTGTGGTGGAGGATGAGAAATTTGTTAGCAAATCTAAAGTTCTTCTGGAGGCAGGTTGGAGGGCAATTTATGGAAAAGAAGAGGGAGAGGAAGAAGACTTCTTACCCGCAGTTGAAAAGGGAACTACAGTGAAAACGGAAAAAGCCTGGATGGAAGAAAAAGAAACCAAAGCCCCTCCTCGCTATACTGAAGCTACTCTTTTGTCAGCTATGGAGGGAGCAGGCCGGTTTGTAGAGGATGAAGAGCTACAGGAAATATTGAAAGAGGGAGGTATTGGTACTCCAGCCACCCGGGCAGCCATAATTGAACGATTAATACAAGTAGGTTATGTGGAAAGGAGTGGTAAAACCCTTATACCCACTCCCAAAGGGAAAGAGTTAATAAATTTGATAGAAAATATACCAGTTCCCGAGCTATCATCTCCTCAACTTACCGGAGAATGGGAAAAAAAGCTCAACCAGATTGAGAAAGGGGAATTCTCTCGAGATACCTTCATGGAGGAAATTAGAAAATTTACAGTGGAAATGGTAGAAAAAGTTAAAAGTATGGAGGACCGGGGAGAAAGAGAAAAGATGTCTATGCCTGTTGGGAACTGTCCCCTTTGTGGAGCTCCAGTCCATGAAAATCGCAAATCTTTTAGCTGCTCCCGATGGAAAGAAGGTTGCCCATTTACCATTTGGAAGAAGATAGCGGGAAGATTTATTAACCGCCAGGAAGCTCAAAAATTAATTACCACGGGTAGAACGGACAAGCTTTACGGCTTTAAGTCCCGTAAAGGCAAGAAGTTTTCTGCTTATCTGGTTCTTCAGGAAGAAGGGAAGGTAGAATTTGAATTTTCTACCCGAGAAGCTTCCTCCGGTGTTTCCTAACACTTTTAAGAAGTTTTTTAGGAAACCAGGATGTAGATGTCAAAAAAATCGATTATAATAGTGCAGGAATTAGTTTGATGATTTTACTAATATAATACGAGAGGCGGAAAGAGAGAACAGTTGAGTAAGTTTGTAATCCGAGGCTCAAAACCTTTACAAGGAGAAGTACAGATAGGAGGAGCTAAAAACGCCGCTTTACCCATTTTAGCAGCAACCTTATTAGCTGATTCTCCTTCTTTAATTAAAAATGTTCCCCATCTTTTAGATGTAGAGACCATGTTCTCAGTTCTGGAAAGTTTAGGGTGTAAAGTGGAAAAGGTGGGAGAACATGCTTATCGGATTTCTCCTGCTTTATACAATACCAGTGAAGCTCCTTATGAACTGATTCGTAAAATGAGAGCTTCTTTCCTGGTGACCGGTCCTCTTATTGCCCGTCATGGCCGCGCTCAAGTTCCTCTTCCTGGAGGGTGTGCTATTGGTTCTCGCCCTATTGACCTTCATCTTAAAGGTTTTAGCCATTTGGGAGTAGAAATATCCATGCACTCTGGTTACGTAGAAGCATGGGCATCTCAGCTCCATGAAGGAGAAGTTTACTTCGATTTTCCCAGTGTAGGAGCAACGGAAAATGTTATGATGCTGGCTGCTACTATCGAGGGAGAAACGGTTATATCTAATGCAGCTTGTGAGCCAGAAGTGGTGGATCTGGCTAATTTCATTTCTTTAATGGGAGCAGAAATCGAAGGAGCAGGTACTGATACTATAGTCGTGAGAGGTACTAAAAATTTGCATGGGTGTGAATATACTATTATTAATGATAGAATTGAAGCAGGTACTTTTTGTGTAGCGGCAGCTATCACCCGGGGTAGGGTAGAGATAAAGGGAGTAGAATACTCTTCTCTTCGCTCGATAATTACTAAATTAGAAGAGATTGGAGCGGTGGTAGAAAGAAAAGGGGAAGATAGCATCTTTGTGATCTCAGAGAATAGACCTAAGGCCGCTAATATTAAAACTATGCCTTATCCTGGTTTTCCTACTGATATGCAGGCTCAGTTTATGGCTCTTCTTTCTTTAGCAGAAGGCGTAAGTGTGATTACTGAAACAGTTTTTGAGAGTCGTTTTGCTCACGTGGGAGAACTGGAAAGAATGGGGGCTAAAATTCGAGTGGAAGGAAGAAGTGCAGTGGTTACTGGGGTAGAAAAATTGGCTGGAACTCAAGTTACTGCTCCTGATCTTCGAGCCGGAGCAGCCTTGGTTCTGGCTGGTCTAGCTGCTGAGGGAGAAACTGAAGTGTATGGAGTTTTACATATCGACCGAGGTTATGAAAACTTAGAAACCAAGCTTCGCTCTTTAGGAGCTTCTATAGATAGGTGTGATGAATAAAACGGGAGGAATTATTTATGTGGAATAAGAGATTAGGAATTGATCTGGGTACTGCTACCACTTTGATTTACGTTTACGGGAAGGGTATAGTTTTGAACGAGCCATCAGTGGTGGCTATATCCAAAAATACTAACGAGATTTTAGCTATTGGTAGAGAGGCCTGGGAAATGATTGGTAAAACTCCCGAATATATAGTAGCTCATCGTCCTC
This sequence comes from Candidatus Sordicultor fermentans, assembly GCA_002385475.1. Taxonomy (GTDB): domain Bacteria; phylum Atribacterota; class Atribacteria; order Atribacterales; family Caldatribacteriaceae; genus Sordicultor; species Sordicultor fermentans. The sequence goes on along the minus strand of DGDO01000098.1, from coordinate 13,773 downwards.
TTCGGGAAGGAGTAATTAGTGATTATGAAGTTACTCGGAGAATGCTCACTTACTTTATTCAACAGGTATGTGGTAAGAGTCTCTTTAAACCTAATGTGGTAGTGTGCACTCCTTCGGGAGGAACAGGAGTAGAAAAAAGAGCAGTACTGGACGCTGCATATCGAGCGGGAGCAAGAAGAGCCTACCTTATAGAGGAGCCTATGGCTGCTGCTTTAGGTGCGGGTATAGATATCACTGGCTCTTCGGGGAGCATGGTGATTGACATTGGTGGAGGTACTACTGATATTGCTGTTCTTTCCCTGGGAGGGGTGGTAGCCAGTCAATCGGTAAGAGTTGCTGGAGATCAATTAGATGAGGCTATAACTAAACATTTACGGAAGAAATTTAACCTCCTGATAGGGGAAAAAACGGCGGAGGTTATTAAAATCGAAATTGGCTGGGCAGTTCCTCCTAAAGAAGAAAAAACTCTTAAAGTTAAGGGTAGAGATTTAGTTTCTGGTTTGCCAAAGGAAATCTCTCTTACTTCTTCAGAAATATATAAATGTTTGAGTGAACAGCTTTCCTCTATAATAGAAGCAGCTCGGTCGGTGCTGGAAAAAACCCCTCCAGAAATAGCTGCTGATATTGGAGAAAAAGGTATCTGTTTAACCGGAGGAGGGTCTCTTTTACGAGGAATAGATGAGATGCTCAGCAAAGCCTTGGGCACCCCGGTATATGTTGCAGAAGACCCCATTTCCTGTGTAGCTTTAGGAGCGGGTAAAGTATTAGATTACCTGAAATTGCTAAGAGATGGACTCCTCTATACTAAAAGGGAGAAGTAATTAGAATTGATTGCTCAGTTTAAGAGACGGCGCTGGTTTATTCTGATTCTTACCTGTTTTCTCCTGGGGCTATCTTTCCCGGTAGAAAGCGCTTCTATCTCTTATTTTCCTTTTTCTCAAATTAAAAGAGGCATGAAGGCGGTAGGTAAGACCGTTTTTTATGGTACTGAAGTTGAAGATTTTCAGCTGGAAGTAATGGATGTAGTGGAAGGAAAGAAAGTAGAAGAAAGCTACTTTGTGGTTAAGGTAACAGACAAAAAACTTGAGGAAATGGGTGGAATATCGGCGGGGATGAGTGGTTCTCCGATTTTTATCCGGGGTAAAATAGCCGGAGCTCTTTCTTATAGCTGGGAAACCAAAGATAACCTGGTAGGAGTGGTGACACCCATAGAGGCTATGCTTCCTTTGTGGGAGGAAGATTTGTGGGAGGAGGAAGCTATTCAGGGGGAAGAGGTGATCCAGGAGGAAAAGCCTATTTCTTTTTCCCCTCTTGTTCCTGAGTCAACGATTTTCGTTTTGGGTTTGGGAGAAAGAGCTAGTAGTGGAGTAGCTAACAAATTGAGAGAGCGCTTCTGCCTGAAAGAGATTTTTACTGTTCCTGTACTTTCGTGGGGTAAAAAAAGAACTTCAGAGAATGATTCCTTACAACCTGGAAGTGCCATAGGCATTCAATTGGTGAGGGGAGATGCTGAAGTAATGAGTATTGGGACTCTTACCTTACGCGATGAAGATCGGATATTAGCTTTAGGACACCCCTTTTTGCATCGAGGGGAGGCCAATTATTTTCTTTCCTCAGTATATGTGAATTTCAGTTTGCAAGGAGCCAATCTACCTTTCAAAGTGGGAAAGGTAATAAAAGAGGTAGGGATTATTGATCAAGACCGGAGTGCCGGGGTAGCAGGCAAGATAGGAGTAATGCCAGAGGTAAGTAAAATTGTAATTAAGGTCAGGAATGAAGGTAAAGAGGAAAGAGAATACAGCTTTGAAGTGGTGAGGGATGAAGATATATTAGTAGATATGCTACCTGAGCTGGTTTTAGACGCTATTGATCGGAGTATAGATTCTCAAATGTCCGGTAGCGCAAATGTCAATCTTAACCTGGAAGGAGAAGACTTTTCCTGGCAGGAAGAGTTTTTTTGGATAAGCGATTCAGATATTGCTAGTGCCACTTCCAGTGGCTTAGGAGAGGTATTCAAAACTATTTTGAATAATCCTTGTCGAAAGCTCAATTTAAGTGAGGTGAGTATAGAAGTAGATGTAATCTCCGGTATTCAACATGCCTGGCTTACTTCTTTAGATTTACCCAAAGTCATTGGACGGAACAAAGAAATGGAAGGAAAAGTAAATTTGTTTCTCTGGCGGGAAGGAGAGAGGGGCGTTAGCTTTCCTTTTCTTGTACCAGCAGATTTTCTACCTGGTGCAGCAGAGATTACTGTCAGAGGTAAAAGCAGTGGTAATCTGGAATTGGAGACTAATAAAGAAGAAGCAAGTTTCTCTTCCTCTCTTTATGATTATTTGCAGAAGCGATTAGATAACCTTCATAGCGAAGGGTTGGTAGTAGAGATATTCAGCAAAGCAGGTTCTTTTCCGCAAGATGAGAAAGTTTACTTTACTCAATGGGTGGGTCTTCCTCTGATTTTAGAAGGAAGTGTTTCTGAGGAAGTGTGGATTAGATAAGTTGAGAAAGTGGGCTCTGCTTGGGCTTTGTTTTTTTTTGAGTTTTTGTTTTATTTGGTTTTATGGTCAAAAAAGAGTAATTGATTACTTTACTATCCGGTTTCCTTCTGAACTGGAGAAGAAAGTAAAAAGCGAAATAAATATCGAAAAGTTTTCCTTTCGCTTTCCTAACCAGCTCCGATTGCAGGGAGTTAGTGGGAGGGGAGAAGATTTCTCTTTTTTTGTTTCTAGAGCTATTTTGCAATGGGATTGGCGGTATTTCTTTGGTGCTTCACCTTCTGAGAAAGCCTTTTATTTGTTCTTAGAAGAAGTAGAATTGTCTTCTTCTCAGAAATTTCTTCAAAAATTACCTTCTTTTTCTCTTTCTTTTCTTCCCCCGGGAGAGATAAAAATCAAAAAGATAAAATCGCTTCAGTTTTCTGGGGAAGAGGTTTCCTTAAGAAAGGATAGAGAGGGTAAACTATCTTTGGGAATTTCTCTTCCTTCCGGGAGAGTGGAGGGTATTTTCCGGGAGGGAGATAACCTCCACTTTAACTTTAACCTGGTATCAAGTAATTTACCCTTTCAGGGGGAAGTATACTGGGATATGAAAGATGGTAAAGTGGAAGGGAAAGTTTCTTCCCCTTACAACTTAAGTTTTAAAGCTATTCTTTCTTTTACCGAGGAGAATATGGTTTTTTCTCCTCTTGAGTTATGGGAGACAGAAGAAAACAGATGTCTTTTTCGAGGAGAAGGGAAAATAAAAAACGATCTTTCTTTCCTAGAAGGAGAGGGTGAAATTTATCTGGGAGAAGAAAAGAATTTTTTGGATATAGCAATGGATATGAGTCTTTCATCTCCTCTCTGGAGGGGGAAATTTTCTCTCTGGGGAAATAGAATGGATATAAAGGGTGGGGTTTCCTTCTTAGAAAGAAGTGTTTTAGCTTTTAATATAGATTCAGGTTCTTCTTTCGAAGGATTAGAATTAAAAGAAGAGATGCAAGCTATAACTTCTTGGGAAAAAGGAAATATTGAAATTAATATACTTGATACTTTGGTAAAATTTAATAGGTCTCTGGATTGGGAAGGAGAGGGAAATTTTCAAGGGGTAATAAATAAAGAGGGACAGGAGTGGAAAGGTCATCTAACCTGGAGGGGTGGTTATCTTCAGATGGGTGATTTTTTGGTAAGTGAACCCCTGTTAAATGTAGAATTAGGGCAAAATGGAAAAACGGTATTGTATGGTGAAGGAAATTGGGGAGGAGGAAAAATAACTCTCTCTGGAGAAGTTTTCTCGGGTCATCTTTCCCTCCAGGGTGATTTCCAGAGCATAGAAGTGGAGCACCTTGTAGAAGGAATGGATTTTCCATTAAAGGGTTGGGTCTCTGGGGAGTGGAAAAGAGAAGAGGATAAATCAATTTTCCTCTCTCTGAAAGAAGGGAAACTATTTTGGGAAGATTGGTGTCTGGGTGCAATAGAGAAAGGAGAGATTGAATTTTCTCCTTCTGTTCTAATATTTCGTGATTTATATCTCCGGCATGGAGAGGGGGTTATCCTGGGGAATTTAGAGAAGAAGAGGGAAAGTTGGGAAGGAGAAATAGAGGTAAAAGATTACCCTGTTTCTTATTCTTTGGAAGAGGAAAACATAGAATTATCGCTGAATGGAAATGTAGTGGTAAAAAGCGAAGACTTGTTCCTTTCCCTTTTTTCTCCTTTCTGGAAAATAGGAAAGATGGAAGGTAAAGAATTTTCTTTAGCAGGAAAAGTAGAAGATGGTGGAATAGAAATAGAAGATTTCTCCTGTGATTGGGAGGAGGGACACCTCTTTCTAAAAGGCAAGGTTGATCCCTACCGAGAGGTTAATCTCAAGGGAGAAATTCAAAATCTGGAAATACCTTCTTACTGGGATATAGAAGGGAATTTAGAAAAAATTTTCCTCTCCCTCTCTGGTTCCTGGGACGAAGTTATTTTTCTTATTGAAGGAGAGGGCAAGAACTTTTTTTGGCAGGGAGAACCCTGGGGAGATTATTTTCATCTTTTGCTCCGAGGTAAAGCTCCTCTTCCTCAAAAAGGTGAAACATCGTTTCTTACTGACTATTTAAATCCTCAGCTTCTTCAGGAGGGAACAATAGAAGTAAGAGGGATAAACTTAGAACAACTAATGGGGAAAGCTTTTTCCTATCCTGTTTTGGGAATGACCGATGTAGTAATTAACCTGGATACTCAGAAAAACCTGTGGTTTTTCTACTCGGAAAGACTTTCTTTCGTGGTACAGGATTTCCATTTTCAGGGAAAATTGGAAGGAAATTATGATGGAGAAGATTTAGTTGTTAACGAGTTGTTTTTCCAGGAATTGACAGGGGGTTTGGAGGTAGGAGGAAGTTTAAAATGGGAAGGAAAGACAAAAACGCTAGTTGGAGAAATAAAAGGGAAAGTGGATCGCTCCTTTTCTATTCCTTATGGAGTGCTACAATTGAGAGGAGAAGCCAATATTGCTATTTCTGGTGATGAAGAAAAACCTCTCTGGCAAGGAGAAGTGGAGGGGGAGGGTGAGATTTGGCGAGAGGGAAAGAAATATGCTGATTTTAACAATGTACGAGGAATAATAAAGGAAGGGGAAATTCAGCTCGGAAGTGGGAGCTTGCATATCGCTGGTCTTAATTGGATAATAGAAGGAGTTATTTCTCGAGAAGAGTCTGAAATTCATCTTTCAGGAGGTGGAAAATTAGAAATACCAGAAGAGAATGTGGGGCTATCTAGAGTCGAGAGTAATGTTGTAATTAGAGCCTGTGATGGAATAATAAATCTCCAGGGGGAAGCGAAAATTTTCGATGGCTGGGGAGATTTTACCAAAGGAGGGGATACTGAAAATTACTCTTCTCTTCTTTCTCAACTAGAAGAGAAATTAGAAGAACTGCCCCTTTCCTTGGAACTTACCCTTTATACTGCTAATAAATTGAGAGTAAAAACTCGCTTTTTAGATTTGGAGATGGAAGGAAGACTCAAAATTTGGGGAGGAAGCGGGAGAATCAACGGGGAGGGTAAGCTAGAAGTGGTGGAAGGAAACTATGATTTGGTGTTGAGAAAAATTCCCATTAGAGGATATATCACCTTTAGTCCTCTTTATGGGTTGAATCCTCGAGTAAATTTGTATGGAGAAGAGGAGATAGGAGGTTATCATATTTTTCTGGAGGCTATGGGCCCTGTAGATAATTATAAGTTAATTTTAAAATCAGAACCTCTCCTTGAAGAAGAGGAAATTCTTTCTTTGCTTTTTCTAGGAGAAAAAGATGCCTATCTCTCTCTGGATAACCTTAATTGGCAGCCTCTTCTCTGGAAATTGGGGCAATTTTTATTAGGGAAAGATTTTTTTTCCAAGGGTGGACTTTTTGATGGAGTAGAGATAAAATTTCCCGGTTCAGATTATTCTGACTTTTATGGCTTAAGATTGGAGAAAAGTATTGGTGAAAATTACTTTATAGGTTATACTCAAGATTTGAGTGGTAAGGGTAATTCTTCCTGGGATTTCAAAATAAACTTTGATAAAGAATGGTCTCTGAAAATGGAGGGAGACACTGAAGGAGAAATTAACTGGATGCTTGAATTTAACACTAAATTTTGATAGTGGAGGAGGGTTGTAAATTGGTTCAGAAAAAAATTAAAAGGTTGTTTTGGGGGTTGGTATTTTTGTTAGTATTGGGAATGGGAGGAATGGTTTATGCTCAAACTGTTTCTCCACCAGTGGTAGCTATTCGAGTAGAAGGCAATGAAAACATAAGCGAACAATTGATTTTATCTGCTGTATATACCTCTCTTAAGGAACCTTATAACCCCGAAAAAGTGCAAGCGGACGTTAAATCTATTTATGATCTGGGGTATTTCTCTAAAGTATGGGTAGAAACCAAAGAATACCCTGATGGTATAGAGCTAATTTTTAAGGTGCAAGAGTTTCCCCCGGTTAAAGAAATTAACATTTCTGGTAACACCGCCTTAAGTTATGATGAAATTAGAAAAGTTATGATTCTATCTCCAGGTCAGATTATGAATTGGAAAATATTTCAACATGATCTGGAGCGCATAAAAGCGCTTTATACTGATAATGGTTTTTTAATAACAGCAGTAGAAGAAATCAATTTTAGCGAAGAAGGAGTTCTAAGTTTTACCATTAAAGAAGGAATAGTGGAGGCGGTGGAATTTGAAGGCTTAGAAAAAACCAAAGAATATGTTTTGCGCCGAGAATTAACTTTTGAGCCTCCCCTGGTTTTTGACTTTTCTAAAGTTCAGGAGAGCTTGAGAGCCATTTATAATCTGGGCTTTTTTGAGGATGTGTCTATGAAATTGGAGCCAGGTAGTGATCGAGACCATGTGATAGTCAAAGTCAAAGTGGAAGAAAAGCTGACTGGTGAGGCAGGATTGGGAGTGGGGTATAACAGTGAGAGGGGTTGGTTGGGCTACATACGTTATCAGGAATCTAACTTAGGAGGAAATGCACAACGAGTGGAGCTAAGATATGAATATGGTACTCGCACTCTTTATCGTTTCTTATTTGAAGAGCCCTGGCTTTTTAATGAACCCATTTATTTTAATCTGGCTGCATATGATCAGGTAGAGGAGAAGAAAGAATGGGTAAATCATGAGGTAGTCGGTAAGTATGAAGAAGAAAGGGTGGGAGGATATATTACTTTAGGAGGAAAAATAAGGGAAGATTGGGGATGGCGACTACGCTATAAATCTGAGGATGTGGACATTAATGTTTTAGAAGGTAATCCTCCCGATGGAGGAGGAAAAACTAATTCTCTAACTCCTATAGTGTTTTATGATACTCGAGATGTAATAGATAACCCCCACGAAGGTTGGTATGGAACGTTACAGGCGGAGTTAGCAGGGGGATTCTTAGGCGGTGACCATGATTATAATAAATACATTTTAGACTTAAGAAATTATATTGAAACAGGAGAAGATACGGTTTTGGCTTTACGCTTTTTGGGGGGCATAGCCGATACTGAATTACCCAGTTACGAGAAGTTTTCCGTAGGAGGAGTAAGTACCTTGCGGGGTTATGATTTGTTCGAGTTTGAAGGAGATAAAATGCTGATTTTTAATCTGGAGTACCGCTGGGAGGTTTCTGAAGGTACGCAGCTGGTATTTTTTGGTGATGCGGGTTATGCCTGGCCTCTTTTTCATGATATAAGCTGGGATGAGATTAAAACTGGTTATGGAGTAGGAGTAAGGTTTGACACTCCCATTGGGCCAGTGCGTCTGGACTATGGTATTGGAGAAGCTGGTGGGCAAACCTACTTTAGTATTGGGCAGACTTTTTGAGAGAAATTTAAAACACAATAGAAAGGAAGAAGATCGATGCGAAGAAACAACTCTTTAGTCGGGTTAATTTTGATAGCAATAGCGATTTTGGTGATTGCTATTCCTGGTTGGGCAGCGGAAAAAGCTACGGTGGGTTTGATAGATATCAACAAGATTCTTGATGCTCATCCTAATACTCAGAAAATATTAGATGCGGAGAAAAAACTACAGGAAGAAATGGAAAAAAGACAAACCGAGTTGAATGAGAAAGGAAAGGGTAAAACTCGGGAAGAGGTACAGAAATTAGAAGAAGAAATGAATGCTGAATGGGCTCCAGTTAGAGATCAAATTTTGAAAGAGCGGCAGGATTTGATAAACCAGAGGTATAGCGATGTAATTGCAGCGGTTAAAAAAGTGGCCGAGTCTCAAAAACTTACTCTGGTTATTCGGAGTGAATTGCGTATACCCGTTTCCCAAAATGAGCTATTGGAAATGCCTATTGTTTTTTATGGAGGAATAGATATCACTGACCAGGTGATAGAGGAAATTAAAAATATAGTTGCTGCTCCAGGAGAATAGAAGGCTTTGAAACTGAAGGAGATTGCCGAATTAGTGGGGGGAAGCTTAATAGGTGACCCCCACTGGGAAGTAAAAGGCATAAAAGAACCAGGAGAGGCACAAGAGGATGATTTAATTCTTTTTTACCATTTCCCCTATTTGGAGAAAGTGCTTTTTTCTTCTGCTAAGGCGGTGATAACTAAGCCGGGGATGGAAGGTAAGCTAAAAGGCAAAAATGTGATATTGGTAGATAATCCTCGTTACGCTTTTTCTAAGTTGGTTCCTTACTTTTTCCCCTCCTATTTTCCGGAAAAAGGGGTTCATCCTCAAGCTTTTATTCACCCTCAAGCTTTCCTGGGTAAAAATGTTTCGATAGGTCCTTTTGTTGTAGCAGAAGAAGGAGCAACCATAGGAGATGATACTGTTATTTTTCCTCAGGTTTACCTAGGAAGAAATACTCAGGTGGGTAAAGGGTGTATTTTTTACCCTCAGGTAGTGGTGAGAGAAAATTGTTGGATTGGAGATCGGGTAATTCTTCACAGTGGAGTAGTAATAGGGGCAGATGGTTTTGGTTACGAGAGAGCGAAAAACAATTATTACAAAATTCCTCAAGTAGGAAAGGTAGTAATTGAAGAGGATGTAGAAATAGGGGCGAATTCTACTGTGGATCGAGCTACTCTGGGAGTAACCAGAATTGGCGCTGGTTCTAAGATTGACAATCTGGTTATGATTGCTCACAACGTGAAGATAGGTAAAAACGTGGTTATAGTAGCTCAATCGGGTGTGGCAGGAAGCACAGAAGTGGGAGACGATGTAGTAATGGGAGCTCAAAGTGGGATAATAGACCATCGTCGAGTGGGTAAGGGAGTACAGATGGCCGCTCGAACGGTGGTAACAACTAATATTCCCGATGATGTAATTATTTCTGGTTTTCCTGCTCAAGAACATAAAAAAGAGTTAAAAGAAAAGGCTCTAATCAGGAAGCTTCCTGAGCTCTGGGAAAAAATAAAAAATCTGGAGAAGACGGTAAGTAAGCAGGTTAAAAGATGAGTTCAGTGGTTTTACAAAGAACTCTGGCTTCTCCTTGCACTGTTGAAGGGATAGGCTTGCATAGTGGAAAATCGGTAAAGGTCACTCTTCTCCCTGCTTCTGAAAATAGTGGTATTTTCTTCAGAGTTGGGAAAACAATTATTCCTGCTACCATACAACATGTGGAAGACACTCCTCGTTGCACGACGCTTAAGAAGGGGGAAAAGCAAATATCTACAATAGAACACTTTCTTGCTGCTTGCTGGGGCAGCAAGATAGATAATCTAGAAGTGGAAGTAGAGGGGGAAGAACTTCCTGGAGGGGACGGGAGTTCTATTTTCTGGTTTAATATTTTCCGGGAAGCTGGCTTTCAAGTTCAATCATCTCCTCGGGAGTATTTAGTTCTGGATGAGAGCATTAAAATAGGAGAAAATCATCATTACCTTTTTGCTTTTCCTGATGATGAGTTTCGAGCATGGTATTTTCTGGATGGAGGAGAGAGCTATCATTTTTCTCAAGCGATGGAATTTTCCGAGAGCGATAATAGTTTTAGCAAACTTCTTTCTGCTCGCACTTTCGCTTTTTCCTGGGAAGTGAAAGAAATTTTACGAAGAGGATGGGGGAAAGGAGTAAGGGAAAAAGCTTTCATTCTGGATGAAAAAGGGGAAAGCTCTGTTCCTCTGCGCTTTCCCGGGGAAGCTGCTGGACATAAAATTTTAGACTTAATAGGAGACTTAATGCTTGCAGGAAAAAGGATTAAAGGATATTTCATAGGTATTCGTTCCGGTCATATTCTAAACAGAGAAATGGTAAGAATGATGATGGAGGACAGGAAGTGAAGAAGATTGATTCCACAGCCAGGATCGGGAAAGAGGTAGTGCTTGAAGAAGGAGTAGAGATCGGTCCTTACTCTATTTTAAAAGGGGAAATAAAAGTTGGCGCTCATACCAAAATTGGTGCTTTCACCGTTATAGAAGGCAATGTGGAAATTGGTTCTCACTGTAACATTGGTCACCATGTAGTAATTGGTACTCCTCCGCAAGACCTATCTTACCAGGGAGAGAAAACTCAAGTAATAATTGGGGAAAGAACTACTCTTCGAGAATTTGTAACTGTTCATAGAGCCACTGGAGAAGGAAAAGCAACTTCTATTGGTGATGATTGTTTTATTATGGCTTACTGTCATATTGCTCATAATTGTTATTTAGGAAACGGGATTACTATGGCTAACAATTCCACTCTGGCCGGTTACGTGGAAATTGAGGATTTAGCCACTTTGAGTGGTTGGGTAGGAGTTCATCAATTTGTGCGTCTTGGAAAGTTAGTTATGATAGGGGGTCTTTCCAAAGTGGTTATGGACATCCCTCCTTATACCTTAGCTGATGGTCATCCGGCCAGGATTTTCGGCTTGAACTTGGTGGGGATGAAAAGAAGGGGAATAGAAGGAAAAAAAAGGGAAGAAATTCACCAGATATATGATTTGATTTATCACAGTAATCTCTCTCGTTCTAAAGCTCTTGAAGAATTAAAGAGGAGTACTTTTGATCCTCAATTAGTAGAGGAAATTGTTGGTTTTTGGGAAAAGAGTAAAAGAGGAGTTGCCCGGTGGGCAAAAGGAAGGAAAAATAGCGATGAAGAGAATACTTCTTTTAGCTGGTGAGGGTAATATTCCTCTTTTAGTCTATAAAAAAGCTCAAGAAGAAGGAGAAGTTTTAGTTTTAAGCTCTCTTTCTTTGTCCCCTCCTGAAGGACTGGAGCCTGATTTATGGATAGATGGTTTGTCTTTAGCTCAGGTATTAGAAATTGTGCAACAGGAGAAAATAACTCATATATGCCTGGCAGGCAAAGTTCCTAAAAATTTAGTTTTCGAAGAAAATGTGCTTCACGAAGAATTGGAAAGGCTATTTTTTTCTATTCCTAAATGGCAGGATCAGGCTCTTTTACAAGCTGTGCTTACAAAATTTCAAGAAAAAGTTGAGTTGATTTCTCCTCTCTTTTTCTTGAAAGAGTACCTCACCCCCCCGGGGAAAATAGCAGGGAGAGATCCGTCGCCAGAGGAGTGGAAAGATATTTCCTATGGAGTTCGAATTGCCCGTTTTTTGGCTGATGAAGAAATTGGACAAACCGTGGTAGTGAAACGCGGGACGGTACTAGCTCTGGAGGGAGCAGAAGGAACAGATGAAACCATTAAGCGGGGAGTTTCCCTGGGCAAAGAAGTAGTGGTAGTTAAAATGGCCCGTAGTCAGCAAAGTTTTCTGATCGATATTCCAGCGATAGGAGAGAAGACCGTCCAGTGTCTTAAAAACGGAGGAATCATTGCTCTCGAGGCGGGAAAGACTTTCCTTCTGGACCGGGAAAACATAGAAGAAGAAGCAAGAAATTTGGGAGTGGGAATAGTAGGGATTAATTGAATGGGCAAGGTTTTTGTTTCTATTGGTGATGTTTCTGGCGATTACTACGGGGGAGAAATAATTTATCTTCTTCGGCAAAAAAGCGAAGAAACAGAATTTTTAGCTCTGGGAGGAGAAAAAAGCGAAAAAGCCGGTGCCCGACTTCTTTACCCTACGGTTTCTCTCTCTACCGTGGGTTTGTGGGAAGTGTTGTCTACTTTGGGAGAATGGAAGAAAGTTTGGCGCTTATCTCAAGAAGCAATAGAGAGAGAGCATCCTGACGTAGTATTATTAATTGATAATCCTGGTTTTAACCTCCGATTAGCTTCTTTTTGTCACAAGAAAAAAATTCCTGTGATTTATTTTGTTCCTCCTCAGGTGTGGGCGTGGGGGAGGAAAAGAGCTTCACGTCTTTCTCAATGCGCAGATTGGATTTTAACTATTTTCCCATGGGAGGTGGATTACTTCCAGGGAGGTAGAGCTCAGGTAGAATGGGTAGGGCATCCTGCTACCCATCTTATTCCTCAAGCCCAATTTTCCCGTTTGGAAGGGGATAAAAAGAGGATAATCCTTTTACCTGGTAGCCGGAAAAAAGAAATTATTAATTATTTGACAGTGATTAAAAAATTTATTCCACTTCTCTTGAGAGAGAGAGAAGCAGAATTTACCATGATTGCTGCCTCACAAGAAATACAAAAGCTTTTAGAGAAGGAAATGGTTGATTTTCCAGTGACTATAAAAGAGAGAAAAGAGCTACTTTCCGTCCTGCCAGGTAGTTCTTTAGCTATATCCTCTTCTGGAACTATAACTCTAGAAGTGGCTCTGGCAGGAGTTCCTCAAATCATAGTTTACCGGGTGGCTTTCTTAACTTTTCTTTTAGCTCGACTGTTGATGGAAAAAACCTTTATAGGTTTGCCAAACATTGTGATGGAAGAAGAAATATCTCCTGAATTAATCGGCAGGGATTTTTCTTCTTCTCGTCTTCTCAGGGAGGTAGAAAAAATATTAAGTGATTCAAGGTCGGGGGAAAAGGCTCTCGAATTTTCTCTAAAAATCAGGGAAAAATTGAATCGAGGAAATCCTTTTGAAGAAGTAGCTCAGGTGGTGTCAGAATATCTCTGACCATTCTTTATTGCCCGTAACTGTGAATAGCCAGGAAAAGTATATTATTGATTGTACTCACTTTTACATGATCTTTTGCATCAGCTTTTTTCCTCCTCGAGGATGGGTTTATTTCTCTCCTTTCCCGTATTAGTACCGGTTGAGAGGAAGAAGTGATAAATGGCGGTTATTTTAAATGATTGCGAAAGGTAGATTTGTACACAGATTCTTCTTTTCCGAAGATTAGGAAAAAATCCCTTTTTAGGGTAAAATAGTGGAAGGAAGAAATTAGCTGAGGGGCGGAAGCGGATTTCTCTTTCTATGTATGAACTTTTAGGAATTAAGGGAAATCTATTTGTATCGAAAGCACTGGAGGTAATTTAAGGAGTGTTGAATAAGGAACCAGGAATTTACTTTCCCAAGGAGTGCTCTCTACGCGGTGTATCTCCACGCCTGGCGGAAATGCTCAGAGAGTGGACTAATGAAAAAGCAAAGTAGTGCTTTTAGCCGTATCTGGGGGTATCTTCGTCCTTATAAAGTCTATGTGATAGGTGCCTTTATCATGGCTCTCTTGGGAGCAGGATTTAATTTGGTTGTTCCCTGGCTGGTTAAAGGTGCCATTGATGATGCTCTAATAGGAAGAGACAACCGGCTTCTTCTTTTTATTGCTCTGGGGGCAGTAATTCTTTTTTTCTTTAAGGGATTGGCTTCTTATCTTCAGAACTTATGGGTTTCTTTTTCTGGATTTCGGGCCACAACTCGTCTCCGTTCTGAATTGTATCAGCATCTTTATTTTCTTCCTGCTTCTTTTTTCCGCGATAATCCTGCAGGAGAGGTAGTGTCTCGCCTCACTAATGATGTGGCAATTTTACAGAATCTTTTTTCTAATACTTTTGTTAACCTGTTTATGGACTTTT
>DGDO01000077.1:31387-52915 GCA_002385475.1 Candidatus Sordicultor fermentans | reverse complement strand
AGATGTGTATAAGAGACAGGTCCTGACGAGTCAGAAGAGATACGTACCATTCTTCCACATCTCTAATTCCCCGAGGATCCGGCAAAGCTGACCCAGGAACGTAAGCAATATCTCCCAGATTAATTCCCGGAACCCCACTTGACACTATACTATACTCGGTTTCCTCATAGAGCTTCTGAGCTTCACTCTCATAATAGCGAAGTTCTTCTTCAGAAAGTAAACTGTATTCTTCTATTTGATCTTCTACTTTCAACTCTTCCTCTCGGAAGGGCTTTTGCCTGATAATAGCATCGTGGTAAAAACCGCCCCGGGGCATTTTAGCTGAGGGAGAAAGAGTACTATCCCCCCGGGGGTATTGATAAATGTTACCTTCTGAGTCCGGAGTAGTGTTAAACTTTTCCGGCACTAAAAGGGGGGTGCCATCAAAGAAAGTCCAAGGCTTCCAGTTTTCATTCTTAAATCCAAAAAAATTATAGAGAGAGAGAAGAGGAACGGTATCTATTCCCAGAACCTTTCGCAACTCGTCATCCACTTCTCCCAGCATCTGGAAAGGATCAATAACTTTCACCGGCTCTTCCGGCTTGATTAACCCCAGAGCTACCTTTAGCTTGTGCAAGCTGGAAACATGAATTCCGGTAATCAAGGTAGAACCTAAATCCAGGGGAACCTTATCTGGTTCCCGATGGGAAAGAGAACTTATCACTCGTTCTCGAGACGTCATATTCTTTCCTCCTTTTATATTCTTTATTTCTTTAATTATAACTAATATTTTCAAATAGATTATACAAGAATAACGTACAGCTTAACATTAAAAATAAAAAGATGAGAAAAAACTAAAATAAATTATGCTGGAATTTAACTATGAATAACAAAACATATTTATAAAATGATATAATTAAAAAAAAGCCTTCTAGGAGGAAAATGTGAAGAGGTTCTATTTTCTCTTGGTTTTGAGCATATTAGTTACATCTTTCTCTCCTCTATCTTTTGCTCAAGAAAGTTTGACAACTTACATTTCTTCGGCAGGATTCTCCCTCACTTTTCCCCCTGATTGGGAAGTCTATAATCCTCCTTCTACTCCTAATCCCTATCTTGTGATGTTAGGCCAAGACTCAGAAGCCCAGGTCGGGGTCACTTTAGAATATTATAATTACTCTTCATTGGAAGATTTCTTTAAAAAAGTAAAGGAGGAAGTAAGTCAATTCCCGGGAATAGAAATAATCTCTCAGGGAGGAGAATCCATCAACGGAGCTCCTAGCTGCTGGTTTACCTATACTTTCTTGGTTTCCTCAGAGCCTTCTGCTTCTCAAGAACCCTTTCAGGCTATTATTTATCTTTTTTCCCAGAGCAATAATTTTTTCCGCATAATTTGTCTGACCAAAGAAAGCCAATTTAATGACTATTTGAACACTTTTCAGGCTATTGCTCGCAGTTTCACTACTTCGGTAGGAAATTAAGAGTGTTTTATAAAAAGTTATAAAACTATATAAAAACTAAAGAGGGGCAAAAAAATGGAAAAAGAAGGGGCAAAACGTATACTTTGTTTTGGAGATTCCCTGACCTGGGGTTGGGATCCTGAAACTCAAGAGCGCTATTCAGCAGGTTCTCGCTGGACTACTATACTGCAAAAAAACTTGGGGGAGAGCTACTGGATAATAGAAGAAGGGTTAAACGGGCGCACCACCATCTGGGATGACCCCATTGAAGGAAATAAAAACGGGAGAAGGCATCTCCCCATATTACTGGAATCCCACCGACCTCTGGACTTATTAATTATAATGCTGGGAACCAATGACCTGAAAGCCCGCTTTCAAGTTACTGCTCTTCAGATCGCTCAAAGCGCTGGAACTCTGGTAGAAATAGCAAAAAGAAGCAATGCTGGAAGAGGAGGCAATTCTCCTTCGGTTCTTCTTATTTCTCCTCCACCTTTAGGAAAACTTGCAATATGGCAAGAAGAGTTTGGAGAGGGAACAGAAAAATCTCAAAATTTGGCTCGCTATTACTCTTACTTTGCCCAGGTTAATCAGTGCCACTTTTTTGATGCTGGAGAAGTAGTTAAAACCAGCGATATAGATGGCATCCACTGGGAAGTTACTGCAAACCGACAATTTGCCGAAGCACTAACAAACAAAGTAAAGGATATCCTTTAAGAGAAAATATTAGTTGCCCTTAAACTTTCTCTATCTTCGCAATTACCTCCACACTTTTCTCCACATTTTAGGCATACCAGATCATCCAGTATTTTATTTTCCTCTTCCGGGCGAAGATAGCGTTCTCTCACTCTTTTATCCTGTATCCAGGGAAGCTTTTTTAATTTCTTTTCGTAAGGGGTATTATATACTTCCTGGATTCCTTTATCTCGATATTTTTCCCTTTTTATCGCCATGTTTTTTTATTCCTCCCCGAGATAGGCTTTACGTACTTTTTCATTTTCCAGAAGTTCTTTTCCCCTTCCTTCGAGAACCACAGATCCGGTCTCCAGAACATAAGCATAATGAGCTATCTGCAAAGCGGCTTTGGCATTTTGCTCTATTAATAGAATAGTGGTTCCGTTCTGGTTAATGTCTCTGATAATATTAAAAATTTCCTTCACGAGAAGTGGAGCTAAACCCAGAGAGGGTTCATCCATCATCAAAAGGTGAGGCCGAGACATCAAAGCTCTGGCTACCGCGAGCATTTGTTGTTCCCCTCCACTCAAAGTACCTCCTTTTTGCCTCACTCTCTCCTTTAAACGAGGAAAAATACGAAAAATCCAATCCAGATCCTCTTTAATTTCCTCTTTATCTCGCCGCGTGTAACTTCCTAAAAGCAGGTTTTCCCAAACAGTGAGATTAGGGAAAATCCTCCTTCCTTCCGGGACCATAGCCAGCCCCATCTCCACAATATGATGAGCGGATTCTCGAGTGATGTCTATACCCTGAAACTCTATTTTACCCTGCCGAGCTCTCACTAATCCTGATACAGTCCTCAATGTAGTACTCTTGCCTGCACCGTTTGCCCCAACTAAAGCTACAATTTTTCCCGCCGGAACTTCAATGTTAATTCCTTTAAGAGCGTGAATACCACCATAGAACACATGAAGATCTTCTATTCGGAGCATTAAGTCGTTTTCCATCAATCTTCTACCCCCAGATAAGCCTCAATAACCCGGGGATTATTCCTTATCTCCTCTGGCGTACCTTCAGCTATTTTCATTCCAAAATCCATCACTGCTATTCGCTCACAAATTCCCATTACTACTTTCATATCATGTTCAATCAGAAATATAGTAAGATTAAAATCGTCTCGCATCTTTTTGATAAACTCCATCAGTTCTCGAGTTTCTTGAGGATTCATTCCCGCTGCTGGCTCATCTAAAAGTAAAAGAGAGGGATGAGTAGCTAAAGCTCGGGCGATCTCCAAACGTCTTTGTTCTCCATAGGGCAAAGATTGAGCCTCTTCTTTTGTAACATCAGCTAATCCCACTGCCTCGAGAAGGTCATAAGCTTCTCTCCTTATAGCTTTTTCTTCCCTCCAGTAAGAAGGAAGACTGAACATAGGAGCTAAAAAAGAGCTTTGTAAGCGAACATGGAAAGAAACCAGAACATTTTCCAGGACGGTCAAATTTCCAAAGAGACGAATATTCTGAAAAGTGCGAGCAATGCCAACAGTAGTAACTAAATCGGGGGAAAAGCCGGTGATATCTTTTCCCTGGAAAATTACCCGACCCTTCGTGGGACGATACTGCCCGGTAATCAGGTTAAACACTGTAGTTTTACCTGCTCCATTGGGCCCAATTAAACCTACCAGGTCTCCAGAGAAAAGTTGCAAAGAAAAGTCACTAACTGCTACCAGCCCGCCAAAAGCAACAGTAAGATTTTCTAAAGAAAGAAGGGGCTCTTTATTTTTCACTTTCATTTCTTCCTTTTATTCGGTCAATGATAAGCTGCCAGGAAATTTCTTTGTCACCAAATAATCCCCGTCGATAAAAAATCATCATGACTACTAAAAGAACGGAAAATACTACCATCCTCATTCCCGGTATTCCGGGAAAAGTCCATGCCCCGATAGTGATAGGAGCCTCCACTTCTCGCAAAATCTCCTGCAAAAAAGCAAAAATAAAAGCAGTAACCACTGACCCTGTGATACTACCTAATCCCCCCAAGACGATGATAATCAGTAAGTTAAAAGTCATAGTAAAAGTAAAAAGAGAAGGAGAAACAGTGCTAATTAAGGTTACAAACAATCCTCCTGCCACACCGGCAAAAAATCCGCTTAATACAAAAGACAAAAGCTTATGACGGAAAAGATTCACCCCCATAGCCTCTGCTGCTACTTCATTTTCTCTGATGGCTTTTAAAGCCCGGCCAAAGCTTGAGTTCACGAGACCCTTAATCATAAACACCGACCAGAAAGCCCAGTTTACCGTCCACCACAGGTTAGTATATTCCGGTATTCCTTTAATTCCCAGAGCTCCATTAGTTAAAGGAATAAAGTTGTTGGCCAGAACATTAATGATCTCCCCAAAACCAAAAGTAGCAATAGCTAAGTAATCACCTCGTAAGCGAAGAGTGGGAATACCAATCAATAAAGCAGCAAGAGCAGCAGCTACACCTCCTAAAAAAAGAGCTAAAAGAAAAAGATGAGAAGGAAAAGAAAAAGAATTAAAAGGCCAGATAAGAGGTTGCAAAAAATAAACCTGTTCTTTTTGCACTAAAGGGAGCATTAAGATAGCTACAGTGTAACCACCAATAGCCATAAAGCCGTTGGGCCCCAAAGAAAACTGTCCGGTAATCCCATTAATTAAATTATAGGCCACTGCTGCTACTACGTAAATACAGGCGGTATTCAAAATGCGAATCAAATAGGTATTTAGATATCTCTCTGCTAAACTTACTCCCAACATTAAAACTGCAAAAAGAATCAAGGTTAAAGCTAAATCTCTTTTTTCTTCTCTTCCCATCTCTATACTTTCTCTTTCAGGGTTTCACCCAGAATACCACTGGGTTTAACCAGCAAAAATATGATTAATATAGTGAAGACAAAGGCATCTCGATAACCAGATAAACCGGGGAAAAAGGCCACGATCATAATTTCTGTCAATCCAATTATAAAACCGCCTACCATGGCTCCCACTACATTGCCAATTCCTCCTACTACTGCCGCAGTAAATGCTTTCCAGCCCGGAAAAGTGCCCATTAAGGGGTTAATCTGAGGATATTTACAGGCCCACAGTACTCCGCCAATCCCGGCTAATGCCGAACCTAAAGCAAAAGTATAAAGAATTATCCTATCTATATCTACGCCCATCAGGCGAGTGGTCTCCATATCTTTAGATACAGCTCGCATAGCCATTCCCATTTTAGTTCGGTAAACCAGATAAAGCAAAACAAGAAGAACTGAAACACTGATGATAGGCACCCAGAAAGTCACCCCCTGTATACGAGCACCAGCTAAAATATAGACATTTTTCATAAGCTCCGGGCGAGGAAAACCTTTAGGACGAGCACCAACAGTTACCAGACCCAGATTTTCAATGAAGAAAGAAACTCCCACTGCAGTTATAAGAGCAGAAATACGAGGAGCATCACGTAGAGGACGATAAGCTATTCTTTCAATACTCATTCCCACTATAGCACACAGTGCTACTCCTATTATTACTCCCAGCCACCAGGGGAGAAGAAAAACCCCTATCATAAAAAAAGAAAAATAAGCTCCCAGCATAAACACATCGCCGTGAGCAAAGTTTATAAATCCCAGAATGCCATAGACCAGAGTATAGCCTATGGCTAAAAGGGCATATAAACTTCCTAAGGAAACTCCATTCATTATCTGCTGAAAAAAAGAGACCCAGGTCATGGCCTAAGTTATATAAGTACCAGGTAACTGTTAAGGTTACCTGGTACTATTAAATCAGTATTCAATAGTAGTCACAAACTTGAAGACACCATTTTCCACTCTTTTCACCACTATAGGTTTCTTGTTGTCTCCGTCGACAATAGTAGCCACTCCAGTTATAACTTCCAGGTTTTCAGTATCTTCCATGGCATCGCGTATTTTAACCGGATCTAATTCTCCCGCTCTTTTTATGGCATCTAAAATAATAACATAAGAATCACCACCCAAAGCTTCAAAAGCGCTGGGTTCTCTACCGTGTTTCTCCCGGTATAAGTCGAAGAACTTCTGTCCTATTTCAGTTATCGCCTGAGTGGTATCAGCATGAGCAGTGAAATAAACCCCCTCTACTGAATCTCCACCGATGCTGACCAATTCCGGTGCATCTGCCCCATCTGCTCCTAAAATCATCCCTTCATACCCTAAATCCCGGGCCTGCTGACAAATCAGAGCAGTTTCAGTGTAATAATTAGGGACATAAATAACATCAGGATTAGCGTTTATAATGGTAGTAAGCTGAGCGGAAAAGTCCTGGTCTCCACTTCTACAATTCTGCTCGCTTACCACTTGTCCTCCTTTTTCTATAAAAGCATCTTTAAAGAAGTTGCCCAAAGCTACACAATAGTCTTGAGCAATATCAGATAAAATAGCTGCGGTCTGGGCTTGAAGCTCACTACGGGCAAACTGGGCAGCTGCTTTAGCCTGATCATCATCCCGGAAGCAAGCCCGGAATACAAATTTTTTCCCCTGAGTAACCAGAGGACTGGTAGCACTGGCAGAAATAACCGGAATCTGTTTTTCTTCACATATTGGGCCTACCGCTAACATACTACCACTTATTGCCGGACCAACCATAACTACCACTTTTTCATAATCTATCAAGCGAGTGGCAGCATTGGCCGACTCTACCCGGTCACTCTTATTATCCACTAAAACCAGCTCCACTTTTTTCCCCAGAACTTCATCTCCTACTACTTCTTTAGCAATGTTTACCCCTTCCCAAATCATCTGTCCATAAGCTGCTACTCCTCCAGTAATTTCCAGGTTAGCTCCAATTTTCACTGTTTCTTGAGCTAACACTATTCCGGAAAAACTCAGAACTAAAAGGAAAACTGTGAATAAACTGATTAATCTTCTCAATTCTAAAATCCCCCTTTCAAGAATTTTGGTAAAAACTTGCCATAAAATTACCATTGCACCGGCTCCTTGTCAAGAAAAATCGGGCTTCATATGCTGCAGAAAGTGGAAAAAATGTCAAAATATTTGAAATACGAGATAATTAAAGCTGGTTTTTGGTCAATTTCATATTTCATGTATCAACGTTCTATCAGTAAAATTTTTGCTTTTTCTTAAGCTTCCTCTCTTAATTTCCCGAGAATTTAGCCTTTACTTCTACTATTCCGTATTTTCACCTCCGGCGGCCAAACTCAGGTAAATACTTTTCCATTCAAAGAAAAGGGAAATTTTCCTTATTTCACCCCCGCAATACCCTTAATAAGGGTATTTTTCTGAATTCTCACTCTCTCCAACACAGTGTTTCTTTTTGGGCGCTTTTTTCCTACATTTTATTATAGTAGAGCCACCAAAACCTTGAGTTTATATATTACCATGATAAAATTATATAAACCTACCAAATTTATTAGCAGAAAACAAAGATTGATATTAGAAGAGAGGAAAATAAAAACTTATGCTTTTTCTTTCTCACTTTTTAGCTGATTTTTTTGCCTCTTTCCCTTCACCGCTCAGCCCCTATTTTATAGGAGTATATGGAGTTGATTCTCGAACTATAGCTATGGTTATCGCTACCCTATCTCTTTTGAGCTCTCTCAGCCAGATTTTCTTTGCTACCCGACCTCTGTTTCAAAAATCAGAAGTACAATTTTATATTTCCCTTTCTCTTTTAATATTACCCTGGTCTCTCATTCCTTTTTCTTCTCACATCTATACCCTCTTCCTTATCCTTGTTGTAGCTTTTTTAGCCAACGCTTCTTTTCATCCTCAAGGTGCGGCTCTCTCTGGTGAAAGTGGCTCTCAAGGGATAACTTTGTTTGTCTCTGGAGGCATTGCTGGAGCTGCCCTAGGCCCTATTTTCATCACCTGGATAGTGAGCAGTGGAGGCATATCTGGAATAGTGCCTCTAACTTTGGGGATCTGGATATGCTGGACTATTCTGTTTTTGATAATCTTGAGAAAAAGAGATTATAATATATCTTCCTCTATCCCCAGGCAAAAATTCTCCCTTCAGTTTTTTCTTCCCTTGCTGCCTATCTGGATAATGGTGAGCATCCGTACTTTTTTCACTGATATTTTCCATACTTTTGTCCCCATTTATTTAAATTTTCAAGGATATAGTTTAGTAATGGGAGGGATGTTACTCTCTGGAGGAGTAATGTCCGGACTTTTAGCTAACTCGATAGGAAGTAGAATAAGGACACAGTTCAATAATCGATTAGTAAATTTGCTATCTTTTGGAGGGTTAGGTGTGGCTATTTTAATTTTTACCCGGGCGGAAGGAATTATTTCCCTCACCCTGTCTTACCTCCTGGCTGACTTTTCCTCATTTTTGAGCATGAGCACCAACGTCTGCGAAGCTCAAGACCTATTTCCTCAACATCGTGCCTTTGCTTCTTCAGTAGCTATGGGTCTATCCTGGGCTTTTGGACATTTTCTGCATCTTCTTTATTCCTCTCTACTGGGTAATCAAGTAACTCTGGTGATTGAGAGCGCTGGCTTTTTCTCTTTAGGAATGACTGTCTTTCTTCTTCTTTTTCCTTCTTTCTTTCAAAGAAAAGCCTACTGCGGGGTTGAGAGTAGTTGAGAATATTACACAACTGGTCAAAAAAAAGGGGTTCTACAAACTTTTTTATATTCTTAAGCATTGCTTTCGCTTCTAATTTTATTTTTGCCTTAACCTCAGTTCTCTTTTCCATCTTTGCCACAGATATGGGTTTTTCTCCCCCGGAAGTTGGTTTGGCTATATCTGCTTTTACCGCAGGGTCTTTAATAGGTGCTCCCTTATGGGGGAAAGTGGTAGACAAATTTAGCAAAAGAAAAGTAACTCTTTTGATCAGTCTTTTAGGACAAGCTCTTTTTTGCCTTCTCATTCCCCTGATGCAATGTTTATTGGGTCTAGTAATAGTGCGATTTTTCTTTGGATTCTTTATGGTAGCTCAGGCTTTGACCCTTAATGAGTTAACAGTCAAAATAGAGGAGGAAGAAAGGAGAAGTAAAGAGATATCAGCTATCAATGTTGCCCGAGCAGCAGGCTACTCCTTAGGTTGTCTTTTAAGCGGATTTTTAGGAGACCTTCATCCTAACTCCAGTTTCTATTTAGGAAGCTCGGTGGTCATTCTGATTTTCTTCCTTACTTTTTATCTTCAGGAGGAAACGGGCAAAGCCGTCCCCTTCTCTCAGGAAGATAATCCCGCCAAACACTGGATTTTGCAAAAAAGAGTTGCTCTTTTTTACTTCTCCATTTTTCTTCGTTCTACCGCAGTCAACGGATTATCTTATTTCTTACCCCTTTTCTGGAAAAATATGGGTCAAACCACTGCTCTCATCGGCTCGGTCATTGCTATTTCTAATTTAGCCCAATTATTTTTCTTCCCCCTGAGCGGAAAACTAAGCTCCCGGTCAGATCAGATGGCTTTCCGATCCACCCGCTTTGGGCTTTTACTAACCGTTATTCCTTTCCTTATTGCTCCTTTTTTTCATCAAGGAGTATTAATCCTTCTTCCTCAGTGTATTTTGAGCATCAGCTGGGCATTCTTTTACATTGGGACTATTCTTTCCCTCCGCTCTTTCGTTCCTCTACAGAAACAAGGAGAAGCTTTAGGATGGTTAGAAGTAGCCCTGAACTTAGGAGGCATAGTGGGCCCCAATCTTTTTGCTTTTTCTCTCTCCTCTTTTAACAATAACTTTCCCTCTGCTTTTTTCTCTCTTTCTTTTTTACCGCTCATAGCTTTCTTTATTTCCAGGAAAAACGAAAAGAACTTTCTTTCCTGATTGAAACTCAAGAAGAGGAAACCAGAGCCGATTTCACTTTCACCCCCGGGATACTCCCTAATTTACCAGTTAAAGCTCCCAGCTCGTCTGTGCTACCATCTACAATTAAAGCAATTACCGAGACATTCCTTTCTCGATAAGGAATACCCATTCTCCCCACGATTAGCTCTCCAAACTCTCCCAAAATTTCATTCACCCGCTCAGCCTGCTTTTCTCGATCGGTAACTATTATCCCTACCACTCCTACTCTATTATCTATCATATAGAACTCCTAATTTTTCATTGATTTCTCTCAAGTCTTTTTCCACCTCCACATACACTCTAAACCATTTTTCTAAGCTTTCTTGCCACTCCTTTTGAGGTTCAAACACTTCTCTAACGCGGAAAGTTTTTTGAAAAGCTTCTTCAAAATCTTTATAGACTCCGGCACCTAAACCAGCCAAAAGAGCAGCACCCCGGCAACTTCCTTCTCTATCCCGGGGAACAGGGATATTTTTATCCAGAGTAGTGGCTTTTAACTCCATCCATGCTCTATTTTGAGTTCCTCCTCCTACATTAGCGGTTTCTTTTATTCGAAAACCTAAATTTTTTTCCATTTTCTCCCAGATATTTCGATATTCAAAACATAAACCCAAAAGAAGACCCAGGATTAATTCTTCTCTTTCTGCACCCCCTGTGAGATTCAAAAATGCTCCCTTTGCTCCCTCATAATCTCCCCCCAGAAGATAAGGGAAAAAGATAGGAACACGAGGAGAAAAATGAGGAGAAAGATTTTCCAGAAAGGCATAATCTTCCTTTAATAATCTCAATATCCAATCAACAGCGTAGCCCCCACTATAAATCCCGTTCATGGCATAGTAATAGGGGTAAGCCACATGATGTCCCCAGGAGAAAGGCTTTTCTTCTCCAGATGGAGAAAGAGAAGGCAAATTTTCCAGGGCCATGGTTAGAGACTCAGTGGTTCCAGTAGAGATTAAAGCTCTCCCCTCTCTGTATACCCCCACCGAAAGAGCGGCACAGAGATGGTCATGCCCCCCGGTTACTACCAGTGTATCAAGAGATAAGCCACAGTCTCTTGCTACTTCCTCTCTCACTGTTCCCAAAACTACCCCTGAGGGATAAAGAGGCGCCATATCTTTTGCTGATAATCCTGCTCGTGCTAACATTTCTTCCCACCAGCATCTTTCTTTCTGTCGGAAAAGCATGGTACGAGAAGCCAGGGAATAATCAAAAGAAGGAATCCCGCTAAAGTAGAAGAGAATAAAACCAGACATAGAAGTCCAGAATTTGGTTTTCTCAAAAGCCTCTTTTTCTCTTTCTCGATGCCAGAACAACTTATAGAAAGAATATATATGGTAGGGATAAAGACCGCTAATCCGATAAACTTCTTCTTTGTCTAATTCTATTTCCCGAAAGTATTTTTCTGTGCGATTATCGTACCAGGGAATACTTCCACCCACCGGTTCTCCATTTTCACCCACTTTAACCAGTACTTCAGCATAACTGGATACACTGAGAGCTATAATTTCTCGCCTTAGTTCCCCGGAGAATTGGCTGATAGCCTGTAAAATTTGGTGTAGAATTTTCTGGGGGTGATATAACTCTCCCTCCTCATCAGGAAAAAGAGGAGTAGGAAAGCTTCTCTCCTCCTTTATCTCTCCATCGTGGTTATAAACCCGCAATTTAGTATTAGTGGTTCCTACATCTATCCCTAAAAGCAAAGCCACTTTATCCTCCAACTTTCGCTTCTAATTCTTTTTCTTCCAGAACGAGCTCGTTTCCCACCCATATCAAACACTTGGTAGGACACTTCTCTATACAAACCCCGCATAAATTGCATTTATCCCGGTCTATTTTTATTCTTCCTCCCTCCAAAGTTATAGCTCCCTCCGGGCAAGACTTCACACATATACTGCATTTTATACATCCCTTCTTACAAGACTGCCTGGTCTCCCGGGGGGAAGCCAGAGAGACACAAGCTTCTACCACTTGTTCTCGAGCAGGAAGAAGGGTAATAATAGAACGAGGACACTCCTCCACACATTTTCCACAACCAGTGCATTTATCCTCAATAATTATGGGTAATCCCTTTTCTTCGTCCATAATCATAGCTTCAAAAGGACAAACTCTTACACAGTTTCCAAAACCTAGACATCCATAGCGGCAACTTTTAAAAGAATTACCCAGAAGGTGAGCAGCTTTACAATCTTTCAATCCCTGGTAAACTGCTACCTCTCCTGCTACTTCTCTTGCCCCTTGACAGAGAAGAACAGCTTTCTGCGCTTCCCGATGAGAGTCAACTTCTTTCCCCACTAAAGCGGACAGCTCAGCCCACACTTTTGGCCCTCCTGCGGGGCAGGCATCAGGAGGAGCTTCTCCGGCAACAATTTTCTCTGCCAGATTAGAACACCCTGGAAAGCCACAAGCTCCACAATTAGCTCCGGGAAGAACCTCCTCTGCCTTTTGCACCAGAGGGTTGACTTCTACTGCAAACTTTTGAGAAAACCAAGCCAGCATTACTCCAAAAATCAGGCTCAAAACCCCAATAAGAACAGTGGGCATTAGAATATCCATATCTACCTCCTATTTCACCAGGCCCTTAAAGCCCATAAAAGCGATAGCTAAAAGACAAGTGGAAATAAAAACTATGGGATAACCCTGGTAAAACTGCGGAACTTTAGAAAATCTCAGTTTTTCCCTGATTCCAGCTAAAAGCAGCAAAGCTATCGTAAACCCTAATGCTACACCTATACTATATACCACTACTTGAAGAAGATTATAATTATAGTCTACTCCAAAAAAGGTAACTGCTAAAATAGCACAATTAGTGGTAATAAGAGGGAGATATATGCCCATGGCCTGGTATAAGTTAGGCACCGTTTTCTTGAGAATCGCTTCTAGTAATTGCACTAAAACAGCAATTACTAGAATAAACACCATAATCTGGAGATATTCCAACCCCAGAGGCACAAAAATAAAGTTCCACAAAGCCCAAGTAGCTATAGAAGCTAAAACCATGACAAAGGTAACTGCCATCCCCATCCCCAGGGAATTCGCCACATTAGAAGACATCCCAATGTAAGGACATAGCCCGATATAGCGAGCTAAAATGATATTATCTACCAAGGCAGCACTGATAAAAATTTTGAAAAGGTCCATAGCACTCATAGATTATCCCTCCGATGGAAATGATTTAGCAAAGCAATGTAAATACCAATAAGAAGGAAAGCTCCGGGGGGAAGAATCATAATCATCATGCCCTGGTAAGAAGAAGGAAATATTTGGTGGTAAAAAAATTGCCCGTAGCCGAAAAGTTCTCTCACCACACCAATGGCTGCGATTACTAAAGTGTACCCTACCCCCATTCCCAGAGAATCAGCTATCGTCAATATCACTGGCTTTCGAGAGGCAAAAGCTTCTGCCCGAGCCATAATAATACAGTTAACTACAATCAGAGGAATGAAAACCCCTAAAGCCTCAGAAAGGGCAGGGAGATAGGCTTTCATCACCAGATCCACAATAGTAGTAAAAGTAGAAATTACCACAATGAAGATGGGAATACGAACTTCATTGGGAACAAAATTTCTTATCGCCGATATCACCAGGTTGGATCCGGTTAAAACAAAAATAACTGCCGCTCCCATAAAGAGGCAGTTTTCCAGCCTCACCGATACTGCTAATACTGAGCATAAACCAATCATCAGGCGTAAAACGGGGTTTTCTCCCACAATGCCATTTTTAAAACAATCCCAAAACTCCTTCATTGCTCTCTCACCTCCTCCCAGTAACTTGCTAAACCCTGACAAGCCCGGACTATAGCCCGGGTAGAAATAGTGGCTCCACTTATAGCCTCAATATCTCTGTTGATTTCGAAGGGATCAATTAAAGACTTACCAATAAATTGATTTAGAAAATCAGCGCTTTCAATATTAGAACCCAGTCCTGGAGTTTCTTGATGTTCTAATACTTCCATTCCCGTAAGTTTCCCTTCCTCAGAAATCCCTACCAAAAGTATAATTGGTCCGCCATATCCTGAAGTGCTTACTCGAAACACCAACCCTTCCCTCTTTCCTTCTTGTAGTGCTTCATAAACTTCTAAAATGGAAAGGTCTTTGATGGAATCTTGTGCTTCGGGCAGAGTTTCCCACTTTTTGAACTCTTGAGCAAAAGGAGCAATCCTTTGCAAAGCTTTCTCCAGTTCCTCTTCTGACCTTCTCTCAATTTCTTTTTGCGTAACAGAATTTACTACCGCTAAAGCAAAAACAGCTGCAACACAAACCACAGTTAAAGAAAGAGCAATTCTCCAGATATTTTTCATATTTTTTCCTCCTTAACCATTTGATTTTTTACTCCAAATCTCGGAGGAAGAAGATAATCTAAAAAGGGAACCAGCGCATTCATGGTAAGAATGCCAAAAGTAACTCCCTCAGGGTAGGCCCCTAAAAGACGAATGACCCCCGTAATAGCTCCGGCTCCCAGACCAAAAATATAGCGACCTTTCGAGCTAATAGGAGAAGTTACATAATCTGTAGCCATAAAGCACGCTCCCATGATTGCTCCCCCGCTTAAGATATGAAAAAGAGCGCTTTGCCCTCCCAGAATAGCCACACAAGAGAGACCAACAAAATAAGAAAGGGGAATATCCCAGTGCACCACCCCTCGCCACCACAGATATACAAATCCGATGAGGAGAAGAAGCGCAGAAATCTCTCCAATAGAACCAGGAACCTGCCCCACGAAAAGACGCCACAAAATACGAGGATCTGCTTGATGCAATGAACTATAGCCATACATTTGAGCAATACTGAGAGGTGTAGGAGTGGTAACCATCTCCACTCCCGAGAAAGTTGAAGCAGCACCGCCTCCGGAGAAGCCAGAAAAACCAAAAGGAGCGCTCACCCACCAGGTAGACATAGCCTTCGGCCAGGAAACCAACAAAACTGCTCTTCCTACCAAAGCGGGGTTAAATATATTTTGCCCCAGACCTCCAAACATTTCTTTCCCCAGGAAAATAGCCGCCCCTCCTCCCACCAGAGGTAACCAGAAAGGCGCGGAAGGAGGAAGAGATAAGCCCAGAAGCAAACCGGTAATCACAGCACTTCCATCAGTAATAGAGAGAGGTTTCTTAAAAATCTTACAATTGAGAGCTTCAAATCCCATCGTGCTCCCCACAGATAAAAGAATAGTTAACAAAGTAGAGGAAACTCCAAAAAAATAGATTCCCCAGATAGTAGCAGGTAGAAGCGCCAATACTACTTGCCTCATTATCCAGGGAACAGTAATCTCGTCTCGGAGATGAGGCGAAGAAGTGATAACCAATTTTAATTCTTCATTCATTGATTTCCCCCCTTTCTGGAACGACGCATAACTTCTGCTTTAGCTAACCTGATAAGATGAGTAAGAGAAATGTTGGAGGGACAAACGTAAGAACAGGCTCCACATTCCATACAATCCAGCACCCGCTGGTCTCTGGCCTCATCAAAAGCCTGATACTCAGAAAATTTGCCCAGCATTGTGGGAAAAAGGCGCATAGGACAGGCATCTATGCATCTCCGGCAACGAATACAAGGATATTCCTTTTTTTCATAGAGATTGCTCAAAAAGACAAACCCAGAAGTTCCTTTCACCACTGGAACTTGCAGAGAGGTTTGTGCTACCCCCATCATCGGTCCTCCCATAATCACTTTTTTAGGAGTTTCCACCCATCCTCCACAAAAATCCACGAGGTCCGATAAAACAGTTCCCAGAGGTACTTGAAGGTTTTCTGGACTTTTAAGACACTCTCCGCTTAAAGTTATAACCCGCTCTATAAGGGGAAGACCTTCTTCAGCCATCCTTCCCACTGCCCAGGCAGTTTGCACATTGTTTACCACCACTCCCACATCGAGGGGTAATCCTCCAGGAGGAACTTCTCTTCCCAGAATAGCAACAATCAACTGTTTTTCTGAACCCTGAGGATATTTAGTAAGAAGAGGAACTACTCGAGCGGGGAAAGGAAGGTCCTTTACTAATTTATCAAATTTTTCTATAGCCTCAATTTTATTTTCTTCGATTCCTATAAAAACTCTTTCTGCCCCACAAGCTTTCACCAGAACTCGCAAGCCGATCAAAATAGCAGATGATCTTTCTATCATCACCCGGTAATCGCAGGTTAGATAAGGTTCACATTCTGCCCCGTTTAAAATAAAAGTGTCAATTTTTTTACCTGGAGGAGGAGAAACCTTCACATGGGTGGGGAAAGCTGCCCCCCCCAAACCCACCATCCCTCCCTCTCTAATCCACTCCCGGAGAAAAGCGGGGTCTTTATTCTCAATATCACAGAGAGGATCCTTCCTTTCTTCTTCCCCTGAACCATCATTTTCTATGGTTAGGGCAGGAAACCTCCCCAGTAGAGGATGGAAATAATCTTCTATCCCGGCTACTTTACCAGCCAAGGGAGAATGCAGAGGGGCAGAAATAAAAGCTTCTACATCAGCAATTTTCTGTCCTCTTTTTACCCTATCACCTTTTTTTACTAAAGGTGATAGGGGAGCACCAGTGTGCTGAAGAAGGGGTAAAACCACCCGCGAAGGAAAAGGAAATTCTTTAATAGGTTTTGTGGCAGTAAATTCTTTAAAAGTGGGGGAGTGGATCCCCCCAGGGAAAGTATTAAGCCTCATAAATTTACTCCTCCTTTAATATTTTAATATTCCTCCAGATTTTCCTCTATTAATTTGGTATGTAAATTACCGGTCATAAAGTCTCGATTTTGCAAAATTTTCATATGGAAGGGAATAGTAGTGGAAACACCTTCTACCGCAAAAGAATGCAAAGCTTCTCGAGCCCTGCGGATGGCAAAATCCCGATCACAATCCCATACTATCAATTTAGCTAAAAGAGAATCATAATAAGGAGGAACTTCGTAACCGGAGTAGCAGTGAGAATCTACCCTGATTCCTGGCCCTCGAGGAACATCAAATCGAGAAATTTTGCCGGGAGAAGGAGAAAAGTTATGGGCCACATCTTCTGCATTTATTCTCATCTCCAGAGCATGTCCTCGTAAAGAAACTTCTTCCGGGGAAAAAGACAGCTTCTCCCCTGCTGCAAGGCAAATCTGCTCCCTTACTAAATCTATCCCTGAAACCATTTCTGTGATCGGATGTTCTACTTGAATACGAGCGTTTAATTCCATGAAATAAAAAGAACCGTCTTCAGTTACCAGAAACTCTACTGTTCCGCAAGTGGTGTAGTTCAGCACTTCAGCTACTTTTATTGCTGCCTCTCGCAATTTCTCTCTCGTCTCCTCAGTCAAGAAGGGGGCAGGAGCTTCTTCTAAAATTTTCTGTTGCCTCCTTTGTAGAGAACATTCTCTTTCTCCCAGATGAGCCACTCTTCCTTCCTTATCTCTTACAATTTGCACTTCCACATGCCTCGCCTTAGTCAAGAGCTTTTCCATATACACTTCTTCGCTGCCAAAAGCTAATTTTCCCTCCCTTTTCGCACTTTCTAAAGCCCCTGCCAGTTGACCAGGCTCTCTTACCACCCTGATTCCTCTCCCTCCCCCTCCTCGAGAAGCCTTGAGAAAAAGAGGATAACCTATTTCTTCTGCTATTTTTCTTGCCTCATTCTCATCTTTTAAGGGCTCCCTAGAGCCAGGAACCACCGGTATTCCAGCTTCTTCTAGAATTCTTTTAGCCTGTAATTTATCTTTTATCCGTTCCAGCAAATCCGCGTCCGGCCCAATAAAAGTAATACCTTTTTCTTCTAATTTTCTAGCAAATGCACCGTTTTCAGATAGAAAACCGTAACCAGGATGGATAGCATCAACCTCAGTTAACTCACAAGCACGAATAATTTTCTCTTCGTTCAAATAGGTGTCTTGAGGTAAACTTCCTCCTAAAGCTACTTTCTGGTCTACAAACTTTAAATGTAGAAGATTATAATCCGGGTCAGAAAATACCCCCACTGTTTTGATTCCCAGCTCTCTGCAGGCTCGCACTACCCGGAGAGCAATTTCTCCTCGATTGGCTATCAATATTTTTCCGAACAAAGTTTTAACCTCCTAAATAAGAATCCTATCTTCCGGATAAGTGATTAAATCTTTTTCCCGGGAGGGCCGCAACATTACGAGAGTCATAATCCCCACTCTTCCCACATACATAGTGATGATAAGCAAAAATTTACTGAGATCTAAAAGACCGGCTGTTATTCCTCGAGAAAGACCCACTGTTCCGAAGGCAGAAAATACCTCAAAACAAATGTCCAGAAAAGGAGCGGGTTGAATAACCAATAGAACCATAATCACTCCAAAAACCAGGAAGAAGGCTAAAACCACCACGCTTATAGCCCGGAATACCGTTGCAGGCGCTACTCGGCGATGGAAAAATTCCACTTTATCTCCCCCTCTTACTATATTCATTACTACCCCCAAAAGCAAGGCAAAAGTGGTAGTTTTCACCCCTCCCCCTGTTCCTCCCGGAGAAGCACCAATAAACATAAGTAACATTATAAGAAAAGCAGAAGCTTCTCGCAAACCAGCAGTAGGAACAGTATTAAAACCAGCAGTGCGGGGAGTCACAGCTTGAAAAAGACCGGCCATTATTTTCCCCCCCGGGGGAAGTTCAGCCAGAGTGGAAGGATTACCCCATTCTAAAAGTAAAATTAAAATGGTCCCTAGAGAAATTAAAAATAAAGTAGTCCTCACTACCACCTTAGAATGAAAACTCGACAAACCACGCTTTTCCACTATTTCTCGAAGTACCACAAAACCGAGGCCTCCCAGTATTATGAGTCCCATAATTGTAAAATTAACTACTGGATCCAGAACAAAACCCTCCAGATTGCTACTGAATATTGAAAAACCAGCATTACAAAAAGCAGATATAGAGTGAAAAAGAGCAGGAAAAATAGCTTCCCCTGGTGTAAAGTAACGCAAAAAGTTAAGAAAGAGAATCATAAAACCTATTCCTTCGATTAAAAAAGTATATTTCAAAACGGAAAGAACAAAACGTACCACTCCTCCTGGAAAATCCAGGCTAAAGGAGTCACGAATAGCTAATCGAGTTCGATATTCAATCCTCCGCCGGAGAGCTAAGGCTAAAATAGTATTTAAGGTCATATACCCCAGCCCTCCAATCTGAATGAGCACGAGAATCACCAGTTGTCCCCAGAAGGAAAAAAAGGTAGCCGTATCTACCACTATTAAACCAGTAACACAAGTAGCAGAAGTAGCAGTAAATAAAGCATCTATGAAACGCAATTTATTTCCCGGGTTCACCATAAACGGCAAAAGCAGGGCAAATGTTCCACTCAAAATGATAAGAATAAAACCTAAAAGTATTAAAGTAGCAGGAGAAAGCTTTTCCGCTCTTTTTTGCACTTTTTCCCGGAGAGAGAATGATTCTCTGCCCTCGGATAAGACCACCCGTATCAACCTTCTCAGTGAGAGAGAAAAACCCCGTAATTTCTGGCTTCTTCAAACATAGTTATTACATTTTCCGGAGGAACATCAGGCTGAATATCATGCACTGAAGTTAAAATATACCCTTCCGGACCCAGATCATCTATTCTTTTCCTTACCTCTTCTTTTACCTCTTTTTTAGTTCCTCGAGGAAGAACCCGGGTGGTGTCTATTGCTCCCCAGAAAGAGAGTTCCCCCCCGAACTTTTCCTTTAATACTTTAGTATCCATATTCTGAGCCGAAACCTGAACCGGATTTAAGATATCTACTCCCACCTCTATTAAATCGGGAATAAAAGAAAAAATACTTCCACAGGAGTGATAGAGAAGCCGAGCATGAGGAGCCAGCTTTTTTAAATTTTTGAAATACTCCTTGTGATAAGGTTTAATTATATCTCGATAGGTTTTGGGACTCATAATTACACTTTCAGCAGTAGCTAAGTCATCTCCTACAAAAACCACGTCTAGAAACTCTCCTGCTTCCTGGAGAAAAAGAGAATACCTTTTTAGTTGATAATTGTACATCCCCTCTAACAGGGTAGTAACGAAATCCTGGTCGGTCAAAAGGTCCACCAAAAAATTTTCAAAGTCCCGGAGATACCAGCAAGGTTCAAAAATACCGGTATCAATCATATCTCCTACCAGAAGATACTGGTTGCTCTCTTTAAGATTCTTTGCTCTTTCCCTCACTCCCGAGAGATCCATAGTTCTGGCCGGGTCTGGCCACTCGTAATCTTTTAGTTCTTCTATGCTTTTTCCGGCTAGAGGGTGTTCTACCATATCATAGTAAAGGCCTTCCTCGGGCATATGATACTTGATACCAAATTCATTAAAATAGGTTCTATCATCCACCATATTTTTGAAAAAAACTGGCTGGGGATGAACACCCCGAGTATCTATTTCCAGAATCTGGAGCACTTCTTCATCAATAAAAACAATTTGAAAATTCTCCATCATAAACCGAGTTTCTCTTTCTATCCCTAAATATTTCTTTAAATTATCATAAGCCACTTTGGTCATAGTAGTACAGTTAGTACTCCCTAAATCCAGAGGAATTCTATCCGGAACCTGATGATTCAGTGACATTAGAGCTCTTTCTCTTCCCAGCATTTTATCCTCCCTTTTTGTTTTAGAGACTTATAATAAACTTAGTGAATTTTATAACTTTCCATTGAAAATTATCCTTTATATTTTACCAGAATAAGCAAACTTTATTCGACCCTCTGCCTCAACTTGAAACTCACCAGGTGAGGTAAGGAATTCTTCTTCTATATGCTCCCACTTTACCGGAAGAGACCTTATAGAGTCATCGCTGAATAAAATTTTTATTTTCTCTGGAAGTGCAGGACTTTCTCCCAGGGAAATTTTTATATTTAAGGGAGAAAT
The DNA here is from genome assembly GCA_002385475.1 of Candidatus Sordicultor fermentans. GTDB lineage: Bacteria > Atribacterota > Atribacteria > Atribacterales > Caldatribacteriaceae > Sordicultor > Sordicultor fermentans. Next base: position 32,212 of record DGDO01000077.1, on the reverse strand, counting down.
AATTTCTCTAAATTCCGGTTCTATATAGTCCTCTTCATAAATAAGATTAAAGACCCGGAGGGAGGGCAGAGCATGGCCCTTAAAATCGAATAAAGCCTGATTTTCCCAGGGATTTCCTTCACCGAATTTCCAGCCTGCTCCTTTTACCGGTATCCAGCAGCCTTCCCAGTAAAATATTCCCAGCCCCCTTCCACTGGTAACTTGAGCTACGGCTTCCATTATTTCTCTGATTGCAGTTGCTTGCCCCCGGGGAGTGGCCTTATATCCTCCTGTGATTTCCATATCCGGGCCAAAAATATTGGGATGTCCATCAGCATCTTCGAGTGTCCAGGCGTAGGCGGTTTCAAAAATAGCTATTTCCTTGCCATACTTCTCGATATTGTTGAGATTTGATTTAAGCTCTTCAAGAGTGCCATGCCAGTAAGGATAATAGGAAATTCCTATCACATCAAAGTCTATGCCTCTCGTTGTGACATTCCCCAGGAACCATTCGAATAAATCACTATTTCCTCCTTCAGCAAGATGCAGGGCAATTTTGGTATCTTTACTGATTTTTCTCACTGCCTGTGCTCCGGCATTAAAAAGAGTTACGAAGCTATCAAATCCGCCCTCGCCAGCGATTTTTCCGTCAGGCCATAAAAACCCGTTATTAACTTCATTTCCCAGTTGCACCATATCGGGTAAGGCGTCATTATCTTCCATGTATTTAAGAACCTCATAGGTAAAGTCTGCTACTGCGGTTGCTAAACTTGCCCCTTCTAAATTTTTCCAGGAATCTGGTTTATTCTGTTTCCCCGGGTCGGCCCACCAATCACTGTAGTGAAA
>DGDO01000077.1:3946-31306 GCA_002385475.1 Candidatus Sordicultor fermentans | reverse complement strand
CCACCAATCACTGTAGTGAAAGTCTACTAACACTTTCATTCCCAGTGTTTTCGCTCTTCGAGCCAGTTCGGTCATCTTTATATAGTCACAATTTCCCCCTCCCAGTGGTTTCCCATTTTCATCGGTAGGGTCATTCCATATTCTTACTCTTATCCAGTTCACCCCGTAGTCTTTGAGTATTTGCAGAGCATCTTTTTCTATACCGTTATCGTAGAATTTACCCCCATTTGCTTCTATCTCATAGAGCATAGATATATCCACACCTTTTATGAAATCGGGGGATAAATTCTCTACATGATTTGCCATTATCTGACTACCAGGAAATCCCATTATCAGCAAGCTCCCCAACCCTATCGTAGAAATTAAACCTATCCAGCGAAAAATTTTATCAGTCACTTTTATCCCTTAACCGCGCCTTTAGTAAGGCCGCTAACTATGTATTTCTGAAGAGAGAGAAATAATACAGTCATGGGTAACATCCCCAGAAGGGCAGCAGCAGTAAAAAGGCCCCATTCTGTCTGGTAAGGACCGCTGGAGAAAGTCCACAAGCCTATGGCATAAGTGTAATTCTTGGCATCCTGCAATATTATTCGAGCAAAAACAAACTCATTGAAGATATTCATGAAAGTGAGAATCACGACCACGGTGAGAATAGGCAGAGCAAGGGGTATCACTATCTTATAAAAAGTTTGAAATCTTGTGGCACCATCAATCATGGCTGATTCTTCAAGAGAGCTGGGGATAGTGTCATAGTACCCCTTTATTAAATACACATTATAGGCAATATTTCCCAGATAAATAAAAGTGAGGCCGGTTAGAGTATCAAGTCCTAATAAGGGAATGAACTTTCCCAGAAGGTTCAAAAGGCTGTAGACGGCAATCATATAGACGGCACTGGGGAACATCTGAATGAGAAGCATAGCCAGAATTCCATACTTTCTTCCCCAGAATCTCATCCTGCTGAAAGGATAAGCAGCAAGAGAACATACGAAAGTGGTAATCAGGGCAGCAACGCCTGCTACTACTATAGAATTTTTGACCCATCTCAGGAAATAGTGTTTAGTTTTTTGCGTCCATATCTGGTTTATTCTAAATAGCTCTTTATCCACGCTGTTCAGGTCTTTCTTGAGCTCTCGATAGGGTATGGTATCCATTAAATCTCCTGCTTTTCGAGAAACGACGCTGATATTAGAGCCTACCATATTAACGTAGTCAGTTTTTATAATATTATATAACTCATCCAGCTCCCTGACGCTTACTTTCTCACCATTCAGAGAGGCTCTGAGCAAATCTGCCCATTTTTTCTCAAAGTCGGAAATCAAGGAATTGCTTTTCTCTAAAGGAGTGTCTAAGTTTTTAGAAAATTTATTAAATCTATCTGAAAAAGTGCTGTAGTCGTTAAACCAGCTCAGTTTATTTGTTGTAGCTTCTATTTGTGAACTCAGGTTATCTTCGCCAAAATCCATGATGTACGAGGTAACAAAGTTTAAGAGGTCCTTGGTAATGGAAACACAGTAACTTACAAGCTCCTCGAACTTTGTGACCTCTTCTATGCCTGCTATTTGTTCCTCTATCTTTTTAATGAATATCTGAACTTGTTCAGCTCTGGTGGCCGGAATAAGAGTTTCCTCTACCTTTTTTATCCCCTCCCGGAGGAGCTCCTGCTGGTTTTTAAGAAGAGTATTTTCCTCTTTTAAGGCAATGAGGTTTTTTTCTGCTTCTTGAATATCGTTTACATTTTTTTCCAGTCTGATGAGGAGAGGAGATGTTTCTATATATAAATTCTCCAGAACCAGATATGGTGAAGCCAGATTACCCTCTGCGGTTTCCTCATAACTGGCAAGATAAGAGGAAATTTCTCTCAGACTATTGCTCAACTCATAAAAGTCAGGATATTTGCTCAAATTTTCTATTAATAGGTTCAGTACTTCTAACGATGGAGGAGCAAAAGCGCCAGGAGAGATGTCTTTGCTGAGCGACACAAGCTTATTTTCTGTATTCTTGATGATTTCTACAGCTTTCAATTCTTCTAAAAGTGAAGTTATTTCCGATTTTACCTCTGAATTTAGAATCTGGCTTATAGATAAGATTTCTTCCTCTATCTTCTCATATTCTGTTCTTGCTATACCGTAATTTCTTGAATTTTCTTCTAACTTTTTTTCTAACTGAGCTAATTCAGTTTTTAGGCTGCCCAGAGATATCTGGTAAGTTTTTTCCAGCGCAGAGAGGGCTTTTTCATAATCTTCGGGTGAGTTAATATGGTAATCGGAAACCTTTTCCAGGTCTTCCTTTAAATAAATAAATAGTTTTGAGTTATAACTCTCAGGGTAAAGAAGCTGATAAAGCACTATTTTTAAGTTTTCTTCGTTTGATTCCTCAACAGGCACATTTTTCTCCAGGTATTCTTTTAACTCTCGGAGAGATACAAGAACCTCCTCTTTTATGTTATTGCTCCGGGAAGAAAGCGCTAAATTTATGTTATCAAAAGAACTTTGAGCTCTTTCATATCTATCCCGGGTTTCTTGTAAATAACCTTTGAAAGCTTCTATATCCTCGAGCAGGACCTCTTTCAACCTTTTCTCTTCCCAGCTGTCGTAGGGAGAAGTTCTCAAAATCAGACTCTGCATTTCTTGCACCAGAGCAGGTATATTCTTTTCTGGAGCTATCAGGTCTCGGTAATTTTGCAGACTCACTCGGGAGGAAAAAAGTTTGGTGGAAAAGATAGCCTCGTCTCTTCTTATAGAAGTAGAAACTATCCAGATGATAGGGAAAAGAATTACCGGTATGAGAATCCAGAGAATTATATGAGTTAAAAAGGGTCTTCTCTTTTCTATCATTGTCTATTCATTCCTTATCTCTTCGAAAGCTCCAGAAATCTTGAAATTCAGGAGACTTATCCCTCCCACCAGGACAAATATGATGACAGAAATAGCGCTGGCAAAGCCAAATTCTTGACCTCTCCCTTCAAAGGCAAGCTTATAAACATAGGAGATTAAAATGTCAGTATGACCGGCAGGGGTGGTAGCGCCAACCATAGGAGGGCCACCTGAATTCAGCAAATATATGAGAGTGAAGTTATTAAAGGTAAAAGCAAAGCTGCTTATGAGCAGGGGTGCCACGACCGTCAAAAGTAGAGGGAAAGTTATATGCCGGAAATTCTGCCATTTTCCAGCACCGTCTATGGCTGCCACTTCATAAAGCTCATCAGGGATGGATTGCAAAGCCCCTAAAGAAATGGTCATCATATAGGGGAAAGTAAGCCAGGTGTTTACAATGATGCATGCTAATTTTGCCCAGTACTGATCGTTAAACCATTTAACCGGGTCAAGGCCTAAAAAGGGAAGTATTATTTTATTGAGTATTCCATATGTTTCATTGAGTATTCCATTTTTCCAGGTTAAAACGGAGATAAAATAGGGAACAGCCCAGGGAATTATAAGGAGAGTCCGGTAAACGTTTCTCCCTCTTAATCTTTCGTTGTTCAGTGCTAAAGCGAAGACCAATCCTATGAGAAAAGAAAGAAGTACGCTGAATAAAGACCACATAATGGTCCAGACAAATATATTCATGAAAGGACCAGAAATCCTTTTATCGGTAAATATCCGAAGGAAGTTTTCCAGTCCTACCCAGGCAGTATATCCGATCAAAAATACCTGGTTACCATTTTCATCTATATCATAGAAAGAACCTTTATCTTCAATAAGGGGTTCGTTGGTTCGAGTATTTACGATTACCATTTTCTGGCTAACTTTTCCATCCTCTTCTATTTCTCGGTATGCTAACCGGTAAAGCCTTTCCACAAAGAAAAATTTCCATTTACCATCTGTGTCTACTCTAATTCCAATGATTTTTCCCTGGTCTTGATTCAAATACTCTGCATTTGCCAGATACTTTTGAACTAACATGATAAAGTGGTAAGCATTCTTTTGTAGAGCAGGGTCATCGAGAGCGTAAAGGGATTTGTACTCTTTATCTGCAGATACAATCATGTTTATATTTTCTAAGGATTCAGGAAAGGGAGAAAGTTTGAAGACCTTTCCATCTACACTTACCTCTTCAGAAGTGACTTTATAAGTTTTACCTTCCCTTAAAAGGATTTCTTTACCTCTCTGTTTAGAGGGGGAAGGCACGTCACCAAGATAAAGTTCTCCGTTTATATCAAATAATAAAATGAAGTCATCAGTGGGTTTTGAATCTTCAAAAACGGAGAAAACCTTAAAACCTATTGCTTCTTCGCTTTCTGCATAAGTGTAGTTCGGGTCATACAGAAGTCTTTCTACTGCTTCTTGCCTGGTAAAGATGTGTCCTGTACCGTAGTTGGTAAAAGCAGTTTTAATGGTAAAACAGATGGGATATACAACCAGCAAAAGAAGAAAAATAAGAGCGGGAATTGTGTACCGGTAAGGGTAAGCCCGGGGATTGATAATAAAAAGATCTATAAGGAAAGAAGCAATAAAAAGTATGGCTCCCAGCTCGTAATAGGAGTTTTGAACGAGATATACTCCTGCCCCTATGAACAGGGCATTGAATGCTATCAGTAGAAGCCACAAAAAAACCTTGACAATTTTAATTTAAATCTTCTCCCTCCGGATAGATTTGTGAGCCTGAAGAGGTTTCTTCAGGCTCACAAAGGGAAGACTTACTTTCCTATTTGAGCTTTTATGGTTTCTACAGCATTAATAAGAGCATCTTCTGGTGAAGCTTTTCCGTTGATAATGAGGTTGAGGGCATCATTCATAGCTCCCCATACCGCTGCCATCTCCATAACATTGGGCATGGGGGTTCCATTAGCTGCGCTTTGAGTAAAGCCCACGATATCTGGGTCATCTTCTACAAGGGAGAGAACATCTTCTCTTGAAGGAAGCCGGGGATCTGCCAGATATATCTTATGCATAGTATCTTTGGTGGCTATAAAATTAACAAGAAAATCTCTGGCTAAAACTTTGTTAGGAGATTTAGCGTTAATCATAAAACCTTGAACACCTACAAAAGGTTTGGCTGGAAGACCTTCTTCAAGGTCAGGAATCAGCGCTACACCATAGTCTATACCTGCGTCTTTGTAGGCTTTCACCGCCCATGGTCCATTTATAATCATTGCTGCCTTTCCCTCTTTAAACAGAGAGTCCATAATTTCGTAGTTATCTCCGGTGGTCAAAATTCCTTCGTCTACTAATCTTTTCCAGAGTTCTGCTCCTTTTATTGCTCCGGGACTGGCAAGACCGATGTCAGTTACATCAAGTCCTTCGGGGGTTTCTTTGAATACGTATCCTCCAGAACCGAGTATGAATGGAGCTGCATAATAAAACTCAGCTGCACTGGTTATAAACCCTCTTACCTCTCCTTTATAGGTGGCATCTATTCTTTTAGCTATATTGATTAATTCTTCCATGTTCTTTGGAGGTTCCTCAACGTATTCCTTGTTATAAATTAGAGCTATGGCTTCCATGCTGTAGGGTAGTCCATAAAGGTTACCCCCGTAGCTGAAGGCATCCAGGGCTGTAGAGTAAAAGGTCTCTTGACCTTCAAAAGGGGGAACAGGTTCCAGAAGTCCGTTGATCACCAGTTCTCCCACCCAATCGTGAGCTCCCACGATAATATCTGCTCCTTTTCCTTGAGGAGCAGCGGTCAGGAAATTGGGCTTTATAGAACCAAACTCTACATACTGGACGTTCACACTAACACCATATTCCGCTTTAAACTCTTCACCTAATTTCTGGAGGATATCTACCTGTTTTTCAGAGCACCAGATAGTAATCTCGGGAGTTTGGGCTGCAGAAATAGAGGAAAACACCAAAATGAACACCAAAATCAAAGGTAAAAACTTGAAACTCTTCATTAATATAACCCTCCTTTTCTGATGTTTAGTTTACGGAATTTAACATTCCAAAAACATTTTTGACCCCCTTCGCTGATCTCTTAAAAACCATTTGATATTGTTTTTATTATATATTTCCCCCTTATCTTTTTCAACTTTCCCTTCTAAACTTGGACAGTATGAACTTATTACAGAGGTTTTAAGAAGAAATATTAAAAAAAAGAGGAAAAAAGAGACCTCATTATCCGGTCTTATTGGTGTATATTTGTAAAATACACAAATCACTCATAAATATAACATAGCCAATATTTGTAGGATTGAGAAAAAATGGAAATTACTTTCCGTACCCTAGAAGGAGAACAGATTTCCTGGCTTTCCAGAAAACATTACGGAAAGAATTGAACCAGCTAGGAAGAGTTATCCTTATTGACGTCTTAAAACTAAAGTAGCATTTATTAGGATACAAAGAAGAAAAAAGTTTATGATAAATATTTCTTTTTTAAGAAGATCGTTTATCAGTTTCTCTTGAGTTTTGAGAGTTTATAGTTAACCACAAAATCCATTGTAATTAACCATCATCACGAGCCCCGCCTGATACTAATGGCATACTATGAGAGCCCTTATGAACCCGGCAATAGGGGGAATGCTTTCCCCTATTGCCCCTGAAAGAGAAAAAAATTAAAAACGTAAAACAAGAACATAAAGATGAAACTACCGAGGAAGAAAGAGCATCTTTTTCAGCCTCGCGATGACGGGTTGAAGAATTGCTGTTTTTTTCTGTCGCTGCAACAACTCTCCTCATTCGTCACCCCGGCAATTTTTAAGCCGGGGCCTAAATTATTTAAGGAAGAAAACATCTGGATTCCCGATAAAAGCGCTTGAGAATGACAAAAGAGAGTTATAAGGGGAATAAATCACCCTTATAACTCTCTGATAAAAAGCGAAAAAAGACAATGAAAAATATAAAAGACAAAAACCAACTTAGGGAGAGAAAACATAGTACCTAATTTAGATGTAAAAACTAAAATATAAGAAAGCAAGAAAAATAATTAAAAACTATGCCAGAAAAGCACCCGGCACAGAGGGAAGAAATGCATCTCTTTTTGCGCTGGACAGTCTATTTTTGGGTTCTCATAAGAAGATATTAGGTTACCACAGGAAAAGTAAGGAGACCTTCAGAAAGATAATCCGGAAAGGCAGTAAAACCCATACGACAACCCTTGAAGAATGATTCCTCATCAAGTAAAGAACATCACAATGATTTTTGTGGTTAACTATAACTGAGGCTTTTTCTCCATTGATAAGTAGTATATACTATTATTCATGAGAGAAGAAGGTTCTAATCTACTAATCATCAAGTCTGATATCTCTCTCCTTTTAGTCAATCTGATATGGGGAGCTACCTTTGTCACCATGAAGAATCTCCTAGAGAGCGTTCCTCCTCTCGCTATTCTCTTCTGGAGATTTGCTATCGCCACTTTCTTACTTCTTCTAATTTCTCTTTTCTCCAAATGGCATAAAATTGATTGGGTTAGCGGTGTTTCCTTAGGAATGTGTCTTTTTGCCGGTTATTTATTTCAAACCTGGGGATTGATATACACCACTCCAGCTCGCTCTGCTTTTATAACTGGCCTAAGTGTGATACTCGTACCCCCTTTGGCCTTTTTACTTCTTAAATCCTCAATTGACCAGTTTTCGATAGTGGGAACCATAATATCTCTCTTTGGACTGGGGCTTTTAGCCTGGCAAAAAGGAGAAACAAAATCTATTTTTCTCCTCGGTGATTTCCTCACCCTCCTAGGAGCAGCTGCCTATGCTTTACAGATAGTATTAGTAGAAAAGTTCACTAAAGAAAATGAAAGCTTACCCCTTGCCACCATAGAGATGGGAACGGTAGCCCTTTTGAGTTTAGTGTTTGGAATTCTATTCCACCAAAACATGAATCCCTGCTTTTCTGGGAGAGAATGGGGAAGCATTTTATTTTTAGGAATATTTGCCACAGCTTTAGCTTTTACCTTACAAAAGAGAGCTCAAAAACACACCTCTTCCATACACGCTGGATTAATATTTGCTTCTGAGCCGGTATTTGCTGCTATCTTTTCTTATTTTCTCTGGCAGGAAAAATTCACACCCCGGACTATAGCGGGGTGTGCCCTTATATTGGGGGGAATCCTATTTTCTCAACTGGGTTTATTATCTAATCAATCAACCGATTCTATGTCTTCAATCTTCAAATCAAACTCTAAACCTTCTACATAAAGAAGATCTATAATTTTTTGCAAAACAATCTGTTCTTCTGCCCGATTCAAAACATCTCCCTTTCTCCTGAAGTTAGATAGGACAATCCTCGTCATTTTCTTCCTCCTCTTTTCGTAAGTTTATTAAGTGCCTCTTCCATTTTATCCATAGCACGAGCCAAATTTTCTAGAGAGTTAGCAAATGATATTCTCAGGTAACCTTCTCCATAATGACCAAAAGAAGTTCCGGGTAAAACCGCTACTCCACCCTCTTTTAAAAGATAATCAGCCAGCTCCTTAGAGCTCAAACCAAAAGAAGTAATATTAGGAAAGAAATAAAAAGCTCCCTGAGGTTTAATTATTTTTATCCCTTCAATCTGGGCTATTCTCTTCTCCATAAAATCTCTCCGTCGACGAAACTCTTGAGCCATAACCTGCACCGATTCTTCCCCATTCAAAAGAGCTTCTACCCCGGCTATCTGAGTAAAAGTACAGGTGCAAGAATTAGAATTAGTAACTAAAAGAGAGAGAAACCTTGCCCACTCCTCAGGTAAAACAGCGTATCCCAATCTCCAACCAGTCATAGCAAAACTTTTAGAAAAAGCATCCAGCATTACGGTTCTTTCTTTCATACCCGGAAATTGCAAAATGCTCACGTGTTTTTGATCATAAATAATTTCACTATAGACCTCATCGGTAAACACCAGTAAATCTTCTTCCTGAGCTAATCGGGCAATTGCTTCTATATCCTCCTCGCTCAGAACTGAACCTGTGGGGTTATGGGGAGAGTTAATCACTATCATCTTAGTTTTGCTGGTAATAAGGCTCCTCAGCTCATCTACGTCCACTCTAAATCCATTCTCTTCTCTGAGACGCAGCGGTACTGCCTTCGCGCCTATAAACTCAATAATAGAAGAGTAGGCAGGGAAACCAGGATCGGGATAAATAACTTCATCCTCTTCTTCCAATAAAAGAAGAAAACTCAGGAAAATAACTGGTTTAGCCCCCGGAGTTATTACTACTTCTTCAGGGAAAACTTCAATACCTCGACTTTTTCGTAAATAAACACATACTGCTTCTCTCAGCTCATCAATTCCTGCAGAAGGAACATAATGGGTTGACCCATCCTGAATAGCCTGTATAGCTTTCTCCTTGACATTTATGGGTGTATCGAAATCTGGTTCTCCTATCTCCAGATGTATTATTTCCCTACCTTGTTTTTCCAGCTTCTGTGCCTTCGCCAGAACCTCAAAGGCTCCTTCTCCTTTTAATCTAAAAACCCTATCTGCTACCCAGTCTTTAAGTTGAGAGGCTTTTTTGACTCGCTCTGCTACCTTCATCGCTTTCACCTACCTTATTGAGCAATACTTTAACGGGATTAAGGCATTTTGGCAATACCCTGACAAAAAATTCTTTGAGTTTTTAGTAAAACTAACTGTAAAATCTTTTAAGGCTCAGCTACCGACAGCCTCTTTGCCTTCCCATTATTACCTTCTTTTATAAAAGAAGTAAAAATATCTTTAAAAATTTCTTTATCTTCTAATTTTATTTCTCTTCCTTCGACTATCTCTTCTATCCAGTAAGCAGTAATGCTAGATAAAATTATGCGAATAATTTCTGTACCATCTATTTCGTTTCCTCTTTGGGTTTTTAAGACACCAATTCGTTTTCCCAAGCTTTCTCTTATTTCTCGAAATTTTTGAAAAGATTGGCGAAGCTCTTGAAGTGCTTCAGGATGGGCAAAAAAATCATAGCCCACCCGCCGAAAAATTAAAATAGAGTCTCTTTCCTGGTGAAAAAAAGTAAAATACCCCTCGATAACTCTCTCCAAAGTTTCCCGAGGACTCAAAGAAAAAGGAATATCGGCGATGCTCTCTATTGCACGCTGAATAATTTCATCGACAATTTCCAACAGCAATTCTAATTTACTATCAAAATAATAGTAAATAGTGGACTTCTTAATTCCCGAAAGAAGGGAGATATCTTCTAAAGTAGCTTCAAAAAAACTCTTTTCGGCAAAAACTTTTCTTGCCCCTTCTAATATTTTCTCTCTTTTATTCACCTCAATTGCATGGCCCCCCAAGATTAAATCCCCTACTTACCATCTAACCCCTCCTCGCTTGAAAAGCTGTCTTTGTGATAACAGAGTAGTTTTTATCTCCTGCAAAACCCAACTTTTAACAAACCCACACCTTATCTCATAGAGGGATTCTTTACCTCCCAACATTAGTTAATAAATATATGGATCGGCTTAAATTTCGGTATTAAAATACCAAGTTTCTTCAGCTTTACCCTAAAAGCTGTATTTTACACCTAAAAACACTCCATCCCCCACCCCCCTTAACTTACTCCCCGGAGCTCCACTAGAAAAAGAATAAGAAAGAGAAATGTTCCAGTCGTCTTCTGGCTTATAAGTGAGCCCTACTACGTTTACCATGCTTCCGTCCTGAAGACTCACGCCTGAGGTAAGCAAAGCAGTCCATTTATTATCATCACTGGGTCTTTCTGCAGCCAGAAAAAGGTAGGGAGAAATGTCTTCTCCCTCTTCGTAAGGGTTACCCCACATCCACACTAAATTTAGCAGAGTATTATTATCTGTTGTATAATCAATGCCCAGACTTCCTTTCCAGTAAGGATTTTGAAAAACTTCTTGAGGATAAGAAATCACTTCACCAGAGGGCTGAGTTATATTTATGCGATTTATCCAGCGCTCCGGTACAAAAAGAGCAATATCTCCTCGAAAAGTAGAACCCTCCAGAAGAGGAAATTCTCCCTGAAACTCCAGACCCAGCATACTCCTTCGGGGATAGCCCATGGTAACATCTACTACGCTGCTTCCATCGAGCCCGAGAAAAACATTGGTTTCTCGAGGATAAGGAGAAAGATAATAACCTTGCAAGTAACTCACCGCCACATCTACGCTGCTTACTATCCCTCGGGCTCTCACTCCCCAGATAGGATGAGAAAAATTAACCAATGGCTCCTCTTTAGTTAAGCTCAAACTCAAATTCTGAGGGGGAAGTGAGAGTAAAGAAGCCAGCTCATAGGCTAAAATTTGTTTTTCCAACCCTTCAGGAACAAAATTAGGCACAAAATCAGGCTGATAGAAAAATTCCAGCGACCAATCCCAGGAATGATACCATTCTAAATCCAGGGCAGGAACAGGAATTTTATTTTTCAGAGCATCTTCACTAAAACTCAAAGAGAAAGGAGTGGGATTTATAACATCAACCGGGCTCATAATATCGCTGGCTCCCCAGCTCAACTGGAGAAGCCCCAAGCGAAAGTCCACCTCTTCTGAGGGGGTCTCTATTCCCTGTAAGAAAAGCTCGTTAATCATCACCGGCTGAAGATAGCCCTCACTCTGATAACTGAGGAGAAGATCGGCAGTAAAGTAATAATTAGAAGATATAGACGTATCGTATTTTAAATTTAGACTTCCTCCCCAGGCACTTTCACCTTTCTCTAAATCGTAAGAAGCTCCTATTTTAGCTTCTCCGGTTATCTCACTCGCTTCCCCCGCTACCAGGGGAAGCGCAAAAAGGAGTAAACCAAAACTCGCCAAAATCAAAATTCTTTTACCATCCACCTTCCCTCACCTCACAGCTCTGGTCGCTGAATGGTTCTCACCGAGAAAAAGTTGTCAGGAAGAGGAATATCTCTTTCTATATGCTCCATCTCCACGATGGTTTTGTGGTTTTCCTTCAAATCAGTAAGGTCAATTTTATTAACCGTGATAGTTCCGTCTTCCTCTTCTTCTATCTCGAGGATCTCCATAACTTTCCACAGATTACCGTCTTTATCATAAAATTCAATCCTTCGGAAATAAAACTTCTCTTTATCTACTTCCATCAGTAGTTTAGAGTAACTAGATTCTTCATCCCGAGGAATAAGTTCCAGCTTATAAATTTCCTCGGTTTCTTCTATCAGAGTAGAATCATAATCTTCTCGACTGTAGCTTCCTCCCAGCTCATCATAGGTAAAGTCGGTGCCCATAAATTTCTCACTTTTTTCTGAACTGGCAATCCGTCGCACTTTCTTATAAGCCGGCATGTAAAGATACATGCTCTCTCCCCCTTCGAGGCTGAGGAGAGTAACATTTTTCACGTCTGCTGGGCTTAAAAAACGAACAATTATAGAAATAACGTCTTCTCCTTCGTCTTTAGCATACATAATCACTTCTCTCACTTCTTCCCTACCTTTAGAATCTACCAGAATCATTTTAGCTATTGCCTTTTGAGTTTCAGACTCTGCAGTACGGGCTTCTACCTCATCCAGAATTTCATCTGCTGTTATAGCCCAGGCCGGGACAACGCCAATTAAAATCACTAACCCCCACACCATCAAAGATAGTATTTTTTTCATTAAATTCATCCCCTTTCCATGTCTTTATTCTTTTTATTGTTATTTTTATTATTACCATATTCAGCTGCATGAAGAAGCAGCGGTAACACCATTAAAGTGTAAAACATGGTAACCAGCAACACCGTAGCCACTAGATCACCAAACATGCGAAGCATTCGAATACGAGAGAGAGTAAGAATATAAATCCCTCCTGAGACGGCTAACGAGTTAAGCACTATTCCTCTTCCCGTATGCACCAGAGTGGTGCGAAGAGGATTGGAAGAACCTTTCTCCACTTCCATATACCAGCGAGAGGTAAGATGAATAGTGTAATCAATTCCTGCTCCAATGGCAATACTGGCTACCATCAAGGTGGCGGTATTCAAAGGAATACCCAACAATCCCATGAGACCAAAAGAAGTGTAAACAGCCATCAAAATGGGAATGATAGCAACAAGAGACTTTTTAGCAGAGCGGAGTTGCAAAAGTAGCAAAACGTAGATAATGACAAAAGCCAGGATTAAACTTTCAATCTGCCGGGTAAAGAGCTGCTGATTTATGTGATTGGCAATGATGGGTGTTCCAGTTATTTGGTAATAAACCAAGATGTCTCCATTCTCTTGAGGAAGAAAAACATACTCATCAAGAACCTGGTAAAACACAAAATCAAAATCGCTATCTAAGGTTTGACCCACCAGATTTTCTATCTCCTGGCGTAAAGCGCTGGCTTTATTATTCCGGGCTACTCGTTCCATGGATAAATCTAAAACTTCAGCCAGATATAAAGCATCATCTTCGGTAATCCCCAGATCGGTCTCCAAAACCGAAGAGAGCGAGAAATGCGGGTGAGAAAAATAGGAAAGAAGTGCCTCTTCAACCTCTTCCTCTTCTAACCCCAAACCTTCAATTTCTAAAAAAGCATCATGGGCTACTTTTTTAGCAAATTCCTCATCAAAAGCCATAAAATCACGGAGAGGCTGCCCTATAAATTGGAAAACCATTTGCTCTACCGCTTCCGGATCAGAGAAAGATAAACCAAAAATCTCCAAATCCTCCACTATAGAGGTAGCCAGATATTCTGCTGCTCCCTCTTCGGTAACGGACACCACCTTAACTTCTTGAGGTCTTTGAGCCAGGAAGGATTTTAAGGCTTCCACTTCCTCCTCCAGCTGGCGGGAAGTAGTCTCTCGAGCTTTAAACTCTACTAAAGTAGCATCCTCATCTTCACTTATCCTGTCTTGAATGAAGCTATTATCTTGAGCAAAAAACCACAGGTTTTCCACTTTTTCCCGGGTATCAGGAATAGCTTTCCATCCATCCATAGCTTCATTCAAATTACAAATGAAATCAGCTATCGAGGAAGGATCGGCAAAAGTTTCATAGCGTTCAGCAAAGCGGGAGATACGTATCATCTCTCTCAAAACAAAGGGCTCTTTTACTTTTTCTGTTTCTATATACAAATAGTTATAACTGGTGCCTCCAAAGCGCTCTTGAAAATATTTCAATAATTTAGTAAGAGGGTGATTGACTCCTATCTGCTCTTCTACTGTAGTTTCCACCTGAATGCGAGGAATTCCTATTGTTAAAACCGCCAGTGCCACTACAATAATAGCAATTATCAGGTTTCGATGGTGGGTAATTCCCCGAGCCATAAAAAGCAAGAAACGGCCGATCAGGTCTTGAGAATCCTCCTCTTCCTCCTGGGAATAATAACGAGGTAAGCGACGGGGAACAAAAACGGTAAAAAAGGCTCCCAAGAAAAAAGTGGATAAGAGAAAACCAAAGAAAATTCCCAGAGTGGAATAAAGTCCAAATTCAGTAATAGGTTTAATATCAGCGGAAAGCAAAGATATAAATCCACCCATAGTAGTTAAGGCACTGAGAAGGATGGGAATAAAAATTTCCTGCAGAGTAACTTTAACAACATCATCCCCCCCCATTCTTGACCGTTCTTCATAATAACGGTTAACAAAATGAATACCATAAGCGGTAACCATGGCTAAGAGGATAACGGGAAGGGTGGCAGATACAACGGTAAGAGATTCCCCAACTAGTGCTGCTAATCCCAAAGTCCAGAGGGAGGCTAAAAGAGCAACGAAAACAGGAAGAATAACTCCCTGCAAAGAACGGAAACCCCAGTAAAGAATGAGCAGCAATAATAACCCAGAAAGAGGCGCCAGAACTCTTAAAGTTCTTTGAGCATCATAAGAAGTCTGTTCTATTATTATGGGGAGACCGAAATAAGTTATCTGAACTTTCTCTTCATAAGGACGGCAGACCGCTCGTACTTCATCCACTGCTTCTTCTTCGTCTACTGCCTCATAAAAAGAAACTGCTATTATGGTTCCCTTACCATCTTCGGTAACCATTTTCCCCCAGATCAATTTGTCTTCTTCTAAATCACGACGCAACTCTTCTGCTTCTTCGGGAGTTTGAGGTAAAACCTCCACTACTTCCCTTACCTCTA
Organism: Candidatus Sordicultor fermentans; assembly: GCA_002385475.1. Taxonomy (GTDB): domain Bacteria; phylum Atribacterota; class Atribacteria; order Atribacterales; family Caldatribacteriaceae; genus Sordicultor; species Sordicultor fermentans. The sequence continues at coordinate 16,443 of DGDO01000077.1, read as the reverse complement.
TGCCAAAATCAGTCGCTATAACTTTGGGCATGTTGGTTAGAGCAGAAATGCTTCTTACTGAAGATAGCTCCTCTATCGATTCCACTATTTCCTGTAGGAGCTCCATATTGTGAGGAGTGAAAAGGTCATCAAATTCCAGAGCTACAATCATCGATTTCTTCTGGAAAGAAGCAAATTTGTCACTCAAAGAATTATAAAAGGAAATCTCCGGGTCATCTTCGGGAAGATACTCAGTAACATCATCCTTAAACTTAACGTTTACTACTTGAAAACCGAAGAAAATAGTAACTACTAAAACAGCAATTAAAATTAGCCAAGCATTTTTAACTATCCATTGAGAAATTTTCTGCATAAATGTCTTCCTCCCTAACTGACCATTCAGTCGAAAATTTACCTTCCTATAATAAATGATAGCGAATAATTTTTCAAGAGTCGAACAAGGCTTTCTATCAATAGTCTGTGAAAATGTCACGAGGGGGATATAGCGTGATTTGTATATAAATAGATCTTACTAAATAATGGTTATAGCTATGGAAAATTAAGTTGTATAACGCACCCCTCTAAACTGAACAGAAAAAATAAGCTGTATTTTACAGCCTGTGATTACCTATGAGGTCAAGAAAAAAATATGGGTTATAAAGATACCTTAGATCTCTTTAGTTTATAATCACGATACAACAATTAAACTACTTTATTCCTAAAATCAAGGTAGCAATGTTAAAGTAAAGCGTTAACGCTACAATATCTACCACTGTAGTAATGAGCGGAGCAGAAAATACTGCTGGATCTATACCCAGCTTGCTACCTATTATCGGCAGCATTGCTCCTATAGTTGAACTTACAACTAAAACCACAAAAAGAGTGATAGCCACCGCGATAGCAATTTCTACTGATCCAGCAACAGCCCAGGCAAAAAAGTACCCGACTATACCCATCGTAGCGCCCAGCATAGCACTTACCTGAAGCTCTTTAATCAAAATTCTCGTTGCATCTTTAGTTGTGACTTCACCCAGAGCCAGAGACCTGATAATCAAAGAAGAAGCCTGAGTTCCTGAATTACCACCTGTATCAGTAAATAAAGGAATGAAAAAAGAAAGAGCTACAACACTACTTAAAACACTTTGAAAATGCTTGAGAATGTTGCTGGTTACCGCCTGAACAGCAAAGAGAAAAATCAACCAGTTAATTCGCTTACTAAAAAGGGTGATTAAACTAGAGTGCATGTAAGGCAAATCCAGAGGTTTACTTCCCCCTAACTTATGAATATCCTCAGTACTTTCTTCTTCAATAACGTCCATTATATCATCTGCGGTAATAACTCCCACCAGGCGTCCCCTGCTGTCTACAACCGGAAGAACCAGCAAATCATACTGACTCATGAGTTTTGCCGCTTCTTCCTGGTCAGCATCAACCGGTATAGCCACCACATTGGTGTGCATTATTTCCGAAATAGGCGTTTTAGGATGACTCAATAGCAATTCCTTTAGAGACACAACTCCCACCAGCTGTCCAATGTTGTCAACTACATAAATGTAGCTGGCAATACTTTCTTTACGGCCTACTTTGCGGAAATGCTCGATCACCCGTTCAACTGTCCAGCGTTCTCTCACTGCAATGTATTCCAGAGACATTATGCCCCCTGCAGAATCTTCAGGGTAAGTCATAAGATATTCAATTTTTTGCAGATACTCTTCAGGAACCATTCCCAGAATTTTCTGGGCCTGGTGGGGATGAATAGCCATAACCAGGTCTGCTATAACATCACTAGGCATCGCAGCGATTATTTTTCTGGCTACGGTATCTTCCAAATGGTCAAGAAGCCGGTATTGATCTTCATACTCCAGATGTTCCAGAGTTTCCGCCGCCATATCTGTAGACATGAGCTCCAAAATTATTAGTTGCTCTGGTTCTTCTAGCTCTTCCAGCAGTGTCGCTACCTCATAAGGGTGCAGTTCTTCTAATAATTCTCGTAAAGCTTCATAGTCTTGAGAAGCAAGCATTTCTTCAGCAGACTCTTTAAAAGATACAATGTTTCGCTCTCCCACGAGTGTCACCTCCAATGGCAAAATTTTTAAAAGCTCAAAATAACTTTATCGAAAATCGCAATATTCGATTCTTATCCTCGAACGGACTTTAGAATTCTTTAAGGCTGCTGCGGGGCCAGCAGATAGAAAAGAGAGGAAAGTATCAGTTGCCCGTTAACAGAGTTTAGCCCAGGCTTTCAGAATACACTCGATGCATTCAACATATCAGAAAAGGCAGTGGCCCTGGCACAAAACCTCAAAGAAACCAGCACACAAAGAAATATATAGCTCACAATGGAACTTTCGATATTTAATCGCTCCTGGCATCTATGACTACCAGGTTCGGTGTCCATTCCATACCACCACCTTCAGCAACACAAAAATAACCGTTCATAAGTTTATCACACCTATAAAAAAATTGCAGTCATCACCAAAAATAAATCCAATTCAGCCCGAAATATAGAATATAAGGATAACTTTTAAGAGGAAAAAAGCGCGAAGCAGAGAAAATCATAGTGTTAGAGAGTCTTAAGATGCAAAAAGAAGGGTGACATAAATTTGTAGAGAACGGGAAACACCAGAATTTGCCCTACAAATAGCACGATAGGTTCACAGATGCGATACTAAAAGACTTAAAGAGGTTTCCAATCCAGAGCTTCCTCCATAACCTTAAGCGGTGCTTTTTCCCCGGTAAAAAGAAAAAAGCTCTCTGCTCCCTGTTGAAGCAACATTTCTTTTCCGTCAAAGCTTTGGATTCCTCTCTTTTTTGCTTCTCTGACTAAAGGTGTCAGACCCCGCCGATAAACCACGTCTACTATCCAAACCGAAGGAGAGAGTTTCTCCCAGGGTAGGGATATTTCTTCTCCCTTTAAACCTAAAGAAGTGGCGTTCACTATCACTCCTGCCTCCTGCCAGAGAGGTAGGGAGTCTTGTTCTTTCATTTTTCCCCATTCCACCACTTCTACCTCCAGAAAAAATTCCGCTCTTGCCCAATTGGCCAGGTCTTCTCCCCTCTCCCGAGTTCGATTAATGACAAAAATAGATTTTACCCCCCTTTTCCATAGAGCCCAAACTGCTGCTTTTGCCGCACCACCCGCCCCTAAAAGCAAAGCTTTTTTACCTTCTACGTTTACCTCTTTTCTCTCCAGGCTACGATACAGACCTACCCCATCGGTGTTATAACCAATCAATTTTCCCTTTTCATTAACTATGGTATTAACTGCCTCTATAACCCGGGCTTCTCCTTCTAAGGCATCCAGGAAGGGAATTACTTTTTCTTTATAAGGAATGGTAACATTAAAACCTCTAATAGAGAAAATTCGCATAGCCTCCAGCGCCCTCTCAAGATTAGAGGGTAAAATATCAAAAGCTAAATAGACAAAAGGGAGACCAAGATAAGAGAGAGCAGCATTTTGAAAAAGAGGAGAAAGAGAATGTTCAATGGGGTAGCCAATAACTCCCAGAAGCCGGGTTTGAGCAGTAATCATGCTTTTAGCCTTTTCAGCACTCGCCTTTCTAACCGCCTTACCACACGGGTGAAAAATAGCTCCTTCTCATTTACCGGTGAAACAAGAATGGTAAAAAGACCCAAACGATTCCCCCCCCACACGTCAGTAAAAAGCTGGTCACCTATCACCGCTACTTGATTTTTTTCTAAACCCATTTGCGCCAGGGCCAGACGAAAAGCACCCCGGCGGGGTTTTTGAGCCTGGGAAATCCCCGGAATGTCGAGGCTCTCTCTAAAATGATTCACTCTCTCCTCTAAAGCATTAGAAACCAGGAAAATTTTAAAACCCCGCTCTTGAGCCTCCTGTATCCAGGCTTTCACTCCCGGAGGAAATTCAAAACCTCCCCAGGGCACCAGTGTATTATCCAGATCGATAATTAAGCCCCGAATACCTTTTTTCCCAAGAAAATCTAAAGAAATATCAGAAAGACTTTCTGTCATAAGGTCAGGGGTAAGTTTTTTCCACCAGCTCACGGATTATTACCCTCTTTATAATGTAGATGCTCTTCATAAGTTTGGGAAAAAGCATGTTTTCCATCACCTTGTAAAACAAAATAGAGATAATCAGTCTTTTGAGGATAAAGAACAGAAAGCAAAGAATCTAAACCTGGGTTACATATAGCCTGAGGAGGAAGGCCAGAAATGAGATATGTATTAAAGGGAGAGGCAACTTTCAAATCCTCTTCCTTAAGGTTTTCTACTTTTAATCCTTTTTCTCGATAAAGAGCATAAACCACAGTGGCGCAAGACTGCAGCTTCATGCCCTGTTTCAAGCGATTGATAAAAACGGAAGCTACCACAGGTTTCTCCTCCTTTCGCTTTGCTTCCTTTTCTACCATGGAAGCTAATATTACCACTTCTTTTAAGGATAAAGAAGAACGAGATAACCAATAATGAGGAAGAAAGACCTCTTCAAAATGATGCAGCTGGGTTTCTATCACTTTTTGAGGAGAAGTAAAAGGAGAAAAATAATAAGTATCAGGAAAAAGAAAACCCTCCAAATTGGTGATTCCTCCCAACCAGCCAGCCGAAAAAAGCTCTGGTTTATTTATAAGATCCAGATAATCTCTGGCAGAGCAAATACCCTTTTCTTCTAAAACTCTTGCCATTTGCTCGGCGGTAAAACCTTCTGGAAAAGTGATTTTTTCATAACTGGGACCCTGAGTCAACTTTTTAACTACCTCCCCTACCGCTTCACCGGGGTATAAAAAATAGTTACCAGCTATCAACTTATCTTGATTGGATAAAAAAAGAAAGAGTCGAAAAATAAAAGAAGGAACGATACCTTCCTCTTCCAGAATGTAGGATATTTCTCGTCCCGAAAGACCATTCTCAATTACTACTATTTTCCTTTCTCCTTCTTCCCCACCATAATAAAAAGCCAACGCTAAAAAAAGACATAGTAGCCAGCTGAGAGAAAGATAAAGAATGAACTTAGACCTCATTTCCCATGTGAGAAAGATAAGTTTCCAGAATCAAAGCAGCAGAAACTTTATCTATAACCTTTTTCCTTTTTCTTCTACTGAGATCAGCTTCTATCAATCTCTTTTCCGCTTCCTTAGTGGATAACCTCTCATCCCACAACACTACCTCACCCTCAAAAGACTGTTCCAGTTTTTTCTTAAATTTCTCCACCCTCCGGGCTTCTTCCTGAAAGGAGGCATCAAGATGAAGAGGTAAGCCCACCACTATTACCTCAGCTTTTAGCTCTTTTGCTAAAGCTAAAATTTTATTTATCGCCTCTTCGCCCTCTGCTTCTATTACCTCACAGGGGAAAGAAAAACCGGTTCCCTGATTAAAAGCCACTCCTATCCTTTTTTCTCCCCAATCTATAGCCATTACTCTCTTCATAAACTCTCTACCCAGTCTTCTAAAAGAGAAATTAGCTCTTCCCATTTTTCCTCCGATAATCCTCCAAACTGGGCTAAATGAGGCCTCCCCCCTCCTCCCCCTCCTATTTTCTGGCTCCACTCCTTTATCATTCTTCCCAAATTTGCCTCCGGTGGTAATCCTATACCAGCCAGAACCCCCTGGATTTTTCCTTCTTTCTTTAAGCCTAAAACTACTACTCCCTTCTGGATAAAAGGCCGAAGGTGGTCTACTACCTCCTTCAGAAAATCAAGGTCTAACCCATCCTCTTCTCCCAAATAGGAAACAAGAGTGGTTTCCTCGTTACTGACTGATGATATCTGGCTCTTAATCTTTTCTTCTATTCTCCTTCTTCTTTCTTTTTCCAGAGCTTTTTTGAGTTCTTTATTCTCACCTACCACTTTTTCTATATACTCTTTCACTTTTCCCTCTTCCACATTGACAGTTTTAACAACATCCTGTAAGATTTGCTCCTTCTGATTAAGATAAGAAAGAGCAGAAGGGCCAGCTACTCCTTCAATTCTTCTTAATCCCCTTCCAATGCTGGATTCAGACGTTATCTTAAAAAGCAAGGCCTGCGCAGTGTGAGCAAGGTGAGTCCCCCCACAGAGTTCTGCTGAATAGTTTCCTACTCTAACTATTCTTACCATCTCTTCATATTTTTCCTCAAAAAGAGCTATCACTCCTCTTTTCTGAGCTTCCTCCAGAGTGGAAAAGGTAATTTGCACCGGTAAATCCTCGAAAATCTTTTCGTTAACCAGAGACTCTACTGCTTTTATCTCCTCCGAAGATAAAGGAGCAAAGTGAGTAAAATCAAACCGTAATCCCTCTTCTCCTACCCAGGAGCCGGTTTGTTTAACCTGCTCTCCTAAAACTTCTCGCAGAGCACGATGGAGAAGATGAGTAACTGTGTGGTGAATCTCCATCGCTTTTCTTCGCCGAGCCTCGATTTGAGCCCGCGCTTTTTCTCCTTCCCTCACAATTCCCTCTTCCACCACTCCTCGGTGGATAATCAAAGAGGAAGAGGGAGCGCTTACTTGCTCTACCCTTATTTCCCCTTGCGAAGAAGTAATAAAGCCTTTATCTCCTTCTTGTCCTCCTCTTTCAGGATAAAAAGGAGTTTTTTCTAACACTACTATTACCTCTTCTCCTTTTTTCACTTCCTTCACTCTTTCTCCCTGAGAAAAAAGAGCTAAAACTTGAGTCTCTATTTCTTTTTCTTCATAGCCTACAAATTCGCTTTCCAGGCCAGAAAAGATTTCTTCTTCATCTTTTCTCTCTTTAAATTCTTGAGTCTTTTCTTCATAAGCCCGACGGGCTCTGGTTTTTTGTCTTTCCATTTCCGTTTCAAACTCTTCTTGAGAAAAAGACAAACCTTCCTCTTCTAATATTTCTGAAGCTATATCAGGGGGAAAACCATAAGTATCATAAAGATAAAATATTTCTCTTCCTGGAATTACTCTTTCCTCTTTTTCTTGAAAGCGAGAAATCAAATCTTTCAGATATCCCATTCCCAGCTGTAGAGTTTCTTCAAACTTTCTTTCTTCCTGGAGCACCACTTGAGCAATCAATTTCTTCCTATCTTTCAGCTCTGGATAATGATGGCCCATAATCTCTATCACCACAAAAGCCAATTCCGGCAAAAAGGGATGATACAGAGAAAGTTTATGCCCATAACGATGAGCCCGGCGAATTAAACGACGCAAAACATAACCTCTGCCTTCGTTCGCAGGATAAACTCCATCCCCTATTAGAAAAGTAATGGCTCGAATATGGTCAGCAATGATTCGAAAATAGGGTCGTAAATCTTCTCTCTGATAGCTAATTCCACTCATCTTTTCTATTTTTTCAATTATGGGCAAAAAAAGATCGGTTTCAAAATCAGTTTGAGCTTTTTGCATTACCGAGGTAATCCTCTCCAAGCCCATGCCAGTATCAATATTCTTATGGGGTAATTCTCGTAGTAAACCATCATTCCCTCGGTCAAACTCCATAAATACCAGGTTCCATATCTCTAAATATCGGTCGCAATCACAACCCGGGCGACAATCTGGCTGTCTACATCCCCTCTCCTCTCCTGTATCATAATAAATTTCGGAACAATAACCACAAGGACCCACCGGCCCTGAAGCCCAAAAATTATCTTCATCCCCCAGAAATACTATCTTTTCCTCTGAAATGCCCACTTCCTCTCTCCAAACTGTAAATGCCTCTTCATCCCGATGGTGAACGGAAATCCATAATTTATCGGGAGGAAGCAATAGCCTTTGGGTGAGAAACTCCCAGGCCCAGGAACAGGCTTCTTTTTTAAAATAATCACCAAAAGAAAAGTTGCCCAGCATTTCAAAAAAAGTATGATGACGAGAAGTATAGCCTACTTTATCCAAATCGCTTATCCGTACACACTTCTGCACTGTAACTGCTCGATGAAAGGGAGGTGATACTCGACCTTCAAAAATAGATTTAAAAGGCACCATACCGGCAATAGTCAGAAGTATAGTAGGGTCTTCGGGGATAAGAGAAGCACTGGGTAAAATTTTATGTTCTTTTTCTTCAAAAAACTGAAGAAAGGCTTTCCTGATTTCGGCACTGGTCATAGTTTGTATTCTCCTTTTTAAAATCCACTACTTGAAAAGTATGAAGTCTTCGATTAGAAGAGGGCATCCAGCGAACAGTAATAGGAAAGGCAAATTCAGGTTGTAGCTTTCCTTTTTCCAACCAATAAAGGGAGGAAAGATTACGATACTGTCCTAAATTAGCTCTCACCACCAAAGTAATAGGACTATCCACCCAGCTAACTTCATCTACTTCCTCTATAGAAGAAAGAACAGCAGTTATTTCCTCCCTCAAAGCTAAAGAAGGGAGGGGTTTAACATTAACCAGAGCAATATTGCGGTTAAGGGGGCCAATTATTTTCACATTAGCTATATCCCTTTCTATGTTTCTTTCATTCAATATTTTGAGGAGATACTCGTTGCTCTTTACCACCGCCTGGGCTTGATAAGGAGAAGCCAAGGGTTTTAAAAGATGTTTTAGTAGACATCCTTCTCGAAGCTTATTCTCCCCCATTCTTCGTAAGGGAAGAGAGAGAAAAGAAGCCAGATTTACAATTTCTTCTTTACTAAGTTCAAAAAGGGGAGAATAAGTGTTATTAAGTAGCTTTACCCCTCTTTTCCCCCAGCTATCACTCTGGTTAGCGCCTCCTACAATTAAAACCCTATTTCCAAAATAACGGCGAATAGTTCCTAACTTTGCTTCTTTAGTGCAGCGATTGCAGGCGGGACCGGTTTTCATAATCTCTTCCATCACTTTTCGCCCGGGGAGATAAACATGATCTACTCCCAAATTATCTACCCAGTAGTCAACACTCTCCCGAGCTAAAGAAGGAAAATAAATATCCCAATCCACGGTACAAGATATTACTTTTTCTTTTCCCAAGGCCTGAAGAGAAAGAAAAAGGGCAAGGGTGCTATCCATTCCTCCAGAAAAAGCCACTACCACTCGCTCAAAAGAGGAAGACACTTCCTTTAGTTCCTGGATAACATCCTGAGCCCGTGTTAGAGAGGGGTTGGTCCGATCTGTCATTTTTTGAGACTGTTTAAAAAATCAGTTAATTTACCTCCCACCATATCTCCTAAAGTTATTTTACCGTTGGAAGATGCATAATCCTTCTCTTCCTCTTGTGAAGCTTGTTTGATACTCAGGCCAATCTTTCTTTCCTGGTCGTCAAGCTTAATAACTTTTACCTTAACTTCTTCACCTTCTTTTAATACTTCAGAAGGAGAAGAAATCCGCTGGTTAGAAATTTCCGAGATATGGACTAAACCATCCCACCCTTTTTCTAACTCTATAAAAGCACCAAAATCTACCAATCTAACTATCTTCTTGAGATGAACACTGCCCACGGGATAACTATTCTTGATTTCTTCCCACGGGTCAGGAAGGGTCGCTTTTCGGCTAACTACGATTCTCTGTTCTTCAGGATTAAACTCTATAATTTTGAGAGATAAGGTTTGACCCCGCTTCAGGATCTGATTAGGATGTTTAACTGGCTCCCAATCCAGCTCCGAAAGAGGAAGGAGAGCTTCCACATCTGGAACCAACTCTACAAAAGCACCAAAATTCATCAGTCTCCGCACTTTCGCTTCTACCATGTCTCCCACTTTCCACTTTCCAGCAATCTCTTCCCAGGGGTTAGGACGGAGCTGTCGAATACTCAAAAGGATTTGTCGATTCTGGGTATCAACTTCTAAAATTTTCGCTTCCACTACTTGATTTCTTCTAACTATCTCGCTAACCCGGTTAACTCTTTTCCATGATAACTCCTCAAGCGGTATTCGTCCTTCCACTCCTTCTTCAATCTCTCCCCATACCCCACGAGGAGTAATTGAAGATACTCTCAACCGGACAGTGCTACCCAAGGGATATTTCTCATCCACTTCTTCCCAGGGGTCAGGCAAAACCTGTTTAATGCCCAGAGAGACTCTTCTCTTATTTTTATCTATTTCCAACACTCGAGCTTCTACTATACTACCTACCTTGACCACTTCTTGAGGATGTTTCACATAACCCCAGGAAAGGTCGGAAATGTGAATTAATCCTTCTAATCCTTCTTCTATTTCTACAAACACTCCAAAATCCCGAACAGAAACTACTTTGCCTTTAACTATATCACCGGGCCTTATTTTCTCATCTATATCTTCCCATGGGTCAGGTTGAAGTCTCTTAAGACTTAAAGATATTTCTTCCTTTTCCGGATCAAAAGCAATAACCTTTACTTCTATTTCTTCTCCTTTTTGGAAGAGATCTTCTAAATTTCCAAAGGTTTTTTTCCAGGAAACTTCTGAAACATGTAAAAGGCCATCAACTCCTCCCAAATCTATAAAAACTCCAAATTTGGTAATGTTCTTCACTATTCCTTTTCTCACCTGTCCTACTTCCAGAGAATCAAAGAGTTCCTTCTTCTGACGCTCTCTTTCTTCCTCCAGAACCGCCTTTCTAGACACCACCACATTCTTTGTCTTCCTATCAGCTTCAATCACTTTAACTGGAATAGTTTGATCTATAAACTCATCCAAATTTTTGGGAGTAATATCAACACAAGAGGCAGGTAAAAAGGCATTGATTCCCACATCTACAATGAGGCCACCTTTTACCCTCTTTTTAACTTTGGCGGTTAATGTTTTATTCTCGTTTTGACTCTCCTCTATATCTATCCAGGCTCCCTGATAACGAGCTTGCTCTCTGGAGAGCCACACATAACCTTGCTCATCAATATGAGTAACTACTACCCACGTTTCATCGTCTTCCTCTAACTGATTTTCCACTTCTCCTTCTTTGCCCACCATTTTTTCTCGCAAAGGCAACAGACCTTCCGACTTGGAATTTATGTTGACAAAGTAATTTTCCTCTCCTTTTTTAATCACTTTGCCTTTTACGAGGTCACCAGGTCGGACAATGCGGATTTCACCTAAATCTTCATGTGTTAACTCCATTCTCTCACCATTTTCCACAACCAAACAACTCCTTCCTCCATTTCCTTTACACTAAACGGCCCCGCTTTGCCGTGTGCCAACCGCTTTGATCCTCGCCCTCAAAAAGGTGGGTGCCCTCCCAACTGAACCACGGCTCAATTAGCGAACAGGCTCCCAAGACAAGGATGTTGGTTCAAAGCCTTCTCTGACATCACCAACAAAGCAGGGCCATATCCATTCCCAACCCCATCAAAATAATAGCACAAGATGGCGCTCTTTTCAACCAAAGGTAGACGAATGGCTAAGCACCTTCCCGAGAGGAACAAGTACTAAAAAATATAGAGTCTATAGTTTAACCACAAAAATCTCTGTAGCACTTTTCCGTATAATGGGAGAACCTCTACAGGCGGCATCTTGAAAGTGAGATTCCCTCGCAGCCGTTCTCCACAAAGACGGGAAAAAAGAGGACAACAACAAAGGAAACCACTTTTCTGTAGTTCTATAGTGAGTCTTTATGCAGAAAACTACACTCAGCAAAATAGTTATATAATCAGCTATTCATTTGTTCTCTATGGTGTAGCCCGAGTAATTCGGATACTAAAAAAGTAAATATGATGCCGGTACCTGGTTCATTAAGTCTACCCGCTTCAACGATAGCATCGTATATCGGTTTGTACCTATCAGTTTCACTGAGTATTAAAATAATTTCTTTTGATGCTTCAATGTGGATATTAAAAAATTCCAATGCTTCCGATTGTCCTGTTCCTCTCCCATAAAGAATGGTGGCTCCTCTTGCCCCTGCTTTCTTTGCCTTGTCTACAACTTTATCTGCCTTTCCTCTTTCGACAATAGCAACTATACATTTAACATCCATATAATATTTTCCTCCCCTTATATCCTCGTTAATATCCCTAATATCAACACCGATATTACTGCTCCAACGGAGGTAAGTCCCACTATACCAAAACCAGACAACAGAGGATCAACGTTCTCCAGTACCTTTGCTAAACCTATCGCCAAAGCCATGTTCAGAGGAATATTAACCGGGCCTGTCGTTGCACTGGCTGAATCCATTGCAATAGATACAAACTCCTCCGGTGCAAAAAAAATTAACACAAGTATTACTAAAAGCAGAGGCGCCACAACTTTTACATAAGATATATTGTTCAGTATTTTATATACTCCTATACCCATCCCTGCACCAAATCCAATAGCAACAGCGTGAATCAGAACTTTGTCAGGTATAGCCCCTATGGATATTTCCTCAACCTCTAAAGCCAGAGCTTTTAAAGCTGGTTCCACAAGAGTGCCAAAATATCCTACTACAAAAGCCACAGCCATCATCAACCATTTTCGCTCTAATACTATTAAATTTTCTCCCACCGAATCTCCCAAAGGTAAAAGACTCATAGAAATACCTTTTAGAAAAAAATGTAAGCCAAATATACTTAATAAAACCCCTATAATAAACTCTTTAACGTTCTTAATAGGTTTCCTCAGTACCACCAACTGAAAAAAAGCAAGAGCGAGAACCAGAGGAAGTACACTCCTTGCAGTTTCCCATAAATCATTCAAACCTTTCAATCCTCTCATATCGTTTTCTCCTTATAAATTCTCCTTATA
>DGDO01000077.1:0-3813 GCA_002385475.1 Candidatus Sordicultor fermentans | reverse complement strand
CTCCTTATAAATTCTCCTTATAAAAGTACAATCTCTGCACTAAGAACGTATCTAGCCCCCACCAATATAGTATAAACCAATTTTTAACATTAATCTACTTATGCTTTTATCGCAAAAAAAGATGGTAATTAGAGCAATACCGCATATTCTGATTAGAATAAAAACCGGTAAAATGAGATACGGAATAGATTCTAATCTCCACCTGATGTCTCTGCTACAGTGGTGGAAGAATAATATCATATCTGCAGTGAGAAGAGGTCTCACTTCAGAGGAGTAATATTATAAGGAGACTGTTCATAAAGTGCTTTCTGAATAATTCTTTTGATTTATCTGTAGATGGGAGATAACGGCTGTTGTGACTATCCAGATAGAATTGATCTCAAAGGCGTTTCACTTCCAAGCGAAGTTCAGCTATTTCTTGTTGCTGCTTTTCAATAATTTCTATCAACTCCTCAATGAGTTCAAATAAGGCAAGATGTTCCATGAGAGCCCGTTGAGATTCCAATGGTGGAGTTAAAATTTTACTTTCCAGATTAGCTTTCATAGTACTATAGTTGTTAATGACTCTTAAAGAACTGCCGATATGTATACACACCTGTGTAGTTACCCACTTAAAATATCACTCCTAAAGAAGAACCATTCCTGTAAATCACTGAAAGTGATTAGGTATAGTGGTAAAATAGCATATTCTAATTTAAAGAATGTAGATTTGATGTGGGTCTCACCTGAGTGAAGTGTCAAAGTCGGGAAAAAGAAAAACCCCGCCTTGTGGAGCTCCAGGCTCCCCAGCGGGGCTACAATTTGGTGTTAGGGGATTACTCTACTCAAGGAGAATAACTGATTTACCCCCCGGAAATGTTTAATAAGCAATCAGAGGTGGCTTATCACTATGGTATTGGTATGGTTATAGTCTGCCAATCATAAGTGGGAGTAAATGAGTCGTCGTAAGTAGTGCCATCTACAGAATTCCAAACCTCTAAGTAGTGCTTTTCGTGTAAAGTCACGGTAATCCAATCTGTGCAAGAAAACCCTTCCCATCCATCAATGTATTCACCTGTGGGATCATTATCAATGTAAACATACCCAACAATATAAGGATCATCAGTGCATATTCTTATCTTCCCAGGAGTCGGCTTAGGTGCAACCGTTACCGAACAACCAGAAAGTAAGGCAGCAAGTAAAACCACCGCCAAGCCCAATAACACATATTTGCGAGCTAATTTCATTTATTCCAACCTCCTTCCTGATTATGAATTAGCTAACTCAACAACTCAGCTCATCCGAGCTAACAACTATAGAATATCCCCTATCGCTCAGATTGTCAAACAGAGGAGAAGCAAAAATAGTGCAACCCCTTGTAGGGATATTTTTATTTTCACCTCTGTTATTAGCTTTTGAAACTCTCTCCATTCAGCATTAGATAATTAGATAGCATCATCTTTAAACAAAGCAACCCATTCAGAAAAGTATTTAGTTAAATCTTTTAGAACTTGAGAGAAATTGGTGACCGGTTCTCTTAAAAGAAGGACATTGTCACACATCTCTCGAAAGACTTCCTCTTCTCCCCCTGGTGATAGTGTTCCTTTATTCATAGAGTAAAAGCCACCTGTTACACCTCACCGCTTTCTTATCCTGGAGATATAAAGATTTTATTCGCGCCAGATAGCTACCTCACCAGGCTGGATTTCCCTGCTTCCCAGCAAAAAATGGGCTGTTGCCGGAGCAGTAACCTCAGAAGCTTGGTCAGCAAAGTTAAAGGCAAAAACCAGGTCTCCTCTTCTTCGGAGGCGTAATCCTTTAGGTAATCGCTCCGGATTGAGACCGGCTCCTTTTACTAACCAGGCAAAAAAGTCCACCAAAAGTGCCTCACCGGGCCAGAAGGCAAAATAGTAATATCTGTCATACCGGAATGCCGCTCCTCTGCCGTCGGCGAAGGTCATCTCTGGCTGGAGCTCTGTCTCAACCCATTCTTTCCAGATACCCACCGGGTATTCCCGGTTCTGCCAGTGTACTTTCTCCATCTGAGGCGGTAAACTTTCCACCTGGGTAACTTTTAAGGAGATAAGCTCCTGCAAAGGTCCGGGAGGAAGAATGGGAGGAATACTATAGGTTTCTGTTTTGCTTCCCGTTCGCGGGCCAAAAACCACTATTCCCGCAAAATCCTGCAAACTCTCTAATGCTTCTTTGCTCACTATGGGTAAGCTGGGCACTACCACAAGTTTATAACCCTCAAGAGAGGCTCGAGGAGAAAGCACATCGACATCCAAACCAAGTTGTCGTAGAGCACTGTAAAACTGGAAAACCAGATGAAGATAGCTGACTCCCTCACCATGGGGCTGAATTTCAAAAACCCAGGCAGCCTCGTAGTCAAAAATCAATGCCACCGAGCTTTTCCTCACAGAAGGAAGCTCAATATTTGCTAACTCTCGAGCTACTTTTTGTACTTCGTAAAAGCCAGGGCCGGGGGTAGAATCAGGATGCAACAAACCTGAATGCATCTGTTCCTGAGCAAAAGGTACCTGCCTCCAGCGGAAATAAGAAACCACCTCTGCACCATGAGCTATGGCTTCCAGTGTCCAGAGCCTGACCATTCCAGGAGCAGGAATAGGGTTATAAGGAGCCCAGTTTACCGGTCCTGCCTGCTGTTCCATTATCCAAAATCGCCCTCCTCCCACTTCCCGATAGAGGTCATTACTAAAAGCAGAAATGTCGGGGTGACCCCTGCGTATATAGCTTTCCTCTAAATCGGTAGAGCCGAAAAACGATATAGTGTGTCCTAAAGGGTAACTATCCCAGCTGGCTAAATCAAGGTCTTGAGCCAGAGTGAAATGGTCAAAATCGACAAATCCCCCCATAAAGTTGTGGGTGATAAAGCGGTGAGGGGAAAGCTCCCGCAGGATTTCCACCTGGAGCTGGTTGAAAGAACATACCTGATTTGAGGAAAACCGGAAATAATCCATAAGATGAGAGGGGTTAGGAGTGGTCACCGTTAAGTTAGGAAGCTCGATTTCTTTAAAAGAACGGTATCTCTGACTCCAGAAACTTGTTCCCCAGGCTTCGTTGAGAGTATCTATATCCCCGTAGCGATTTTCAAGCCACATCCTGAAGGCTTTCTGGCATGAGGGACAGTAACACCGTACTGTATCATGGCATCCATATTCATTATCAAGCTGCCAGCCTGAAACTGCCCTGTGATTACCATAGCGCTGAGCCAATATCGAAACAATACGGCGGACTTCTTCCCGATAATTTGAGTTAGAAAAACAGTAGTGTCTTCTTGAACCAAACTTTCGTATTCGCCCTTCTTTATCCACCGGAAGTATATCGGGGCAACGATCAACCAACCACTTAGGAGGGGTGGCAGTGGGCGTGCCCAATATCACTTTGAGCTCTTCGAGCTCGAATAAATTCAACACTTCATCCAGCCATTGCCATTCAAATTTCCCCGGAGCTGGTTCAATTAAACTCCAGGCAAACTCCCCGATTCTCACCCACTGAATACCCAGCTCCCGCATTCTGGGAATATCACTTGTTATTTGTTCTTTACTCCAGTGCTCTGGATAGTAACAAACTCCCAACATCTTTTCATTCCTCCTTATTAGACAGGTTTTATAACTTACATTGAAGATAAATCTTACTTTACTTTCCCACTATACTGATGACATTTTACCAAAACACCATCGACTAAAACTTCCCGAGGTATTTCTTTTTTACATTTTTCCATAACCACAGGACTGTAGTGCACCCCCTAAATCAAGACACATTTTACCCTCCAAAAGTATAGAGGTTAAGGGCTGTCTCTTATACACATCT
>DGDO01000052.1 GCA_002385475.1 Candidatus Sordicultor fermentans | reverse complement strand
AAAAAAGGATATGCTAAATATCTGGTGTGCCCATTTGTCCATACCATCGGTCTTATGGAAGCAGAAGCCCCTTTTTTTGGCCCAAACAGCAATGATACACTGCAACCAGGGATGACAGTTTGCATTGATGTAAGTGTATTCTCTGTACCAGAAGTGAATGGGATTCGCTTAGAGAGTGGGTATTTAATCACTGAAAACGGAGCGGTACCTCTTTCTCCTTTTATGGAGCAAAAAATTCTTAATTCTCGAATATAGTTTAGATTTTTCTCTTCAGAGAATTTTGTTAGCTTATCTATTAATTAATTCTTTTGTGGTAATAGCTCAAAAAACTCGTGGTGTAGGCAGGCCGGCTTTATATGGCCTTATAAATACACCTATTTTCTTCTTTTCTGAAGCTATCATTTTCTCTTAGGATAATTGGAAGGGAAACTAGCTAAGTACTTTGTAGACCTTCCTAATTATGGGATTGATAAGATGCACCTGAGTTATAGTGGGGAATAAGCAGAGAAACGAGCGCTGCTATTCCGGTTAAAATTGCTCCCCAGAGGTAAGCATTTTTTAGTCCCTGCATAAAAATTGAAGCCTCTTTGTCTAACAGCTTTTCTAACCCTTGAAGGATGGAGGAGGGAACTGAAGCACTGATAATTCCACCTCCTGTGGCAGTTCCCAGAACCATTCCTACGTTACGCACTGTGGCCAGAATACTTGAGGCTACACCTAGATGTTCTCGGGGTACGCTTCCCATGGCAATGTTCATATTGGGGGACTGAAAAATTCCAGTGCCTAAGCCAAAGAGAGCTAACCTCCAGGCGATGTCTGCTGTACCAACATAGATGGGTAACTGGCTTAAAGAAAACAAGCTTAGAGTGCAGAAAGTAGCACCCAGGAAAGCAAGAAAGCGAGGGTTAATACGGTCAGAAAGTGAACCAGCAAAAGGGGCTACCACTAAAGTAGTGAGGGGGAAAATAGTTAGGAGAAGCCCTACTTCACTTTGCTCATATTGTAACACTCGATTAAGATAAGAGGGAGTGAGGGTTACTAAGATATACTGAGACATGAAATTTAATAGAGCACATAGATTGGCTAAGGAAAAAGACAGGTTATGGAATAATTGTAAATTTATCAGAGGCGAATCAGCCCTTTTTTCTATTATCAAAAAACTGAAGAATGCCACAAGCGCAACTACAGCGGTAAAAAGAGTAGTAGAATTTATTCCTTGAGCTGGAAAGCGATTTAAAAAAAAGAGAAAGAAAAAAAGAAACAGGCAATTGGTTATTGCTCCTCCCACATCTATTTTTCCTGGTTTCCCTTTTAATTCTGGAATAACTTTATTTCCCCACCACAGGCCAATAATGCCGATAGGTACGTTTATCAGGAAAATATAAGGCCAACCGGCAAGGTGAGTGATGAAGCCGCCTAAGGATGGCCCAATGGCTAATCCAGTGGATACACTGATAGCGTTAATTCCCAGAGCTCGACCTCGCTCCTGGGGAGGAAAAGAGGAAACAATTATAGCATAAGGTACAGACATCATCATTCCAGCTGTAGTTCCCTGAATAGCGCGAAAAAGAATTAACCAGGAAATAGAGGGTAAAAAATAGGAGAGGCTGCATAGGAGAGAAGTAATAGTAAAACCAGAAAGACCAATTAAATATATTTTTTTATATCCTAAAATATCGCCCAAGCGACCATAGAACAAGAGTAAACTGCTAACAGTCAAGAGGTAGACCATAACCACCCATTGAGCTTCAGTGAGGGCAACACCAAAATGATTTCCTATAATGTGGTAGTTAACGTTAATCACACTGGCATCGATAGGTCCCATGATGCCACCTAACATTACTGCCGTTAAGATTCGATAACGGTTAGCATGATGCGATTTGGTAAGCTCTTCTTCCATCTATTTTTTTGGGCTTCGGTATCAGCCAGGTAGGATAATTTACATTCTACTATATCCTAAAATATTTCCATTTTCCAGACTTAAACCGGGAATAAATTACCATAGCTCTTACTATCTGATCCAAAGCTATAGCTAACCACGCACCTGTAAGCCCCCAACCAAATGTCATTACGAAAAGGTATGCCATTGCCACTCTCATTCCCCAGATGCCTATGATAGTGGAATAGAGAGGGAAACGGGTATCACCTGCTCCTCTTAGGGCGCCAGCCAGTATAAATTGAGTTGACTGGGCAGGTTGAATAAGGGCTATAATTCTCAAGCATATACGACTTTGTTCAATGATAGCGCTATCATTAGTATAAAGCATTGTTATATATTTTCCAAAGAAAAATATTGTAAATGCGCTTATACCAGAGACTATCATTCCCAATAATCTTGTTTGACGAGCACTTTCTTCTGCGATATCTGGCTTATCAGCTCCTAAAAGCTGGCCTACAAGAGTGGTAGCTGCCATAGAGAAAGCTTGTCCGGGCATAAATGATAAAGATTGGATATTCATAGCTATCTGATGAGTGGCAAAGGCTATGGTTCCCAATTCTGCTACTATTCTTACAAATGTTAGCTGCCCTGCTCTTAATACGAATTGTTCCAGGGCAGAAGGTATGCCTATATTAAATATTCTTTTCAAAGTGCTAAAATTCGGGCGATAGCTGTCTTTTAAGGAAAGCTTAAGCACTGTTTTTTCTCTGTAGAGTACATAAAACAGGATAGCTGAAGCGACAAATCTTGCGATGGAAGTAGCTATGCCTGCACCTGCAACTCCCAGGGCCGGGGCTCCAAGTTTACCAAATATTAAGATATAGTTTCCTAATATATTCGATAAATTGGCAACAATATCAGCTATAAGGGGAGTTTTCATGTCACCAGAACCTCTAAGTATAGCTCCCAGCGCCATTGCTAAGACATTAAAGGGTGTTCCTAATGCTATCATTCTCATATAGGCGACACCTAAAACCAACACCTCAGGATCCGCTCCCATAGCTCTTTCTATTTGAGGAGCAAATATATATAAAAGAGGTAGCAACACTATGCCGAAAAATATACTCACCACAATACTCTGCCTTGCCACATCTTTTGCGCTATCTATATCTTTTGCTCCTATAAAACGGGCCACTAATGCAGTAGTCCCAACCGTAAGAGCCATAAAGACAGAGATAATAAGAAGAACGGGCTGGTTTACCATTCCTATAGCTGAGATGGCGGCGGGTCCTAGTCTTCCAACCATAATCATATCTACCATACCTACAAAACTGATAAGAAACATGTTTAGCAGAGCAGGTAGAGACAGAGAAAAAGCCTTGGAGCGGATATGTTTTTTGTCCAAGATTTCTGGCAGGATAGTATTAAAATCTTCTCCTTCTAAAAAATCCTCTTCATTTTCTACTACTTTTTCTTCCAACTTCATCTTCCTTTAAGATATATTATATTGATTCTTATTTATATAAAGAGAATGCAGTCAATTTGTCAAGGCCAAATTGAACTTTCTTTGGAACACGGAAGGAAGATGGTATCCCCCGGTAGGCATTAAAGTTCTCAGAGAAAGAGAAAAAAATGAGAGCTTGATTTAAATTGTTTCAATAATGGAATATATCAAAGTTATAAAGAGGGTTGTAATACCAAGATTAAGGTGCTAAAGAGAAATGTTGGGGGTTGAGGGAATGCAAAGGTTAGAGGTTTACTGGAGAGAGATTTCACCGGGATTCATGCCAAGGACAGATGTTTCCATACATGTTGGCATAGAGTCTCTAAAAACTATAGAAACTACCGGGAAAGATGTTTCTCTTCAGTGTTGTTGTGGTTTTTGTAGTGAACCGTTAGAAATGTGGAGAAAGGGATAGTAGCGAGAGCTTTATTTAGAAAACGCAATCGTCCATTACGAAATTATCTCGCAGGATAATGATTTACCAGGGAGTAACATCTCCGGGTAGCTGGGGTTTAACGAGAAGAGTTTTTTCTCGTCGGTAAGTTACTTTTCCTATCTGAGAGGGAAGAGTGCGAACATATTTTACCTGAGTTACAATGACTTCTGCTCTGGATTCTCCTCGAACAGAAGAGAAATAAGCGGCTACCCGGGCTGCTTTTTGTATCTCTTCCTCCTCATTTTCCTTGTTTTTTATTTTTAAAATCACGTGGGAACCAGGCAAGTCTCTTACATGAAGCCAGTAGTCCTGGGGAGAAGCAATTTTGGTGACCAAAAAATGGTTGCTCTTTGCATTTTTCCCCACCCATATTTCATTGCCTTGTGAAGTTTTAAATCTTAAAGCTTTTTCTGGAGAAGAAAGAAAAGCTTTGTTTCCCTCTTTTTCAGGCAGAAGTTCTTCTTCAAAAATTTTCTCTACTTTTTTTTCCTTTTTTTCTAATTCTTTTAGTCTTTCTCTTAGCTTGAGGTTTTTTTCTCGGCCTTTACGATAAAGTCGAAAATAATTTTGCATATTCTGGTTTATGGAAAGTCGAGGATTAAGAGGAATAAAAATATCTTGAGGAGGAGAAGAAAAGACGTTTTTAACCGTTATTCCTTCTTCGGTTTTGCTTATTACTTCCAAGCCAGGAAGAATTTTCAGGAGCTCCCCTTTTATCTTTAACTCTTCTAATTCTTCCTCGTTTTTTATCAAACTTTCAATCTTTTCTCTTTCCTTTTCTAAGAAATCCAGTTCTTCTTTCAATCTTTTCTCTTTTATTTTTTGCTGAATAAACTCTTCTTGCCTTTCCCACCAGGAAAAATGGAAACACTCCACTGCCTGATTGAAGGAAGGAAACTCTTGATAAGAAAGAGAGGAATAAGGGGTAACCGAGTCCCAGAATATTCCCTGAGGTTCTCCGGAAGAAGAAAAAAACACTCTTATTTGATAATTACTCTCTCGAAGGGGAGAAATAGTTTCTTTCATTGCCTCCCGGGGACTCTTGCCTCCTCCCACCTTTTCCGCTATTATTTGGCTTAAGAAAGGGCCAATGCCATCTATTTGTTGAACAAGCTCACGTTGTAAATCCTCAGGAGAACTGGAGAAAAGCAAATCTTTTTCTTTTTCCTGAAGGAAAAAGAAGGGGTCAATTTTATTTTTCTGGGGAGGCAGAGAATATTTCTCCCCGGGAAGAAGAGTCCGGAAACGGTTCTGGTCTTTACCAACCCGACGGTACACTCCCAGGATGTGCGGGGGTTTACTCTGATCAGTCAGAATAGCATTAGTGTTTCTTCCCGTTAGTTCTACGAACAAATAAAGATTTCCCTCTTCAAAGAGTTGGGGATTTTTAATTTCTATTTTTAATACCCTGTCCCAACCTACTTGGGTAAGAGAAATGATTTTTCCCCCTACCAAATATTTATTCAAAAGCTGCTGCCAGTTATTAGGTTTTTCTTTCTGTACTTCTTTCCCGGAAGTGGTAAAAATAAAATTCTCCTGGGGATGGAGAGAAATGACCAAGGACTTCTCTCTATCCCCAGGAGAATAAATCTCCAGCCAGGTTTCTCTTCTGGGAGTAGTAAAAACTCTCTGAATTCGTGCTCCTTTAGCTTCCTTTTCTATTTCTTCTGTTAAAAAGTGTAATGCCAGACCTTCCAAAATCTTCATCAGTTCCACCAAAAAAGTGAATTATAGTTTACTTATAGTTTGTCTTCTCTATTCAGGATTCCGGGTGCTCCTCTCCACTTGAAAATGAGAGAACCGAGAGGTGGAAGAGTAAGATTTAAAGAAAAAGATCGGCCGTGCGCAGGAATACTTTCCGTCCACACTCCTCCCCAGTTTCCCAGATTGCTACCTCCATAAATTTCCGAGTCGGTATTCAGGATTTCTTGATAGAATCCCTCCCGGGGTACTCCTATGCGATAATTAAAACGAGGAACAGGAGTAAAATTAGAAACAAAAACTAAAAAATCCCCCGGATTTTTACTTTTGCGCATGAAAGAGATTACAGAGTTGTCGGCATCATTGCAATCAATCCATTCAAATCCCTGCCAGGAATAGTCCAATTCAAAGAGAGATTTTTCAGTTGTATAGAGATGGTTTAGGTCTTTTATTAATCTTTGAAGTTGACGATGAGTTTCGTAGCCCAGTAAAAACCAATCCAGCTCTTCATCATGATTCCATTCTCTCCATTGTCCGAACTCTGTACCCATGAAAAGGAGCTTCTTTCCCGGGTAACCAAACATGGTAGCAAAACTCAGGCGCACGTTGGCAAACTTCTGCCACCAATCTCCTGGCATTTTATCGATTAGATTTCTCTTTCCATGCACTACTTCGTCATGAGAAATGGGTAAAATAAAATTCTCAGAAAAAGCATAGAGTAAGGGGAAGGTAAGATTTTGATGATGGTGTTTTCGATAAACAGGGTCTTTACTAATATAAGTGAGGAAATCGTTCATCCATCCCATATTCCATTTGAAAAGAAATCCTAATCCCCCGAGATATGGGGGTAGTGTTACTCCAGGCCAGGCAGTAGATTCTTCAGCGATGGTGGCGATTCCAGGAAAATAGTGATAGATATTTTCATGCAAATAATGGAGGAAACTAATAGCTTCTAAGTTCTCCTTTCCTCCGTAAGGATTAGGTATCCAATCTCCTTCATTTCTACCATAATCGAGATAAAGCATAGAGGCTACTGCATCAACTCGCAATGCATCAATATGATATTCTTTGAACCAGTAAAAAGCGTTGGAGATTAAAAAAGTTCTTACTTCGTTTCTTCCATAGTTGAAAATATAACTTCCCCAATGGGGGTGTTCTCCCCGTCGGGGGTCTAAATGTTCGTACAGTGCGGTACCATCAAATCTTCCTAAGCCATGGGCGTCTTTAGGAAAATGGGCAATGACCCAGTCTAATATTACTCCTATTCCTTCCTGGTGACAATAATCTACAAAATATTGAAAATCTTCTGGAGTGCCAAAGCGACTGGTGGGAGCAAAATATCCGGTTACCTGATAACCCCAGGAGGCGTCAAAAGGGTGTTCGGCGATGGGAAGAAGCTCTATATGAGTGAATCCCATCTCTTTTACATAGGCTACCAGTTGGTGAGCTAGATCTCTATAGTTTAAAAAAGAATTATCTTTCCCTCTTTTCCAGGAGCCTAAATGAACTTCATAAATACTCCAGGGAGAGGAAAGAAAGTTTTGAGATTTTCTTTTTTCCATCCACTCTTCATCTTTCCAGGGAAAAGGAGAAAGATTGTACACTATAGAAGCAGTAGCGGGGCGTAATTCAGAGAAGAAAGCATAGGGGTCAGCTTTAAGAAGGAGATTACCTT
Organism: Candidatus Sordicultor fermentans; assembly: GCA_002385475.1. Classification (GTDB taxonomy): domain Bacteria; phylum Atribacterota; class Atribacteria; order Atribacterales; family Caldatribacteriaceae; genus Sordicultor; species Sordicultor fermentans. The sequence continues at coordinate 2,785 of DGDO01000052.1, read as the reverse complement.
CCTGGGTTTTGATTTCAAACTTATATTTTGCTCCTTCTTCTGCTTGAGGGACGAATATCTCCCATATTCCTGAGCTTCCCAATACTCTCATTTGATGAATACGTCCATCCCACCTGTTGAAATCTCCCACTACGCTTACCCGGCGGGCATTAGGAGCCCAAACGCTAAAATAGACTCCTTTTATGCCTCCTACCTCTATCAGGTGAGCACCTAACCGTTCATAGGCAAAGTGATAAGTGCCCTCGTTAAAAAGATGGAGGTCAAATTCAGAAAAAAAAGGAAGGAAAGAGTAGGGATCAGCGGTAACTCTTATTCCTTCTTCTTCCTCTATTTCTAAAAAGTAGGCAAAAAAATCTTTCCCAGGAAGAGTCAGCTCAAAAAACCCTCTTTCTTCTACTTTATTCATAAGCCAGCTATTCTGGCTGTTATATCGGTCTATTACTTTTATTTTTTTAGCTGCGGGAATAAAAACTCTTACACAAACTCCCTTTTCTTCTTCTAAAGGATGCATTCCCAGTATAGAAAAAGGATCATGACAATCGGCATTGATTATAGACTCCATTTTTTCTTTACTTATAGTAGCGGGTGAATTACTCATACTTTTACCTCCTTTTGGGAAACGGTACGCCAGTATTCGTGATTTATTTCTTTCAGTATTTCCGGGTGAACCTGATAGGGGGTGATTATTTTTTTAGGAGGAAGAGAAAGAGAAAGCTGAGGAAAAGGGTAATTTCTTAGTTTTTCATTGTAGGCAAAAACCATCAATTTTTCCAGGTTGACCGTGTCTGCAACGTTATAGGCTAAAAGTGTTTCCAGTGCCTCAGGACACCCCTCCCGGTATTTTTGCCATAGTAGCACTGCCGTATAACCATTTACTCCTCGCAAGTCTCCTCTATCGATGCCTATGGCTTTTTCACAAGCTTTTAGTCCTCCTCGAAAGCCCAGGCTTCGTAAAATAAAGCGGAGATCTAAATGTACGTGGGGAAATTTTATCCCTAAATGCTGCTCCAGAAACGGAATATCAAAACATTTGCCATTGAAAGTTACAATGACTTTGTATTTCATAATCTCTTCCTTGAATTCCGGTAGATTTATTCCCTGAATAAAAGTTTTTATTCTTTTTCCATCAAAAATAGTTATGGCAGTGACATAGTCCTGAGGAGGGTTTAATCCAGTGGTTTCAATATCTAAAAATACGGTATCATTTTGAAAGTGAGGGAACAACCTCCAGTGGTCATGAGTATCTAAATGTTCCTTAAAAAAGCGAGCTTCTCCTCCTTCCAATTTTTGAAGGGAGCGATAAAGGAAAGAGCGCGCTGAACGGGAAAACTTAGAAGGGACAATCTTTTCCAGAGCGGGATAACCTAAGGCTTCTTCCCAGGTAGTGATGCCCTCTTCCCAGATTCTCCTTTCTATTTTTTCCCCGACACCGGGAATGTGACAAAAAGTTTGTAAAAGCATCTTTTATTCCCTCAATTCTTTTTAGTAAAATGGAAAGATTTCTGTGGTTTTATTTCTTTAACGGGCATTTCAAAAATTATGTCTTCCTGTAATTCCTGAAAACGAGGATGTCGAAAAGCGCATAGTATTCCTCTTTTACCCAAGAGGTGATGTATTTCAGGATGCAAAAATTCTAAATCCTTTTCTTCCAGCACAGTAGTGGAAGATATCCCTCCTCCGCTCCATCCTGGCCAAAAATCAATTAAACTTTCCAGTATTTCTCCCCGATCGGAGAGAATGAAAAGCTCTACTTCTCCACTGTTCTCAAAAAGACCGGAAATCTTTACCGGATAGTAGAAATTTCGGGAGAGGAAAATATAACCCACAGGTTCAACCCTCTCCCTGTTTTCTTGAAAATCCACAATATCCAGGACAAAATAATTTATTCCTCTTTTTAAGTAATCATCGACTAGGTTTTGTAATTTTTCCTCCTGAAAGCGAGAGGGAAGGTTATTCTGAAGCAAGAAACTTCTGACCCATTCCAAAAATTCTTCGCTATCATTTACTTTTACCACCGTAATTTTATGAGCTCCTTGAGTAACCTGATATTCCACTTTTATTGCTTCTTCTTTTTCTCCCCCCTTATAAAATGTTAGATATTGCAAATTATGTTTTTCACAGATATGAGAAAGTCTCTTCCATATCTCGTTGTCTACTTCTATTATTTCAGGGAGGGAGGGAAAAGGAATAAGGCGTAAAACAGGAGTATTTTGAGAAGCAATGAGGTCGGTAGAGAGAATAATAATTTCTTCAAAACCGTCGTGAGCAATAATGGCTTTTTGGGCTACCTCTTCAACCTTCACTCCCCCTGCTGGAACTATGGCTCCCATGTCGGCATAAAGAGGAGTGGTTAAAATTGCAAGAAAGGAGATGAGTATTGTTGTCAGGGCTTCTTTCATTGTTTGCTCCTTTCTATTCCGTTACCTATTATATTGTAAGATAATTTAACATATTTTCCAATAGCTAACTATATTACAGCAATATTAGGTACCAAACGTTGTCATAAGGTTCTTTTCAAAAATCTTGTGTGACAGTTTAGTTATTCGAAAACTTTTCTAAAGTGGATAGAAAGATCGGAAAATACTGCTTCCCGCAGAGAAGGCGCTCGGAGTTAGATTATTTTCCTGGCTAATTTAGCATTTCTTTGTATTACTCATCCGGTTTACCACCAGTTTCCGGCAGTCTTTTATATTCCCAACCCGGGTTCTTTCACAATCTTTAGGGGGCCAGATACACCAACTACCCATCTCGTTTTTCTTTGTTGTTTCCTGAGTAAACTGCTCGG
>DGDO01000045.1 GCA_002385475.1 Candidatus Sordicultor fermentans | reverse complement strand
GGACTATCCTTAACCTGGGTTCTTATAGTTCTCTTTTCTAAAGCAGGGAAAGAAAGTACAAGGGTTTTGGTTATCTATTTTATAGTAAATTATAGTAGAATAAATGCAGGAGGTGAGGAAGTTGAAAATTCGTTGGTTTGGACATTCTTTCTTTTTAGTGACGAGTGGAGACACGAAAATAGCCTTTGACCCTTTTGATGATAGTGTTGGTTATCCCCTCCCTCAAGTAGAGGCAGATTTAGTTGTAGTAAGTCATGACCATTTTGACCACAATAACGTTTCTCTGGTGCGGGGACACCCTGAGATAATTAAAGAACCAGGGGTTTATGAAAAAAATGGGATTAAGGTAGAAATTTTCTCTACTTTTCATGATGAGGTAGGGGGAAAGAAACGGGGTAAAAATAATGTTGCCCGGTTGGAATTGGAGGGGATGTCTCTCATTCACGCTGGAGATTTAGGAATAATACCTCCAGATGAGGAGCTATCTTCCTGGAAACCGGTAGATATTTTATTGCTTCCGGTAGGAGGGATTTTCACTATTGATGCTCAAGAAGCTCAAGAATTGGTTTCCAAGCTTTCTCCTCATCTTGTAATACCGATGCACTACCGAACTGAATATACTAAATTTGAACTTAATCCTCTGGAACCTTTTCTGCAGGGTTTTAGGGAGGTGAAGAGGTTGGGTAGTTCTGAGGTAGAAGTTACTCGAGAGATTCTCCCGACTAATCTGGAAGTGTGGGTTTTAGAAATCTAAATTTATGTTATAATAACCAGCTAAAATATAATTTGATTAATTTATTATGAAAAACATAAAAACTGAGGGAGGTGATTTCACTCCCTCTGTTTTTATGTTCGATGTTTTTGGTTATCTTAAAGATAAAGTGGTATATTCTTTTTTTTAGGAGAGGTAAGGATGGTTACTATATCGGTTTGTGTAGGTAGTTCTTGTCATCTTAAGGGGGCTTATGAGATTATTGAAATTTGTGAAGAGTTGATTGAAAAATTAAAGCTTAAAGATCAGATAGAATTAAAAGGTAATTTTTGTCTGGGAAGATGCACAGAAGAGGGGGTTACTGTAATGGTGGATGATGAGATACTCAGTGGGGTTTCTCCTCAGAATTTCAGGGAGATTTTCCAGGAGAAGATTTTGAAAAAGCTGGGAGAAGATGGTACTGATGGGAGTAATTAGCACCATTGAGGCAAGATGCCGGGATTGCTATAAATGTATACGCAATTGTCCGGTGAAGGCCATTCGGGTAAGTTTAGGACACGCTGAAGTTGTGGATGAAAGATGCATAAAAGATGGACGCTGTGTTCTGGTTTGCCCTCAAGATGCTAAAAAAATTCAAAATGACCTTCCCCGGGTTCAAGAACTGCTCCAGGGAGAAGACCCGGTAGTGGTCAGTTTAGCTCCTTCTTTTGTAGCCGCTTTTTCTGAGGTCACAGAAGGACAGATAGTGGCGGCTTTGAAAAAACTGGGTTTTCAAGAAGTACGAGAAACAGCGGAAGGGGCAGAGTGGGTAGCCAGAGAGCATGCCCGGCTTTTAGATGAGGGGAAAAGAAATATTATTTCTAGTTCCTGTCCAGCTATCAATGCTTTGATTTATAAGTATTATCCTCAATATGTTTCTTACCTTGCTCCAGTTGTCTCTCCTATGGTTGCTCATGCTCGTTTAATCCGTCAGGAGTATGAAAAAGTAAAAGTGGTCTTTATCGGTCCTTGCATTGCCAAAAAAGCAGAAATTGAAGAGGAAGAAGTAAAAGGAGAAGTAGATGCAGTTTTAACTTTCGAAGAATTAAAAACCTGGTTTCAAGAAGAGAATATCTCTCTTTCTGCGTTAGAGGAAGAAGAAATGGGTTTATCTTCAGTGGAGTGGGGAAGAGCTTTCCCCGTGGAAGGAGGACTCCTGAAAACTGCTTCTTTGGATACCGGGATTTTGTCCAAAGAAGTTATGGTAATAACTGGAATCGACCGTTGTCGTCAGTTTTTAGATGATTTAAAAGACACCAAAGGTGATTTTGAAATGGTGGAAATGATGTCCTGTGAGGGAGGCTGCATTGATGGACCGGTGCTCCGCTCTTCGCTGTCTCCTTACGAACGGCGGAAAAAAGTCATTGACTATACCGAAAAAGCTAAGATGGTTTCTAATCCTCCACCAGAGAAAAAAATTATTTCTGTTCCCACTTTTAGTCGAAACTTTGCACCTCATCCCATACCTCAGCCAGAAGTTCCGGAAGAAGAGATAAAAAGGATTTTATCTCTTACCAGTAAATTTTCTCCTCAAGATGAGCTAAATTGTGGTGCTTGTGGGTATAACACCTGTCGAGAAAAAGCTCAAGCGGTTTATCAGGGCATGGCGGAAGCGGAGATGTGTATTCCTTTTATGCGGGCAAGAGCAGAATCTTTTTCCAGCTTTTTAATTGCAGTAACTCCCAATGGTATTGTGCTGGTTGATGAAAATCTGCGCATTGTGGATATTAATCCGGCCCTTCGTAGGATGTTTGGTTTGACGGGGAAGTTAGTGGTGGGGGGGAAATTAGACCAGCTTACTGATCCATCTCCTTTTGTGGAGGCGTTGCGCACTAAAAAGATGGTCACCAGAGAGGTGTTTTATTCTCAATACCAGAACCTTTACGTTCAATTGTCTGTTTTTTATCTGGAGAAGTCTCAGCTTCTTATGGGGGTATTTGTGGATTTGACCAAAGAAAAGGAAAGAGAAGTTTTGATGGAGCAAATCAAAGAAGAAACTTTAGAGAAAGCTCAACAGGTCATTAATAACCAGATGAGAGTAGCTCAGGAAATTGCCAGCTTATTAGGGGAAACTACTGCTGAAACTAAAGTTCTTCTAGATAAGTTGATGAAAATACTCCGGGGAGAATCGGTAGAGGGATGAAAGACCTCTTTGTAGAGTTTGCCTATGCTCAGCTTCCCAAATGGGGGGAAGAGCTTTGTGGAGATAGTGTGAGTTATGATAAGGGAAATAATTCTACCATACTGGCCTGGTCTGATGGTTTGGGTAGTGGAGTAAAGGCTAATATTCTTTCCACTCTGACTTCAAAAATTATTGTTTCCATGTTGAAAAGAGAATCTACTTTGGAAGAAGTGATAGCCACTTTAGCAGAAACCTTACCGGTGTGTAAGGTGAGGAAAATTGCCTATAGTACTTTTTCTGTAGTACAGGTTCTCTCCAGTGGAGAGACCTATGTAGCAGAGTTTGATAATCCCCCTCTTTTCTGGTTGCGTAATGGAAGGTTGATGCACCTGGATAGAAAAGAAAGAGAAATAGGAGAGAGGGTGGTTTTAGAATCTATAATGAGGGTGCAAAAAAATGATTGGATTGTAGGAGTAACCGATGGAGTGGTTCATGCTGGGATTGGAGGCTTGTGGAATTTGGGATGGAGATGGGAAAAAATCGCCTCTTTTTTAGAAAATACTGTTAATGACCAGCTGGATGCTTTGACTCTAGCTAATAAAGTAATAGCTACTACTAAAAGGCTTTATCAGGATAGATTAGGTGATGATGCTACCTGTGTGGTAGCTAAAATACGTCTTCCTCGTTACTTAATAGTGTGGGCCGGGCCTCCTGAAGACCCGGCTTTAGATGAATATATAGTCAAAAGGGTAATGGAATTTCCGGGTAAGAAAGCAGTGTGTGGTGGTACTACAGGAAACATTTTAGCCCGGGTTTTGGACAAAGAGATAGAAGTAGATTTAACTTCTCTCCAAAAAGATATTCCTCCGGTAGGAATGATGGAAGGAGTGGATTTACTTACTGAAGGGATCCTGACTCTGGCCACAGTTCTTCGCCGACTGCGGAAAGGAGTGGAGTTAGAAGAAGTTATTTACCAGCGAGATGGGGCTAGCCGTTTACTCTCACTTCTCCTAGAAGCGGATGAGATTACCTTTATAGGAGGAAGAGCTATCAATCCTGCTCACCAAAATCCTAAACTCTCCGGAGAACTTTCGCTAAAAGCTCGGTTGTTAGAGGATATAGTTAGTGAGTTACAAAAAAGAGGGAAAATAGTAAATCTGGAATATTACTAAAAAACTAATGTTATCTATAAAGGGGGTAGAGTGATGGAAATAGAAAAAGAAAGCTTAGTTCTCAGTCGTCAGTTTGAAAAGGTCAATGCTATTCTGAGAAAATATTCTCATAATGTGGACAATTTGATTGCCATACTACAGGAGATTCAGTCGGAATATCGCTATCTGCCAGAAGAAATTCTCACCTATGTTGCTACTGCTCTACAGGTTTCTCCAGCGCACGTCTATGGGGTGGCTACTTTTTATGCTCAGTTTTCTCTGGAGCCCAAAGGTGAACATATTATCAGGGTTTGTGACGGTACTGCGTGTCATGTAAAGGGTTCTGCGCAAATCTTGAAGGCAGTTCGAGAAAATTTGGGATTGAGAGAAGGAGAAAACACCACCTCAGATTTGATGTTCACTGTGGAGACGGTGGCTTGTATTGGGGCTTGTGCTCTGGCTCCGGCTCTTATGGTAGATGAAGAAGTTTATGGTCAAATGGACGAAGAAAAAGTGCAGCAGCTTGTTGATCACCTGTTAGGGGAAGGAGAGAAAGTAGATGCGGTTTGAAAATCGGGAACAATTAGAAAAATATATTATTGAATTAAAAAACAAAAACGGAAAGAAGAAAGTCCTGATTTGTGGAGGGTTAGGGTGCTTAGCTAAAGGAGCAGAAGAAGTACTTGATACCTTCAGGAAAGTGATAGAAAGAGAAAAAGTAGAAGCAGAAGTGGAGAAATTAGAAGAAAGTCCTCACCTGGTTAAAACTGGTTGTATGGGACTTTGTGAAGCCGGACCTCTCGTGAGGATAGAACCGGAAGGGATTCTTTATTTAAGGGTCAAGCCTGAAGACGTAGAGGAAATAGTAGATAAGAGCCTGAAAGAGGGGGAAGTGGTAGAAAGATTAGTTTACCAGGAAAAAGTGAATGGAGAAGTTCACTATTGGCCCCATCTTAAAGATGTTCCTTTTTACCGAAAGCAAGTTAAAATTGCGCTTCGCAACTGTGGTTCTATTGACCCTCAGAATCTGGATGAATATTTAGCCCGGGATGGTTACCTGGCTTTAGCTCAAGTTCTCAATGAAAAAACTCCTGATGAGGTTATCGAAGAAATTACTAAATCTGGTTTGCGGGGAAGAGGAGGAGGAGGTTTCCCCACCGGGAGGAAATGGCAATTTGCTCGGGTGGTTAAAGCAGATAAAAAATACATTATTTGCAACGGTGATGAAGGTGACCCGGGCGCTTTCATGGATAGGAGCGTGATGGAGGGAGACCCCCACTCTATTTTAGAAGGTATGGCCATTGCCGGTTATGCCATAGGAGCACAGGAAGGATATATTTATGTGCGAACTGAGTATCCTCTGGCAGTGAAGCACCTTAGAAAAGCTATAGAAGATGCAGAAAGAGCTGGATTTCTGGGAGATAACATTTTAGGTAGTGATTTCTCTTTCCGGATTATAGTTCGGGAAGGGGCAGGAGCTTTTGTCTGCGGAGAAGAAACAGCTTTGATTGCTTCTATTGAAGGTAAAAGAGGTATGCCCAACCCTCGTCCTCCTTATCCTGCCTATCGGGGTCTGTGGGGTAAACCTACAGTGATCAATAACGTTGAAACTTTGACCAACGTGCCGATAATCATGCTCCGGGGAGCAGATTGGTTTCGCTCTTTTGGCACCGCAAGTAGTGCGGGAACTAAAACTTTTGCCCTGGCCGGTAAAATTAAAAATACCGGGTTGGTAGAAGTTCCTATGGGAGTTACCTTGCGAGATTTGATTTTTGGTATTGGAGGAGGAATACAGGACGACAAAAAGTTCAAAGCGGTGCAGATTGGAGGGCCTTCAGGAGGATGTTTAACTGAGAGACATCTTGATTTACCCATTGATTACGATTCCCTATCTGGAGCAGGGGCTATTATGGGGTCTGGTGGGTTAGTAGTATTAGATGAGGATACCTGTATTCCAGAAGTGGCTCGCTTTTTCATGAACTTTACTCAAAATGAATCTTGTGGCAAATGTGTTCCTTGTCGAGAGGGAACTAAACATATGTTAGGCTTGTTACAGAAAGTAGTAAAGGGAGAAGCCAGCACTTCTGATCTGGAACTTTTAGAAGAGACCGCCCAGGTGGTAAGGGATTCCTCTTTGTGCGGTTTAGGCAAAACTGCTCCGAATCCTGTTCTTACCACTCTTTTTTATTTCCGGGATGAGTATTTAGACCATGTGGTCCACAAGGTTTGCCCTGCTCATATTTGCCAGGCTATGAAAGAATACAGGATTGACCCGGAAAAGTGCCGTGCTTGTGCCAAGTGTGCGCGAGTTTGTCCGGTATCCTGCATTTCTGGCCGTCCTCGGGTGCCTTATGTTATAGATCAGGAAAAGTGTACTAAATGTGGGGCTTGTTTTGAAGCCTGTCCCTTTGATTCCATAATTGTGGAGTGGAGGAAAAAAGAAGATGAATGAAAAAATAGCTAAAAAAGCAGTAGTGGTAGATGGGCAAGAAATTATTTTAAACGGTGAAAAGAATATTCTGGAAGTAGCCAAGAAAGCCAACATCGAAATTCCCACTTTTTGTTATCATTCTGACCTCAGCGTTTATGGAGCTTGTCGAATGTGTCTTGTGGAGGTGGAAGGGCGAGGTCTTATGCCTGCTTGCTCCACTTCTCCTGAGGCGGGGATGGTGATAAAGACTACTACTTCTCGAGTTCTTCAGGCCCGGCGCATGATAGTAGAATTTTACCTGGCTAATCATGAGAGAGATTGCACAGTTTGCGAGAGAAACCTTAACTGTCGCCTGCAGGCAATCGCTGCTTCACTGGGAATAGACGAAGTTAGATTCGGAGAGAGAGAAGAAAAGTTACCCAGGGATACTTCTACATTTTCTTTAGTCCGGGACCCTAATCGTTGTATTCTATGTGGAGATTGTGTGCGAGCTTGCAAAGAAATAGAAAATATTGGAATTTATGATTTTACTCAGCGAGGCTCTCAAACCAAAGTGGAACCTGCTTTTGGGAAAAAACTCTCAGAAGTGGAGTGCGTTTATTGCGGGCAATGCTCCGTTCGTTGTCCTACCGGTGCTTTAGTAGTAAAATCAGAGGTCAATAGTGCCTGGGAAGCTGTTCTTGATTCTGATTTGATGGTGGTGGCTCAAATTGCTCCAGCTGTGCGAGTAGCCATAGGAGAGGCTTTTGGACTTCCTCCAGGAGAAATTACTACTGGTAAAATCGTAGCTGCTCTGAAGAAAATTGGTTTCGATCGGGTTTATGATACAGCTTTCAGCGCTGATTTAACCGTAATAGAAGAAGCTGAAGAGTTTTTCAGGCGCTTACAAAAAGGAGAGAGACTCCCTCAGTTTACTTCTTGTTGCCCCTCCTGGGTAATATATGCGGAGAGAAATTATCCTTTTTATCTGGAGAATCTTTCCTCGGCTCGTTCTCCCCAGCAGATGTTTGGATCGGTAATCAAGAATTTCATTTATGAAGCGGAAAATACTCCTCGGGAGAAAATAGTTTCTGTTTCCATAATGCCCTGTACAGCCAAAAAATTTGAAGCTCGACGTCCAGAGTTCATTCACGACGAAATTCCCGATGTAGATATAGTTTTGACTGCTCAGGAAACCATTAGAATGATAAAAACTGCTAATATCGATTTTAAAGAATTAGACCCACTTCCTTTTGATGTTCCTCTGGGGGCAGGAAGTGGAGCAGGAGTTATCTTTGGAGTAACAGGAGGAGTAACAGAAGCGGTTCTGAGATACGCTTATGAACGTCTGACTGGCCAGGAGCTGAAAGAAGTAGAATTTAAGGGAGTAAGAGGCATGGATAGCACGAGAGAAGCAGAAGTAGATTTTGGAGGAAGGAAAGTCAAAGTAGCTATTGTTCACGGTTTAGCCAATGCTCAGAAGCTGGTAAAAGATATGAGAAGTGGCGAGAGATATTATGACTTTGTGGAAGTGATGAATTGTCCTGGAGGTTGTATTGGAGGGGGAGGAATGCCCCTTGAGTATCCTGATTACCAGGAGGTTTTACGCCGCAGAGCAGAAGGTCTCTACAACGCCGATCGTCTGAGTGTGGTTCGTAAAGCTCAGGATAATCCCTCCATTAAGTTCTTATACGAAAAGTGGTTGAAAGAAGCTAATAGTGAAATTGCAGAACATCATCTTCATACTCACTATTACTCCCGTCGTCGAATTAGTGATGAGATGATTCGCATTCAGGAAGCCAAAAGTGCTCAGAAAGTGGATATTGCAGTTTGTGTAGGCACCAGTTGTTATCTCAAAGGCTCCTATGACCTTCTTCAGGAGTTACTGGAGTTAACTAAAGAATATGGAGTAGAAGACAGGGTGAGCGTGGGAGCTACTTTCTGTTTAGAGCGGTGTACTGAAGGCCCCAATATTCGGATTAACGAAGAAGTATTTTCAGGGATAAGTAAGGACAATCTTCGGCAAATTTTTGAAGAAGCGGTTTTAAGTAAATTAGTAGCTGAGACTCATTGACGGATAGAAGTAGTTTGCGTATAATGTATAGGGTTTTTGAAAGGTAAGGGGCTGTAGCGCAGTTGGGAGCGCGTCTCCTTGGCGTGGAGAAGGTCACGGGTTCAACTCCCGTCAGCTCCACCAGATGATAAGCTCGCCCCCGGGGGCGAGCTTTTTTTGTGGGAGGTTTAAAGGTGCTCCAGGATTATGATTTTACAGAGATAGAGCTTAAGTGGCAGGAAATCTGGCAGAAAAAAAGGATTTTTGAAGTAGAAATAGATGAAAATAGGGAAAAGTACTATGTTTTAGAAATGTTTCCCTATCCCTCTGGCGAGCCGCATGTAGGCCATGCTAAGAATTATATCATCGGAGATGTGGTAGCCCGCTATTTCATGCGTCAAGGTTATAACGTTTTGCACCCTATGGGCTTTGATGCTTTTGGTTTACCGGCGGAAAACGCCGCTATCCAGCATGGTATTCATCCTGCTATCTGGACCCAAGATAAAATTAACCAGATGAGGGAGATATTGAAGCGATTGGGTATCAGCTATGACTGGAGAAGAGAGGTTATAACTTGTGAGCCCGATTATTACCGTTTCACTCAATGGTTTTTCCTTCTTTTCTACAAAAATGGTCTGGCTTATAAAAAAGAAGCTCCAGTTAACTGGTGCCCTTCTTGTTCTACGGTTTTAGCTAATGAGCAAGTAATAGATGGAACGTGTGAACGCTGTGGAACAGAGGTGGTTCGCAAAAAACTTGATCAATGGTATTTTCGAATTACTCGTTATGCCGAAGATTTACTAAAAGACATGGATCTTTTAGGAAACTGGCCAGAAAAAGTTTTAACTATGCAAAAAAACTGGATAGGTAGAAGCGAAGGGGCATATATTGATTTTCTACTGGATAATGGTGAAAAAGTTACCGTTTTTACCACCCGTCCCGACACTATCTACGGTGCGACTTTTTTTGTTCTGGCTCCTGAACATCCTCTGGTAGATGAGCTGGTAATCGGTACTCCCTATGAGGAAAAAGTGAAAGAGTTTCGGGAAAAAATGGCTCGGAAAAGTGAGGTAGAGCGTCTCTCCGATGTTACCGAAAAAGAAGGAATGTATATCGGCCAGGAAATTTTAAATCCAGTAAGTGGAGAAAAAATTCCCATTTGGATAGCTGATTATGTGCTCTTAGAATATGGAACGGGAGCAGTAATGGCTGTTCCAGCACATGATGAACGGGATCATCAATTTGCTCAAAAATATGGTCTTCCAATTAGACCGGTGATCAAAAAGATAGATGGAGACGAATACTGTTTTACTGAGCCAGGTATCATGGTAAATTCTGGCCCTTTTTCTGGTCTACCATCTGAAGAGGGTAAAAAGAAAGTAATAGAGTTTTTAGAGGAAAGAGGAATAGGTAAAGGTGCAGTGTCTTATCGTCTGCGAGATTGGTTAATTTCTCGACAGCGCTACTGGGGAGCACCTATTCCCATAATATATTGTGAGCGCTGTGGAGAGGTGCCAGTGCCGGAGGAAGATTTGCCAGTATTGCTGCCCCCGGATGTAGATTTTCTGCCTGGTGGCCCTTCCCCTCTGGCTCGAAGTCCAGAGTTTGTTAATACTACCTGTCCTCAGTGCGGAGGGAAGGCCAGGCGAGAGACTGATACTATGGATACTTTTGTTTGTTCTTCCTGGTATTATTTGCGCTACACCTCTCCGGAAGCAAAAGATAGACCATTCCGCAAGGAAGATGTAGATTACTGGATGCCAGTAGACCAGTATATAGGAGGGGTAGAGCATGCTATTCTTCATCTTCTTTACTCTCGTTTTTTTACTAAAGTGCTTAATGATTTAGGTTTAGTTGATTTTCGGGAGCCATTTTCTAACCTTTTTGCCCAGGGTATGATTACCAAGGGTGGAGTTAAAATGTCTAAGTCTAAAGGAAACACGGTAAGTCCTCGAGAAATCATTAACCGTTTTGGTGCTGATACGGTAAGGGTGTTTATTCTCTTTGCCGGACCTCCGGAGCTGGATATGGAGTGGTCAGATCAAGGAGTGGAAGGAGCCTTTCGATTTTTAAATCGGGTGTGGAGAACAGTAGGTAGAGTTATTGAATTTCCAACGCAGGAAATTGAGATAGATGAAGGAAGAATGGAAGCTTTGGAACGTAAAGTACATCAAACTATTTTCCGGGTAACTCGAGACATCCGGGAAAAGTTCCACTTTAACACTGCTATCAGCTCTTTGATGGAGCTTTTGAACGAGATGATTGATTATGTGCGATTTTTAGAAGAGAAAGGAGCTAGCTTTGAAGAAAAAGAAATACTGGTTTTCGCTTCTCGAACCTTGGTTTCTCTTCTAAATCCTATTGCTCCTCACCTGAGTGAAGAGCTCTGGCAGCTTCTAGGGGAAAAAGACTTGCTTTCCACAGAGAGCTGGCCTGTTTATCAAAAAGAAAAAATGTATGAAGAAGAAGTAGAAGTGATAGTGCAAATCAATGGCAGAGTGAGGAGTAAGGTGGTGGTCTCCAGAGGTTCTTCTAAAGAAGAGGTTTTAGCTCTGGCTTTGCAGGATGAAAAAGTAAAAAGCTGGCTAAATCATGGGGAAATAAAAAAAAGCATTTATGTGCCAGACAAATTAATCAATCTGGTGGTAGGATGAGGTGGATTTTTCTCGTGAGGAAAGATTAGCACTTTTAGTAATTTCTTTGGTGGTAGTTTCAGGGCTGGGATTTATAGCTTGGAGGAATTTTTCTACACCCGGGGTCAGTGAAGAAACATTACTTGTTATTCAAGTGGATGGAGCAGTAAACTCTCCGGGTATTTATAGAGTCAAATCCGGAACTCGCATTTTTGAAGCTCTGGAACTGGCAGGGGGAACTAAAAAGGATGCTCAGACTGAAGATATGAATTTAGCTCTTCCCGTTTATGATGGACAGAGAATATCTATTCCCTCTTCTACCACTACTTCTCTAAAAGATAGAGCTGCCACTCCTGAGGTGCGGTCAGCTCTTCAAATGGTAAACGTTAATACTGCTTCTCAAAAAGAGCTGGAATCTTTACCGGGGATTGGTGAAGTGATTGCCCAGCGCATCATAGAATACCGAGAACAGAATGGTTCTTTTTCTCGTTCTGAGGAACTTCTTAAAGTAAAAGGTATAGGGGAAAAGAAGCTGGAGGCAATAAAAGATTTGATTACCTTTTAATTGCTGTTTTCTGCATAGATAGCAGAGCCGAACAACAGATGGCGTCCCCTTGTGACCTCCTAGAAAAAACAAAAATATAGAATTGTCTACGGTGTAAGATTAAAGAAGACTAAAAAGATGAGAAAAAAATTAAAGAAATTTTTACGCTAAAGAAAAGGCACTCCAGTGTTGTGGTGGTTGGTTTCAATTTTGGATTCTCACAAGAGAAAATATGAAATTACCTACCACACCATACAAAAAAAGATAACATCCTGCAGTAACAGCATACAAAATCACTCCGAGATTGCGCTGTGGTCATAGGGATGAGCTTTCCAAAAAGAGTAGGCTATAGTGATTTTTATGATTAACTATGCTTCCCTAATAAGCTGTGTTTTCTTCCTCTTCCTTTTCGGAATAAGAAACATCTCTAATGCTTATATCTATTTTATTAACCGTCATCCCGGTTTTATTTTCGATTACCCTTTTTACTTCTTTTTGTACTTCTTTCGCTACTTCAATTAAAGAGGAGTCAATATTAACCACTAAAGATATTTCTAAATTTACCGTTTTATCTTTTAGCTCTACTTTCACCCCTTTGTTAATATCTTTTCTACCTACTAGAGTGCTTAAGGGAGCAGCAGGTAATCCCCCCATGCTGGTTACCCCGGGAACTTTCATAGTGGTGATAGCTGCCAGAGTAGCTATAATATCTGGAGAAATAGTAATTTCTCCCGCTATTTCTTCCTCTTTGATCATCTCTTCTTTGTTATTTTCCGTTGTCATTTCTTCTACATTATTCTGTGCTGTCATCTCTTCTTTTCTTTCTTCCATAGATTTAACACCTCCTTTTTTATAGGACCTACACACTTCCATTACATTTTACAACAAAATGATAAAAAATAGAACTGTAAATAACGTTTACTTCTCTCTTCGACTAAAAAATACATATTAAAGACCTTTATAACAGGAAAGACTTTATACTACTTGTAAATATAATCACGCAAAAGATTAGGATTGGAAAAGGGTTTTTAAGACGGATTTAAATAAATGATTTTCTACAGCAAACTGATTCATACGAGATATAGCTCTTATGAGGGCAGCGATAACCTTAAAAGAAGAAATGGTTTAGCGATGAATTTACTGGTTTTTTGAAAAAAGTAATTGGGGAGTAATATTGTGAGCTCATGAGGTGCTGCATGAATGCTTTATGGGCTGTCTCTTATACACATCT
>DGDO01000037.1 GCA_002385475.1 Candidatus Sordicultor fermentans | reverse complement strand
AGATGTGTATAAGAGACAGGGATTATAGTGCGGCACTCACCGCTGCATCCTCCACTATTGGTCCGATAATTCCCCCGAGTATTCCCATGGTGGTATACGCTGTTGCTGCTGGCAATGTATCTATCGGTGGTTTATTTCTTGCCGGCTTTATCCCTGGGATCCTCTTGGGGGTTGTGATGATGATTTACCATTACTATCTCTCAGTAAAAAGAAACTACCCCTACCGAAAAACATCAATAAGCTTTCGGCAGTTTCTTATTATCTTTAAAGAGGCAATATTATCACTCCTGATGCCAGCAATTATTTTATTCGGCATTTTAGGCGGGGTATTCACTGCTACTGAGGCTTCTGCTGTAGCAGTTGCCTATGCGTTTATCGTTGGATTATTCGTTATTAAAAAACTCAATTTTGAAAAAATACGTAAGGCTCTATTACAAAGTGGGCTCACCACTGGAATGTCGCTTTTCCTCATAGCCACAGCAAATATATTTTCATGGATTCTGGCTACTCAGCAAGTTCCCCAATTAGCTACCAATTTTTTTCTTTCCGTTTCTAATAGTCCTCTGGTTTACCTTCTTCTGGTAAATCTGCTCCTTTTAGTCGTTGGATGTTTAATGGACAACTTAGCTGCACTGGTCATTTTCGCCCCAATCTTAGCCCCCATAGCAACTATGTTTGGGATTAATCCATTACATTTCGGTATAATAATGGTGGTTAATCTTATTGTCGGGTTGATTACACCCCCAGTAGGGCTTTGCCTGCTTATGGCTTGCACGATTTCAAAAATTCCTCTCGAAAGAATAGTTAAGCAAATATGGCCTTTCGTACTGATAGAAATAGGTGTTTTATTGCTTATTACTTATGTACCGAATCTAACCTTATTCCTTCCGAGATACTTTGGTTATGTTCGATAATAATTACTGGGAGGTGATTTGAAAATGGAAAAAATTAGAATTGGCTTGGTTGGAGCTGGTTTTTGCGCTCACCTGCATGTGAATTCCCTTCAAAATGTTAAGGGAATTCCGGTCGAGATCGTTGGCGTAGCAGCCAAATCTCTAAAAAGTGCCGAAGAATTTGCCGGTAAGTTTAACATACCAAAATATTACGATGACTACCGGTATCTTTTAGACGATAAGATGGTAGATATAATCGATATATGCGCTCCAAACTCCACTCATAAGCAAATCTGCCTGGATAGCGCAAGATCTGGTAAGAACATTATCTGCGAAAAACCGTTAACCGGGTACTTTGGTGAAGACCTTGACGAGCAGGTTGAATTGATTGGAGATAAGGTGCCAAAAACAAAAATGTACCGGATGGCTATGCAAAGTGCTGACGAAATAGTTCGTGTTATTCAAGAAAACAAGGTGAAATTTGGGTATGCTGAAAACTTCATCTATGCCCCAGCAATAGAAAAAGCCAGAAGGCTTATTAAATCGAGTAGGGGAACCATCCTTGAGTTAAGGGCTGAAGAAAGCCATAGCGGCTCTCATGCTGCCTATTCTCGTTTTTGGAAGTCGTCCGGTGGTGGTGCATTATTACGATTAGGTACTCATCCGATTGGAGCGGTCATTCACTTAAAAAACTATGAAGGACAACTTAAAAATGGTAAACCTATAAAGGTTAAATCAGTTATGGCCGATGTAGCCAATCTTACCAGGGTTCCTTCTTTCTTGGCTGAAAGCAAGAAATGGGTGGTATCTGACTGGAAAGACGTTGAAGATTGGTCAGCTGTCTTTCTGACGTTTGAGGATGGGACCAAGGCTTCCATCTTTTCTAATGATATTACCTTGGGGGGGGTAATCAACTTTGTGGAGGTTCGTCTATCTAATAGTGTCATAAAATGTAATATTACTCCGAATAACACCTGTCAAGTATATGCTCCATCACCAGAAGAATTTGCCGATGAATATATTTCTGAGAAACTCGAGACCAAAGCGGGCTGGAATTTTGCTTTTCCTGATGAGGATTGGGCTCGCGGTTATCCACAGGAGATGCAGGATTTTATCGAGGCTGTGTATTACAATCGAGATCCTATTTCTGATATTGATTTGGGAAGAGAAGTTGTCAAGGTGATTTATGCAAGCTATGTTTCTGCTGAATTAGGTCAGCGGGTTGATTTAGAAAAACTCGAGGAGGATAGGATGAAATGAATAGAAAAAAGGTAATGAAAGCGGCAATAAAACTTGATCAACGGCCAGAATTCATACTCCAGGAGACTGAAGTACCAGAACCTCAACCGGATGAGGCTCTGATAAAAGTAAAAGCTGCCGGACTCTGTGGAACAGATATTGCTATTAGAAACAACACTTTTATGGGGCGCCATGGACCGGTGCAGCTCCCTATCATTCCTGGTCACGAGTTTTGCGGGGAGGTGGTAGAAACTGGATCAAAAGTTAGAAAAGTTGCAGTAGGAGAGCGAGTGGTAACCAGTGCCATTAAAGGATGTGGCCAATGTTATGCTTGCGAAATTGGCATCTATAATCGTTGTCAAGACTGGATTCATGTTGGTATCGATTCTCCTGGGTGCTTTGCTGAATACGTGATAACCTCAGAAGACATACTTTTTAAAGTTCCCGATACCATTCCAGACGAGGAAGCGGCTGTTTTGGAACCTTTAACCACTGCTGTAAGAGCAATACGAACCAATCGAGTTCAAGCTGGTAGTTTCATAGTTATTTTAGGACCAGGTACCTTTGGGTTATTTATCTTGCAGTCAGTATTAGCTACTGGTCCCAGCTATGTGGTTATGGTTGGCTTGAGCACCGACCGGGATCGTCTGGAATTGGCTAAAAGTTTAGGTGCTAATGAAATTATCATGAGTGATGAGATGGATCCAGTAAAAAGGGTCAAAGAATTGACCAAGGGGAAAGGAGCAGATCTGGTTGTCGAAGCTACTGGTAGAGTAGAAGCGGTAACCCAAGCTATAGAAATGACTGGAGCCGGAGGACTTTTTCTGATGGGTGGTAGTGGTTTTCTTGGTCAACCAGTCAGTTTTGAACCCTGGAATGTGGTCCGGGATGAAAAACGGATCAAAGGTTTACAAGGTTTTACCAAGCCGGATTATTTGTTGGCGCTAGACCTTTATCATCAAGGCAAAATAGAGATTAAACCATTAATAAGCCATGTTTTCAAATTGGAAGAAATTAATCAAGCTTGCGATTTGGTAGAACAAAAGAAAGCTATTAAGGTTGTTATTATTCCATAACCAAATTTTCTATGATGCTAGTATTAATCCTTTTTACTTTATTTGTTTTTAAAAATGAGTCAGGAAATCTGCTTCTAAACTATAATTTTTGAAATAGGTATTTATTACATCTTTAGAAAGGGGAACAAGCTGTTTGCCTACCAGAGGAGATTTGTATGTCCATACTGGCTGTTAGATACCAGGAATTGGTATGGTTGCATAATGAGGTGGCTCTTTTCTAGCGCAAGACCTTTGGTATTAACGTCTATATCCATTTGGGTCTGAAGCAGCTTTGTAAAAATCAATCACTTGGCGACATTTGGAAAGCGGGAGTGTTAGAGGGGTGTATAGTAACATGGATGGCTCCAAGCCGGGTTTTTCCTCTCTCTTGGGAGAAACTATGTACATTAATGGCTTCATTGAGAATATTTAATATCCAGAAGCTTCTCAGCCTATATACCGGTGAGAAAATATGGGAACAAACTAAAGAAAACTATAAGAGGAAGAAGTATTTTCCCAGGCGTTACTTGGTAGAATGGGTGGTAAACTTCTCTGTACTACCGATGGTTCGGTGATAACCTTGCTTATGCCAAATGGTAGAAAATTAGCCTCGACCTTATCTTTATTCCAGCCTGTTGGTCTGATCATTACTGCAACATTTTTGACTAACGCTGAGAAAAAGATATGATAAGGCTCTGTTCCCATACTGGTGAAGACACAACTTAGTAGCCTGAATTTACTATGGTGTCTTCCCGAAATGCCAATGATTACCTCTGCACTAACTGGAGAAGCAATGTTGGAGGAGATGTGGCTTTATATGGCGTTCGGGTAGTGGAAAATCTTTGGCCTCTCCTTTTCCGATTTTTCAGAGTGGAGACTAGCTTAATGGCTGAACAGCTCAACAACTCAGCCTCTTTGTATATGAAAATGAGACTGTCTCATCGTTGCGCTCCTTGCATCGACGGCTTAAGAAGGTTTAAGAAGAGTATTCACTCTTATCTGATACAGCTCTGTATAGCATGGACGAAAATTCTGGTTGTTAGAATTAAATGTATGTTATCCTTGACAAGCGTGGTTTAAAATAATAGATTAGCATTTAAAATTTACTTTACAGGTGGTTGGTAAAAACATGACTTCAACAAAACTTTTTCGTGAAAGTATAGCTGAACAAGTATATGCAATAATCAAGGAGGAAATACTTCTCGCCAAGAGGGAACCTGGTGAACAGATTAATCCTCGCGAGCTGGCTTCCAAACTTGGGTTGAGCATTATGCCTATTCGTGACGCTTTGAAACAGTTAGTTGATGAGGGTCTAGTAGTACATAAACCACGGGTAGGTTATTTTGTGCGTACCTTCACTAGCCAAGAAATTCGGGAAATTATGGAAGTACGAAAGCTTTGTGAGGTATATTGTTTGGAAGAGTATTTTGATAGGATTGATCGTGAAAAGCTACTTGCATGTTTAGAGAGCAGCCAAGAGGAACATGACCCAACTGAAGGAGAAGAATTTGAACACCTGGATGATAACATTCATAGCTTGATTGTTCAAGCCTCGGGAAACATTTTCCTTATTAAAGGCTATGAAAATCTTAAGGACCTTATTGTCCTCATTCGACACTTGGTTCGCAACCAAACTTACCAAGCTAATGAAGAACATATTATGCTTATTGAAGCAATTTTAAAGGGAGACAGAAAAGGAGCAAAACAAATATTAAAAGATCATATTGATCGAGTAACAAAGTCGTTTTCCAAAATGTCTTTTAAATCTCTCAACAGTTAGATCAATTAAAACATCAAAAATGAGAAATAGAAAAACAGAATATAGATTTATCAAGGGCTTCAGAGATTAGAAGAGTTAAATCTATTAGAAACTAGTTCATAGCCGGGAAAAATATATCAGGCATTAAACTATAGAGATAGACCATTCTGGCAGAAAAAATCCGTGTTACCAGAAAATGGGAGTCCTTAAAAAGAAAAGCCTGTTATAGCGCTAATTTCTGGCACTTATAGCGCAAGTTGGTTAAGGGTGACATTACAACAGAATAACTACAACATGGCAACTCGAATACTGTCAATAGTCTGTGAAAATGTCACCTAAAAAGGGGTAGTTTTATTCTCATAAAATGTCACCCCCTTTACTAAATAATTACAATACATGTTCCATCATCTCCAAGCTAACCTGGAACTATATAGAGCTTCTAAGATTTTTCGATCTCTCCCTCATAAGAAACAGGAATTGAAGGAGCAGAATTTCCGGAGAGGTGATTTCTCTGGGGTAGTTGTCTTAGATGACTGTTTTTTCTGTTTAGGAAC
>DGDO01000084.1:18308-31226 GCA_002385475.1 Candidatus Sordicultor fermentans | reverse complement strand
CTTAAAATACCGGTAGATATAGTTATACTTAATTATGCTCCCATGGAGCCTTGCAAGGTCTTCTTATAAAAGATGAGGACGAAGAATTCCGTTCGGATTTCCTTCTTCTTCGATGGAGAGATTCTGGATTTTCAAGAAGTCATAAAAAATTACCGGCAGGAACTCAAAAGCGCCAGTAGATAGAGAAAGAATTATTTACCTTTTAGGAGAGATTGAGAAAGCTCTAAATATTTTGAAGGATTTCCAGAAAGAGGGAGAGAAAATTATTGATGAGCTAATATCTGGGAAGTGTTAAGTATTGCTTCATTGTGGTTATGGAAGGACATATCGATGTTTGTAATCATATTTTATCTCGTGAACAATGGGGTGTGCCAAGAAGGCATGCCGATGGTTTTATCCTGCTGAAAGAAAGAGTAATTATACACTGGAAAACCTGGTGCAGAACTTAGCCAATATGGCTAAATTCAGAAATTTGTTAGTCAGTCCATCTTACTAGAAAGTTGACAATGAAATACTCTATCATATACTACAATCCCAACTTCAAGATATTGATGCATTTATTGACTAATATGTGCTCGTGAAGGGTCAGTGATTGCTGGTTGGGTTTACATTTATGGTGACGGCATAGGTGAATACATTGATGGGTGGAAGGTCTTATTGTGCAAGTTGAATTCTTATGACTTTGGACGAAGAGTATCGTGTGGAAATCCGGGGAAGTGAGGTTTGGTGGGTTCGGTTTATTCCCACTTGTGATAGAAAGACGATCACCGTTTACACTACAATGGGGAAACCCTGACCATTGAAAGTTATTAAACAATTCCGGATGAGTTAGTTGTTCTCCTCTCTTGGAGCAGGCTTATCTTCCAGCACTAAGTTGTAGCCCCGCTGGGGAGCCTGGAGCTCCACAAGGCGGGGTTTTTCTTTTTGATAGCGAAGGTAGGTAATTTCTCCTCCTAAAGTGAATCGGAAAATTTCCTCTTCTTCGTTTTCGGCGATTTTTTGAATTTTTCCCCTCCATACCATTCCCGAGATGGGAACTAATACTGATATAGCTTTTTCTTGCTCGCAAGACAGTTTTCCTATTAAATAAGGTATTTCTTCACTATCAAAAACAGGGGAGGGAAGAGAGATGGTAGCTTCTTTAGTCCCTTCAGGAGAGGAGATTTTAATGTGAGCTTTCCTCTCCTCGTATGTAGTTTCTATCACTATTTCTCCCCCGGGAAGCTTTACCCACTTTTGAGAGCGGAGAGGTTCATAAGTGTCCCGCAAGATAGTGAGTTGAGCATCTCGCTCCATTTCTTCTTCGGCTAACTTAATAAAAGACTTGATTTGCAAAAAATTGTTTTCTTCTTCCACTTCATAAATCATTTTTCCTATTTCTTTTTCTTGCACCATTATTTTATAGCTAAAGGTCTCTTTCGCTTGCGGGGAAGAAATTACCATAAAATTTATTAAAAAGACTACCACTCCTACGATAACAGAGAGTGATTTATTCCCGGAAAAAAATTTCCTCATTTCAGGCTCCCTCCTTGAAATTTTCTTCGTGAGGAGATGTTTCGTCTTCCTGGATGATTTGATAAAGTCGACGACGATAAAGATACCACAAAAGACCAAATCCGATGATTAAAGTAAGAGGAAGAAGACTGATGAGATAAACTGAAGCTAAGAAGGAAAGGGAAGGAACGAACTGGATTAAAACCTGTGCCAGAGTTATCAGCCCTTTGGGTATGAAAGAGAGGAGAGAATAAGAAACCAGGTGGTGAAAAGTATATCCTGCAGGGGAGAGGAAAGCCAGACCTAAAAGGCCTGCGGATATTACTTCAATTTGAGCTTCCATAATTTTCTGCAAGATATAAAAAAAGGAGGGAAAATTGGCAAACTGACTATATCCATAGAATGCAGAGAGAGAATGGAAATAAACGAGAAGTGTATCTCGTAACGCTTTCCCCAGGCCAAAGCCCAGCCCTAAGAGAAGGAAGAGAAAAAGCTTTTCTTCTGGAGCGTCAAGCATTTCCTGATTGGCTTTCATTATCAGAAAAAAAAGCAAAGCCCATTCGATGAGTATTAAAACTAAGGATATGAAAAGAGCAGAAGGTAGCCCGGCTAAGTAATCAAAGAGTATTTTTTCTACCCACCGATAAGGAATCACAAGAGGTAAAGCTATGGATAAGAGGTAATACAAAAGTAACTTTTTCTTGGTAAACTTACTTTTTCTAAAGAATAGAACTACAAAAAGCAAAAAGGCTATTAATATTGTAGTTGCGATATACCATAAATAATTCAATTTTCCACCCCTCTTTTTTCACAGAATTCTTCTACAGGGCAATGAGAACAACGGGGACGACGGGGAAGACAGATATTCTGCCCAAATAAGACTAAAAGAGGATTGATGATTTCCCAGTAGGGAAGAGGCAACTTTTCTCGCAATGCTTTTTCAGTCTCCTCCGGAGTTTTAGTTTCTACATACCCCCAGCGATTCACAATTCGGTGAATATGAGTATCCACGCTTATTGCTGGTTTCTGGAAACCCATGGTTAATACCAGGTTGGCAGTTTTGCGTCCTACTCCGGGTAGTTTTAATAATTCTTCTAAATCATCAGGAACTTTTCCCTGATAGCGGGTAAGGAGAATTTCGGCTGTCTTTCGCAAAGTTTTAGCTTTTCGTCGATAAAAGCCCACTGGATATATAATCCGGGATAATTCTTCTTCCGGTATTTTTAAGATGTCTTCCGGAGTGGGAGCTACCTCTAATAGCCTCTGAGTAGCTTCTTTAGTCACCTGGTCTTTAGTGCGATGACTCAAGATACCACTAACCAGGACTAAAAAAGGGTCATTACCTAAACTATTGATGGTGTTGTCTTGCCATTGTCCCTTTATTTCCTGTAAAATAGCAAAAGCTTTACTTAAATTTTCATCATTCATAGAATAATAATAAACGCAGGGGGGCAAAAAATGCAAGTCAAAATAATTGTTTTACTGATTTATGTGGCAGGTATGATACTCATAGGTTATTTCAGCATGAAGAAAACTAAAACGGTGGGGGATTTCTTTCTGGCTAACCGCAGTTTAGGCCCCTGGGTTTCTGCCTTTGCTTATGGCTCAAGCTACTTCAGTGCTGTTCTTTTTATTGGATATGCGGGAAATATTGGTTGGGGATTTGGTCTTTCCAGTTTATGGATTGTGGTGGGAAACACTTTGATAGGTTCTCTTCTGGCCTGGCTGGTTCTGGCTCGACGCACCCGATTAGTAACTGAAGAAATGCAGGTTATGACCATGCCTGAGTTTTTGCAGGTTCGCTACGGTAGTAATTTTTTGAAGGCTTTTTCTGCTCTTTTAATTTTTGTGTTTTTAGTTCCTTATTCTGCTTCGGTTTATATGGGTTTAAGCTATCTTTTTGATGTAGTGATGGGAATTCCTTATTTTTATGCTCTTTTGTTGATAGCAGGGTTAACCGGGGTATATCTGGTGATGGGAGGATATCTTGCGGTAAGCATTACCGATTTTTTCCAGGGTAGTATAATGCTGGGAGGGGCAATATTTTTGATAGTTTATCTCGTGGGTCGTCCGGAGGTGGGGGGATGGAGCCAGATTGTAGCTCGTCTCCGGGAGGTAGATCCGCAACTGGTAGGAGCAGTAGGCCCTCCGGGTTTCTGGCCTCTTTTTGGTCTTGTGGGTTTGACTAGTTTAGGCCCCTGGGGTTTACCCCAGATGGTGCAGAAATTTTATGCTTTGAAAAATGAAAAAATAGTTTACACTGCCACTATACTGGCCACTATTTTTGCTTTGATTTGCACTTTTAGTGCCTATTTATCTGGTTCCCTGACTCATCTATTTTTCGACCAGCTTCCCCAGATTAACGGAGAGCCCAACCCGGAGCTTTTAATGCCTCATTTAATTGCTGAAGTTATGCCCCCCGCTTTTTCCTTAATTTTTCTTCTTCTGGTATTTTCTGCTTCTATGTCTACTCTTTCCTCGCTGGTTCTGGTTTCTTCTTCTGCTATCACTATTGATTTGTTACCGGCTCGTTTTCGGGATAAGTCTTTACCTATTATGAGGGTTTTGTGCGGGGTATTTATTTTTTTCTCTCTTTTAATTGCTTTTTACCGGGTTACTTTTATTGTGAACTTAATGTCTATTTCCTGGGGAGCAGTGGCGGGGAGTTTTTTAGCTCCTTATCTTTATGGTCTATACTGGAAGGGAGCTAATCGGTGGGGGGCTATTTCTAGTATGATTGCGGGTCTTGTGGTTTCTCTGGGTTTTTCCTGGTATTATGGATTCAATTCTCCCCTGGCGCCTCTTTGGGGGTTTTTAGCTATGCTCGTTCCTTTGGTGGTGTTACCTGTAGTTTCTATTTTAACAGGAGGTGAAGAGGATGTTAGCTTGCGTATTCGAGAAAAAAGAGCAGTGGGCAATACAGGAAATTGAAGAACCTCGTCTTGCGCCAGATGAGGTTCTAGTGCGGGTAAAGGCGACAGGAATCTGCGGGACTGATGTTCATATTTTTCGTGCCGAATACTTTTCCGATTTTCCCATAGTGGCCGGGCATGAATTTTCCGGAGAAGTAGTTAAAGTGGGAAGCGGAGTCACTCAGTTTCAACCAGGAGACCGGGTTACCGCTGACCCAAATATTTTTTGTGACCGTTGTTATTTTTGCAAAATAAACAAAAACAATCATTGTCTGAATCTGCAAGCGGTGGGAGTAACGAGAAACGGTGCTTTTGCTGAATTGGTGGCTGTCCCGGAGAAATGTGTTTTTCATCTCCCTGCTAATCTAAGTTTTTCAGAAGGAGCGCTGGTTGAACCTCTCTCTTGCGTGGTTTATGGGGTGAGGAGAAGCAATATCCAGCCGGGAGAAAAAGTGCTCATTTTTGGAGCAGGTCCTATCGGGCTTTTACTTTTGTCTCTGTTTAATGTAAGTGGAGCTTCTCAGGTGGTGGCAGTGGACGTAAGTGAGAAGAAACTGAATTTGGCCAAAAAGTTGGGAGCTCAGGAAGTAGTTTTAGCTGACGGTAGAGAAGGTAAAAGACTAAAGGAAATCGCCCCACGGGGATTTGAGGTGGTGGTAGATGCCACAGGGATTCCTCAAGTTATGGAAAAGGAGATAGAATTTGTAGAATCAGATGGTACTTTTTTGATTTTTGGAGTGGCTCCTCGAGATTCCGCGATAGCCATCGACCCTTATGAGGTTTTTCAGCGGGATTTACATATTGTGGGTTCTTTTGCTGTTAAAAAGACAATGCAGTATGCTCTAAATCTCTTAGAAAGTGGCAAAGTAAAAGTGAAAGACTTGATTTCTGCTACTTATCCTCTTGCTGATTTCGGTAAGGCTATGGATGATGTTTTGAACAATAAAGATCATCTAAAAGTACAAATAGTTTTTTAAGGAGAGAAGAGAATTGAAAAAAGGTATTAATCACTGGGCTTTTCCTGCTGGAATGCCGGTAGAAGAAGTAATTGGTCTTGCTGCTCAATATGGTTTTCAGGGGATAGAACTCTGCCCCGAGGAAGAGGGGGAAATTTCGCTCTACCAGGGAGAAGAAAAATGGAAGGAAATTAGAGCTTTAGCTGAAGATAAAGGGGTAGAGATAAGGAGCTTAGCTACCGGACTTTTGTGGAAATACAATCTGGCTTCTTCAGAAAAAGAGACGAGAGAAAAAGGGAAAGAAGTAGTAAGGAGATTAATAGATATAGCCACAAAGCTGGGTGCTAAATCTATTCTGATCATTCCCGGTTACGTAAATGTTCCCTGGGATTCGGAATCTCCGGTAATTCCCTATCCTGTTGCCCTGGAAAAAGCAGAAGAATCTCTTAGAGATTTAGCTTCTCTGGCTGAAGAAGCTAAAGTGTACCTGGGAGTGGAAAATGTCTGGAATAAATTTCTTCTTTCTCCTCTGGAATTCCAATGTTTTATAGATAGGATAGGTAATCCTTACGTCAAAGTTCATTTTGATACTGCTAATGTTCTAATCTCCGGATACCCCGAGCAGTGGATTTCCATTTTGGGGGAAAGGATTGTTAACGTTCATGCTAAAGATTTTCGCTTAGCAGTAGGAAATATCAATGGTTTTTGTATTCCTTTAGAGGGAGATGTCAACTGGCCTGAGGTTATGAAATCATTGCAAGCAATCGGGTATGACGATTACCTGATTGCCGAGGTTATTCCTCCTTATCGCCATTCAGTGGAAGCACTTTTGGCTAATGTTTCTTTTAATCTGGATTGCATTATAAATGGCAGTAAGTTATTATAATAACAGTTTTTAGAAGAAAGGAGGTGAATTTTCTACTTCTCATCTCCCGGAAAAAGGGAGAGAAAATATAAAAACCTTGAAAAGGAGGGACGGAAGTTGAAGCGGAGACTTCTCTTAGTAAGCGTAATTTTAGTGCTGGTTTTGGGCTTATCAGTATCAGCATTAGCCCAAAAAAAGGTTAGCGTTCTGTGGATGGAGTATGATGGTCTTACCCCCGATTATGCCCTCAATCTGGAAAAAGCTTTTGAAGAAGCCCATCCAGAGATAGATTTGAATATCATTTCTACCCCCTGGGATGAAGGTCACGATCGGTTGATTACTTTTATTGCTGGTGGTCAGCCTCCTGATCTGGCGGTTATTGGCACTCGGTGGTTATTGGAACTTCTGGACATGGATGTAGTAGAACCCATAGAAGATTGGTTGAGCGAGGATTTAATAAATAATATCGATCCGGCATTGATGGAAGGGAAAATTGGTGGGGTTCTTTACGGATTGCCAGTAGCAGCCGGAACTCGGCTATTATATTATCGCTCTGACCTCGTGGATAAAGCTCCCGAGACCTATGAAGAGATGTTAGAGATGGCTTTAAAGATTCACAATCCCGACCAGAAATTTCATGCTGTAGGAATGAGTGGGCAAAAATATGTGGAATTAACTGAGCATGCTTATTATCTATTTGGTAACGATGGATACTATTTTGAAATGCTTCCTGATGGAACCTACGGTAAATGTACAGTAAATGATGAAGCAGGGATAGGGGCTATGACTTTTATGAACGACTTGGTAAATACCCACAAAGTGACCCAGCCCGGTGTCACTGCCTATCGGCGAGATGAATTGCAAGACCTTTTCATTGCTGGAAATTTGGGATTTTTTATGAGTGGTGGGTTTACTGCTACCATGCTCGAACAGCGAGGAGCCACTTTTGAATGGGATGTAGCTCCTATACCTCATTTTGAAGGTAAACCTCAAAGTAGCCTTATTGTAACTGACTCCATAGTTTTGTTTAAGGATTCCAAGGTTAAAGAAGAAGCTTCTAAATTTCTTGATTTCTTCTATTCTGACCCCTGGAGGCTGGAGTTTGATAAACTAATAGGGTTTCCTCCGGTCACTAAATCTTTAGCTGATGATCCTCATTTCCAGACTCCAGTATATCAAGTTTTGATTGAGCAAATCCCTGGCTCTAAAGGATGGCCTCTTATTGCTGAGTGGCCAGAATGCAATGATATTATCTGGGATAATATTGTTGCTGCATTTTTGGAGCAAAAGACTCCAGAACAAGCTATGAATGATGCGGCTCAAGAAATTGATAGTATAAGGGGAATGTAGCAGATATTCAACTGGGGGTGCAACCTCTTGTTTGAGAGTGTGACCTACTACTTCGCTCACAGTATATGAATGTTTATCTGGGGGGTTGCGCCCCCCAGATAAACATTTTGGGCGTTGGAAATTCTACTACTATGGAGGTAATTAAAGTGGCTCGTCCAGGGAAATTTTGGAAGACCGAATCGGCCCTTGCCTACTTTTTATTGTTGCCTGCTCTTGTTTTCCTCATATTGTTTATGTTTTATCCCATTGTTTATGTTTTTTTTATGTCTTTTTTTAAGGTTAATAAGTTGGCGGAATTAGTTTCTTTTTCGGGATTAGATAATTATAGATATATGTTTGCTAAACCGGAGTTCTGGCAGATTATAGTTCGCTCTTGTGTATGGACAGCTCTTGCAGTAGCAGCAAAAACAGTTATAGGTTTAATCATTGCTCTTCTTTTAAACGTGGATTTTCGAGGGAGGAAAATTGCTCGTACTTTGACCATCATTCCCTGGGCTAGTTCTGTTCCTATCAGCGCCATGATCTGGCAGTGGACTTACAATAGTGATTTTGGACTTTTGAATTACACTTTGCAGAAGTTAGGCATAATGAGCAATCCTCCTATATGGTTAGCTTACCCCCGCTCTGCTTTTTTTGCCTGTCTATGGGTAGATATCTGGTGTGGAATACCTTTTATGGCTCTGGTTTTCCTGGCCGGATTACAGGCTATTCCCCAGGAATTATATGAAGCGGCGGAGGTTGATGGAGCAGGGTCTTTAGCTAAATTTCGTTCCGTTACTCTTCCTCTTTTAAGCGGGGTTTTAACCATAGCTACTTTGCTTTCTATTCTCTGGACTTTTAATGATTTTAACGTTATTTATATTTTAACTACCGGTGGTCCAGGCACTTCCACCGACATTTTAATAACTTATATTTATAAGTATGCTTTTCAATATCTTCGGTTTGGGCCGGCAGCTGCTATGGCGGTGATAACTTTTGCCATCCTGTTAACAGTTAGCATTATCTATGCTCGAAATTATTTTAGAGGAGGGGAGGTATTATAAGATGAAAAAGAAAAACTTTAGTTATTATTTAGTTTATCCGGCGATTATCTTCATTCTTTTAGTTCTTTTATTTCCTTTTTTTGTGATGATATCTACAGCTTTGAAGCCCCTGGAAGAAGTTTATACCACTCCCCCTCACTGGATTCCTAAAAACCCCACTTTAGCAAATTTCTCTGATGTGTGGTTCAAATATCCCCTGGGAAGCTATTTTAAGAACAGTTTAATTGTAGCAGTAGGTACCACTATAATCAATACTATTCTCTGTATTCCCGCTGCCTATGCTGTAGCTCGATTACGATTCCGGGCTAAAAGTTTTATCATGTATCTTTTTTTGATAGTACAGATGTTTTCTCCCATCATTGTGGTTATATCGCTATTTAAAATTATTGCTCGCCTGGGTTTGCTTGATAATTTATTGTCTCTCATCTTCACCAACGGGGTTTTCACTTTAGCTTTTGCTATCTGGCTTTTGAGTGGTTACTTTAGTAGTGTTCCTAAAGAAATAGAGGAAGCTGCTCTTATTGATGGTTGCTCTCGAATCCAATCGATAACAAGAGTTCTTTTGCCTGTTGCTATGCCTGGAGTAATTACTACTGTTATTTATACTTTTATTACTGCCTGGAATGAATTTATGTTTGCCCTTACCTTTATTACCTCTATGGATAAAAGACCTCTAACTTTAGGCCTCTATAATTTTGTGGGTCGCTGGACAGTACAGTGGCAATATTTGATGGCTGCCGCTATCCTTGCTCTCATTCCAGTAGTGATTCTTTTTATGTTTATTGAGAAGGATTTGGTTAAAGGTCTGGCAGGAGGGGCGGTAAAAGGGTAGCTTGGAAATATTCAATTTTCAGTGGCACATTACCAATCGTTGTAACCTTCGTTGTCGCCATTGCTATCAGGAGAACTTCCAGGATTCAGAAGGAGGGGAAGGGTATTTTCTTTTGGTTGCTCACCGACTGATGGAAGAGCTGGAAAAAAGAGACCTCTATACCACTATAAATATAACCGGGGGAGAACCACTTCTTGTGGGGGAAGAGCTTTTTTCTCTCCTTCACTATCTTAACTCTCATCCTCGAGTGGAAGAGCTTATGATTATTACCAATGGCCTCCTCTTAGAAAAAAACCTGCTTTTTCGCTTGGAAGAGTGCCAGAAATTAACCACTTTGAAGATATCTTTAGAGGGAGCAAGTTCTTTCACCAATGACGCTATCAGGGGACGGGGCGTGTTTGAAAAGGTAGTGGACAAAATAAAACTGGCTCAAGAGATTTCTTTCCTGGACTTGGTGCTCATGTTTACTTTGAGTAAAAGAAATGTAAAAGAGTTCTCTTCCATGTTAGCGCTCGCTCAAAATTTAGGAGTGGAGGGAGTGATAGTAGAGCGCTTCATCCCCCAGGGAAGAGGAAGGGAAATGAAAGAAGCAGTTCTTTCTCGAGAAGAATGGAGGAGTTTCTTAGAGGAGCTCGTGAATGTCTGTGAGCTGGAATGTACCCCTTATGAGCTTCTTCCCTACAAGGCTTTCTGGATAAAAGGAGGAAAAGAAGGAGAAGTGCTGGGGGCTTTGTGCAATTTAAGAGAGGCACTTTGTCTTATGCCCGAGGGGACTATTTTCCCCTGTCGCCGTTTTCCTTATCCTCTGGGTAATATTTTGAAAGATGGTTTAGGGAAAGCTATTGATTCCCCCTTTTTAGAAACCTTAAAAGATAGAAAATATCTAAAAGGCCGATGTAGCTACTGCCAGGTAGAAGGTTGCTATGGTTGTCGGGCACTCGCTTATGCTCTTTTTGATGACCCCTATTACGAAGATGAACAGTGTTTCTGGAAAGAGACTATGTCTTAATTTCTACTATGTCTTTATCCTGTAAAACATAATCGGGGGTGACCAGTTGCCCTTCAAATTTAGCCGATCCCCACACTCGCGCTCCTTTTAAGGTGTAAGCTAAATCTTTATGGATAGCACGAGCTAAGTCTTTTACCGTTTCCCCTTTTTTCAGTACAAAAGGGCGAGAAAGGTCAGGGGGCTTTCCGGGGGGTTTACTATATATCCGTATAATTCCCGCTAAATGAAAAATATCTCTCTTTAAACTTTCCTTTTCTTCTGCCGAGATAGTAAGAAAAGAAATTCCCCGAATAGCAAATTCCTCCTCATACAATTCTTTAAAAATGGAGAAATTTTCTTGTTCCAGTGGTGTTTCTATTTTATTTACTAGAATCAGTGTTTTTTCTTTTTCCAGCTCAAATTTGTTTTCTTCCAGGTCCTGGAGGAGGCTTTCCATTTCATCTAATAGTCTTTCACTTTTACCATCCATCACTACTATTATTCCATCAGCTCTTCGGAGAGCCCCTATGGCATTACCTTCTATTCTTCCTTCTAACCAGGGAGGAAAATCGATAAGCTGAATCTGAATATCTTCATATTCCATCATTCCCGGAAGAGGGGAATGAGTGGTGAAAGGATAGTCGGCTATTTCCGGACGTGCACGAGTTAAAAAGGAGAGGAGGGTAGACTTTCCGCTGTTGGGAGCACCGATTATGGCAATTTGAGCAGCGCCTACTTTTTCTATGAGATAGGGGTCAAATAGTTTTCCTTTGCTTTTTCTTTCCCCCTTAGATTTACGCAGTTTAGATATTTTTTGCTTGATTTCTGCCTGTAGCTTTTCTGTTCCTTTATGCTTGGGTATTGTTGCTAACATTTCTTCCAGAGCTTTTAACTTTTCTTCCGGCGTTTTAGCGCTTCGGTAACGGGCTTCTGCTTCCCGGTATTGAGGAGTTAAATTGGCTGGCAACTTCTCTCACTCTCCCTGAAATTCCCGGGTTAAGGGGACAAATCTTACTGCTCCTAAGTCTCGAGTAGTAATGCCATCTCTGGTTTTTTCCACTACCCATAGACTTTGTATACTCCAGGGAGGACCTACCGGGATAACCATTTTCCCACCCTCTTTCAGCTGGCTGAGGAGAGGTGGGGGAAGATGGTCTACTGCACAGGTTACTATTATTCGATCAAAAGGTGCTTCTTCTTCCCAGCCTAAATATCCATCTCCCTGTTTCACTATTACGTTATCATAGCTTAACTCTTTTAATTTTTCCTCCGCCTTTTCAGCTAAATCTTTAATTATCTCTATAGTATAAACCTGACATCCCATCCGGGCTAAAATAGCAGCTTGATACCCTGAACCCGTTCCCACTTCCAGCACTTTACATCCGGGCACAATTTGTAAATTTTCGGTCATCAAAGCGACAATATAAGGCTGTGAGATAGTCTGTCCGTATCCAATGGGAAGAGGGGTGTCATCGTAGGCTTGATTTTGCAAGTTTTCAGGAACAAACTCGTGACGGGGCACCTCTCGCATGGCTTTGAGAACCAGAGGGTCTTTAACCCCTCTTTTTTCAATTTGTTGCTCCACCATTCCGATGCACTTCTCTTCCCACGATTCTTTAAAAACAGAGTTATTTTTGTTTTCCAGGCTTCTGCTTAGGAGGTAGAAAATAGAAGAAATACCCACTATTAAAATTACCACTACCCAGAGATACTTTTTCATATTCGTTATTCCTGATATTAAAAATTTCTGATTTAATTTTAACCTTAATTAAGGAAAATAGTAAGCAAAAATATACTTTTAGTGATAAAATAAGTGAAATAAAACTAAAGATGAGGTGAGTTAAAGACCGCGATTTAGCAATTTCTCAAGATTTGTACTTTCATAGTCCCACTCAGGGCCGCCTGAGTTTCAAAGAAGCAGTTATTTCCATTCTCAATTTTATAAGGGAAGAGCCCCAATTTCATTATCGATTGATCATTGGAACTGATTCTCGAGAGACAGATGATTCTCCACCAGCGCAGCTGTTTGTTACTGCCATTGTTATCCACAGGGTAGGCTGGGGAGCGAGATATTTCTGGCGGAGAACTCGTACTCATAGCTTATACACCATACGAGACAGGATTTACCAGGAAGCACTCCTATCTTTGCAAATTTCTCAGAAATTGATGGATTTCCTGGATTCTTTTCCTGATAATCATCTTTCCAACTATAATGTGGAAATTCATGTAGATGTAGGAAATAACGGTCCCACTCGTAGTTTGATTAAAGAAATAGTAGGAATGATAGAAGGTATGGGATTTGTAGCTAAAGTTAAGCCGGATTCTTTTGGGGCTTCTCGGGTGGCTCATCGCCATACTTAAAGTAAGTGATTGACTTTCATCTGAGTACGGCATAGCGCGAAAGGTAAGGCGGAGGGGAAATAGAGTTTATTATCTAAACTAAAGAAGCTTTTTGAACTCTTCTTGCCTTTTTAGAGC
>DGDO01000084.1:8294-18168 GCA_002385475.1 Candidatus Sordicultor fermentans | reverse complement strand
ACATCATCAGCTTCCACCACTACTAAGTTTTTTACGCCCAGAGTTACTACTGGCTTTCTGGTCCAGATGATGCAATTTTGGGTGTCAATTCCCAGATGTTTATTTAAAACAACATTTCCCTGTTCGTCTTTTTCCACAATCTCTTCCAAAGCCACCCAAGAACCTACATCACTCCATTTCATATCGGCAGGGATGACCAGAGCCCGGTCAGTTTTTTCCATTACTCCATAATCTATGGAAGTGCTTTCTAAATTTTTGAAGACTTTGCTCGCCACTTCTTTTTCTTGTGGAGTACCTATTTTTTCTTTTATCTTCATAAGCCCCCGGTATAAATCAGGCATATATTTTTCTATCTCTTCTAAAATGACTTTGGCTTTCCACACAAATATCCCGCTATTCCACAAATACGTTCCTTCTTTCAGATATTTTCTGGCAGTTTCAAGGTCTGGTTTTTCGGTAAAATTTAAAACTTTAAATGCTTCCATTTCTCCTTCCTTTTGGTGGGATTCTCCATAGTGAATATATCCATAACCGGTGTTAGGATAAAGTGGGGTGATACCCAAGGTGACCAGAAAGTCATCTCTTGCCAGACGACAGGCAAAACGGATTAACTTCTGAAAAGTTCTTTCATCTCCTATAAAGTGGTCGGCAGGGAGAACTATCATTATCTCTTCGGGACTTTTTAAAGTGCTGATTATAACCGCCGCAAGACCGATACAGGGAGCGGTATTTTTGCCCTGAGGTTCTATTATAACGTTGGAGGGAGGGATAAAAGGAGCCTGTTTTAGAGCCAGTTCCTTATATTTTTTTTGAGTTACTACGTAAATATTTTCTGCTCCTACTACTGGTGTTATTCGGTCTACTGTGGCTCGAAAAAAACTATTCCCTTTCCAGGAAACAAACTGCTTGGGACGATAGCTTCGGCTCAAGGGCCACAGCCTCTCTCCTCGTCCCCCCGCCATAACCACTGCTACTGTCATTTTATCACCTTCTTTCTTATATTGTATCAAAACAATCCAGGTTATTCTCGTTTTATTATATGTTATTGCAGATACTGCAAGGCTACGCGTTATCTCTTCTGTTTCTTTTGAGTGACGTTCGGGAGAGATCTTTAAAAATAAATATATCTTTACTTTATCTGAGTCGGGTGTTTTTTTATAGCAAGGTATATTGCCCTAAGAGATGTCTAATACCCAGGATGAGAGCTTTTGTCTGGATAGGGTATTACTGATTTCTCATCTTCAGATGTTCAATAGCTATCAGAGCTCCCAGCCTATTATATTATAAACTACTGGGAAACTGGAGAAAGTAGTATTCAAACCGGCAGAAATGGAAGAACCCGCGCATTTGACAATATCTTTATAGAGATACTTCACGAATCTCCGAGAAGCTTGCTTAAGAGAGACCAGAAACGAACAGGATGAAACTTCTGTCTTGATATAGGGAGTCAGTCTTATTATGCTTTCTCATACTACTGCTCCCGATTTAATCATCTCCATAAAAGCTTATAAGATTTCTTTAATAGTAGTATAGGAAAAATGATATTACTGTGCGACTGACTATGTCACACATAGAGAAGAATGTAACACAAAGAGGAGGAACCACCGCGGTTTTTTGCAGTTAGCTATAAAAGCATGGGGAGAAGAATTTTCAAACGGTCTTCGCGACCTTGACAATGTGGTTAGTTGTATTATACTAAACAAGGAGGTGGCTGGGAGAAAAGGAGAAAAGGCTTCCAAAGTAGTTTATTGCTTTGGAAGCCTTTTTGTTTAAGCAAACAAAAAAGGAAGTGGTATCGAGAAAATTATTGAAAATATATTATTAGTTAAGGGAAAAGGTACTACTCAGCAACAATAAACTATGGGAAGGACTATCAATTCCTTTGCTTTTTGACATTAATTTTTACCGTTAAAGATCAAAGGATTTGAATATAAGAATTGAATAGGAGGTGAGAAAACCTTAAATGCGGCACGTCCTCTATTATTTTTTGCTGGCTCTCTTGGTGATAGTATTTGTTTTTCCCATGTACTGGACGTTCACTCTTTCCTTAAAAACTCACAGTGATATTGTTTCGCCGGTGCCAAAGTTCGTTTTCAAGCCTACTTTAATGAATTATCGCGGTCTTTTTACAGGCGAGACTGGAACTACCTCTTTGCCTGCTTCGAAACCTGATTTTCCCCGTTACTTTTTGAACAGCTTCATCTTAAGTGGTATGAGTACTCTCCTGGCTATTATTATAGGGGTTCCGGCAGCTTATGTTTTGGTTCGAGGTAAATTTAAAGAGGAATCTACTCGGGAAAGTATAGCTTTTACCTTGTTGAGTTTTTGGTTTGGTCCCGAAATTGCTATTGCTTTACCTCTTTATCGGATTTACCAGTCTATAGGGCTTCTTGATAATTACTTAGGTCTTATTCTCATTTACCAGCTTATTGGAATCCCATTTGTGGTTTGGATGAGTAGAAGCTATTTCATGGATATTCCAATATCAGTTGAAGAGGCGGCTTTGATCGATGGAGCCAGCCCCTGGCAGACTTTTAGGAGGGTTAGCCTACCTCTGGCCAAAGGGGGACTGGCGGCTACGGCTCTTCTTACTTTTATTTTCTGCTGGAATAACTTTGTTTTTGCCCTGGTGGTGGGTGGCCAGAATACTATGCCGGTAACTACCGGTTCTTTAGGATTTATCAGATATGAGGCCGTTCTTTGGGGTCAAATGGCAGCAGCCATCATTGTTTCTGCTATTCCAGAGATAATTTTGGCCTTATTGGTCCAGAAGCATATTGTTCGTGGTCTAACCTTTGGTTCAGTTAAGTGAAAGATTAAAAGGGAGAAACGGAATGAGCAAACTTTTTCTTCTACCGGCCATATTAGTTCCTATCTTAATCGGAGTGATTCCTTTTTTCTTGGGGGTGGGGCTTTCTCTCACCGATTGGAGTATGACTACTCCTCATATAAGCTTTATAGGTCTGGAAAATTATTTTTACCTTTTTCAAGACGGGAATTTTTGGAACGCGGTTTTAGTTTCTTTTCAGTACGTGATTTTGGCAGTTACTATCGAAATGCTTTTAGGTAGCTTAGTAGCCTACATTTTAAGTAAAAATACCAGGGGTCAATGGTTTTTTAGATCAATTATTGTTATCCCATTGACGGTTGCCCCAGTTCTCTCTGCTCTAATGTGGAAGCTTATGTTGTCTACCGATGGAGGTGTAGTTAACTATCTTTTGGGGTTCATAGGTATTGAACCCATTGCCTGGTTGGCAAATCCCTCTGTTGCTTTGTTTTCTCTGGCTATGATTGATGCTTATATCTATACTCCGTTTGTAGCATTAATCATCTTTGCTGGTATTCAAAGCCTTCCTCAAGAACCATATGAAGCTGCTCTGGTAGATGGGGCTGGTGCCTGGCATACTTTTATTTATATAACCTGGCCTTTGCTTAGACCCTTAGTTTTAGTGTCTTTAATGTTTAGATTAATTCTGTCGTTTAAGGTATTTGACATTATTTATGCTACAACGGCTGGGGGTCCTGGTAACTCGACTACTAATCTTCACCTTTGGACTTATCTGAACGCTTTTAGATATGGGGATATGGCGTACGCCATGTGTGTAGCTACTATTTTGTTTGTAATAATTTATATTTTAAGTCGGTTTTTTGTCAATTTGTGGCAAAAAAGTATTTCTTATATGTGATGTTTTTGTGGAAGGCGGAAGGAGGTGAATAGCGCAAAATCCGATAGTTAATTTGCAGAATTCGTAAAATTGGTTTTTGGTTTAGCCAGTGTGGGAGATTTGGCAATTAACTCTTTGACGAGAAGGAGGTAAGTGGGAATGCTTAGTCGGAGTCACAGATTAATGTTATTAATTGGAGTTTTGGTGTGTTCTTTATTTTTAACTTCGTTATCTTTTGGTGAAGTAACCTTAGACCAATCAGTTTTTGAAAAGGCTAATATTGATTGGCGTCAGTTTGAAGGAGAAACTATAAACTTGTTGCTTTGCAAACACCCTATGGCTTCCACCTTTTTGGAATTAATAGACGAGTTTGAAGCACTAACCGGAATAAAAGTGGAGGCTTTGTCATTACCTGAACAACAATTTTTTGAAAGGCAGACCATTGTTTTGACCAGCAGTTCCCCCGAATTTGATATTGTGATGACTTCTCCCATGTTAAATTGGAAATTTATACCAGGTGGTTACTTAGAGCCGTTGGATCAGTATCTAAATAATCCGGAGTTGACTGATCTGGATTTTTACGATATGGATGACTTTGTAGAAATGGCAATCGAAGCTAGCCGAGTGATGGATAATTTGTATGCTATTCCTGCTCAGCTTGAAGCATATGCTCTCTACTATCGCACAGATCTTTTCTCTAAGTATGGTATCAAAGTTCCTGAAACTTTAGATGAAATATATGAAGCTGCTCAAAAACTTGATGAAGGTTTTAAGAATGATGGTATTACTAGTATTTTGCCCTTCTCAGTAAGAGGAGTTAAAGGTGCTGGTACCATTAACTCTGCTTATTTAACTCTCTTTTCTTCTTATGGAGGAAGAGATTTTGATGAAGAAGGGAACCCTGCTATTTATAGTGAACCAGTGGTAGAAATGACTGATCTCTGGATAAAGCTTATCCGGGATTTTGGACCGCGAGATTGGCCAACCCTTGATTGGTACGATGTAAAGGATGCTTTTGCTTCAGGTAGCGTGGCGATGTTGATTGATGCTGACCATTGGGGTGGCGAACTTTCTGATCCAGCATTCTGTTCTGTTTCGGAAGACTGGGCAGTAGCTTTAGCCCCGAGGGGTCCTGAAGGAATTAAATCTAACATTTGGGCATGGTCAGTAGGCATGAATGCTGCATCAAATCATAAAGGAGCTGCGTGGCTTTTCCTGGAATGGGCAACTAGTAAACCGGTTATGCTCATAGCCTCTTCTGAGTATAACAATTTTACCCCTACCCGTTATTCGGCCTGGAACGATCCTGTTATCGTGGAGAGAACTTCCAAATGGGGTAATGGTACTTGCCGAGAAGTAGTAACTCAAAATCTGGAAAAGTACGCCGCTTTAAGATGGACTCCTAATCCTAATGCTTTTACCTTGAGCGAAGTGTGGATGGAGATGCTTCATAATGTTTGGAGTGGGAGCATGACAGCTGATGAGGCTTTAAAACAAGTTAACCAGAGAGCCCAAAGATTAGCTCCTCCCAAGGAGTGGCTTAAATAGTAGTTATTGAATTGGGACGGAAATAGTATTAATACATAATACCACTGCCGGCTGCGGTTTTGGCCCGGCAGTGGTATTATATTGATACAATATAATTCTAGTAAAGAAGGGAGGTACTATAATTGAGCAAAGTTCAAACTTTGGGTGATATTCCTAAAAAAATGAAAGCAGTGGTTAACTATGCACCAGGAGATTTCCGGTTAGAGGAAGTGGATGTACCCCAAATCGGGGAAGGAGAAGTACTTCTTCGAGTTGGAGGTTGTGGTATATGTGCCGGAGATACAAAAACTTTTCATGGAGCTCCTCGTATTTGGGGAGGTGATGGTCAACCAGCTTATATTTCTACTCCAGTAATCCCCGGTCATGAGTTTTATGGGCAAGTAGTAGCCCTGGGTGAAGGTGCAGGAGAAAAGTATGGTCTGAAATTGGGAGATTGGGCGGTTTCGGAACAGATTATTCCCTGCGGTAAATGTCGTTATTGCCTGCGAGGGCAATACTGGATGTGTGAAGTACACAATATTTATGGATTTCAAAAAGGAATAGCTGATGGAGGATTCGCTGAATATATCCGTCTTCCTAAAACTGCTATAAATTATAAGCTCCCTGATGATTTTCCTCTAAAGTTGGGTCCTTATGTAGAGCCATTAGGGTGCGCTATCCACGCTGTAGAGCGAGCCGATATCCAGCTGGAGGATTTTGTGGTAATTGCTGGTCTCGGTACTCTGGGCTTGGGTATGCTTCAGACAGCTCGACTGAAAAACCCCTCCATGTTGGTAGCTATTGACCTTAAACCTAAAAGATTGGATTTAGCTAAGCGCTTAGGTGCTGATTTAGTTCTCAACCCCGCAGAAGAAGATGTGGTGGAGCGAGTTAAAGACTTGACCGATGGTTATGGTTGTGATGTGTATATTCATGCAAGCGGCAGCCCCAAGGGAGTAATTCAGGGGTTATCTATGATTAGAAAGTTAGGTAGATATGTGGAGTTCAGCGTATTTAATGAGCCTACCACAGTGGACTGGAGCATTATTGGTGACGTAAAAGAGTTGGATATTAGAGGGGCTCATCTATCTCCTTATACTTATCCT
Organism: Candidatus Sordicultor fermentans; assembly: GCA_002385475.1. Lineage (GTDB taxonomy): Bacteria > Atribacterota > Atribacteria > Atribacterales > Caldatribacteriaceae > Sordicultor > Sordicultor fermentans. The sequence goes on along the minus strand of DGDO01000084.1, from coordinate 11,870 downwards.
CTGGCTATCAAATTTTTAGCGGATGGAACGGTAAAAGCCGATGAAATCATAACTCATGAATTTCCTCTTGCTGAATTCAAAAAAGCAATGGAGGTAGCCGAAAAAGGTGAAGATGCTATAAAGGTAGTACTAAAGCCTTAAGTGATTAGCTTAACCGGGTACTATTCAAAAACATAAAAAGGTGGAGGCATTTCCACCTTTTTATGTTTTTGTGTGCCTGGATGGGGGCGATAGTTCGAAGGGCTGCTATGGGATAGCGGTAGCTATAACGTTCCGGACAAGATGCCCAAAAGTGACCTCCACCGTATCTGAATGGTAGTTCTCAGGAAGAAAACTGGGAAGCTCCTGATTTTTTCTCTCATTCAGTAGCAGGCTAAGTATTCTGAGGTAGTTGAGTTTCCCGGAGACCGGAAGGTGCTGCTTGCATTCTTAGCACCTTCTAACTATCAATCTAGTGGGGTTCTATCAGATTGAAAAGCGGAAACGCTGTAATTATAGGTTCCTATTCATTATGTGGGAGGGGAGTTTTCTCCCTTTTTTATAGTTCAAGATGGATGGAGAGAATTGGGCAGGTTTTCTGGATAAAAAGGCGATGGAAGGCGTAAAATTCATTGATGGAATTTGAGAAGGGGATGCTTATCTCGGGTTATCCACAAAAGTTGACAGTAGCTTCTTTTTCCTGACGTTAAAATCCTCCCTTTCCACATACTTCTGAACAGTTCGGAAGTTAAATCCTGTTTCTTGGGCTATTCTTCTCAATGATTTACCTTTTTCATTATGTTCAAATTTGATATGATATATTTGCTCCATTGTTAGCATCCTTTCTTTACCCCCCCTTTAGGTTCAGCATCTAAAAAGGGTAGTTTATTTTAAGGGTGCTGGCAATGGAGCTTCTATTTCCTGCTGTACTTTTTAACTTCCGCTGTGCTGCATTTCTATTCTACCAAACACAGCTTTAGGGAAAACACATCATCGTGAAAGGGGTCAAAAGAGCGCCGAGGCCTTGAGCATAAACCCGGAGGTTGAAAAAGAAAAAATAAAGTTACTTCTTCTTTAAAGGTAAGGGCAAGAGAAAAGTCGTAAAAAATACCAGAGTGGCCAATATTACGATGGTTGCCCCAGGAGAAGTATCCAAATAATAGGATAAGGCAAGTCCTCCCAAGACACATCCTAAGCTATCGATAGAGGAAAGGACCAAAACCTTTCTGAGGTTTTTGCTCCACTGTAAAGCTGTGGCGGCAGGAATAGTTAAAAGTGCTGATACCAGTATAATTCCCACTATTCTTACAGAAATGACAATAAAAAGAGCAATTAAAGCAACGAGAAGATGGTTTAAGAAGCTGACCGGTAGCCCGATTACCCGGGCCATTTCCGGATCTAATATGGAGAGAATCAGTTCTTTAAAAAAGAAGTAGAGAGAAAAGGCAATTATTGCTCCTATTGCCAGAGATATTACTAAGTCCTCTCTACCTACTGCCAGTATATTTCCAAATAAATACCCGAAAAGGTCGATGTTATACCCTTCTTTTAGCCCGATGAGTAGTATTCCTAAAGCCATAGTGCTGGTAAAAAAAATACCTACTGCAGTGTCTTCCTTTATCCGGTTGTTTTCGATGAGCATTGATATTCCTATCCCTACCGAGATACAAAAAATTACCGCGGTTAAAATAGGGTCCCACCCTAAAAAATATCCTAAAGCTATACCCCCGAAAGCAGCATGGGATATCCCTGCCCCCATAAAAGAAAGCCTCTTTAAAACTACAAAAACCCCCAGCGTTGCTCCTAAAACCCCCACAATGAGTCCGATAAATAAAGCTCTTTGCATGAAAGTAAATCGTAAGATTTCCAACTCTTCACCTCTCGGGAGGTGTTTCCCGCACTACAATGTGGGGGATAGCACCATGGTGAAAGAATGCTGCTTCCCTACCATACATTTCTTCCAGCACTCCTTCTCTTATTACCTCTTCCGGGCGGTCATGTTTTATCAACCTTCGGTTTAGGCAGGCAATACTATCGACATATTGAGCTACCACTCCCACATCATGAGAAACAGTGATGATGGTAATTCCTTGCTCATGGAGCCGAAGAAGGAGCTCGTAAAAACTTTCACTACTTTCTGGATCTACTGCTGTTGTGGGTTCATCTAAAATCAATATCTCGGGCTCAAGAGCCAGTGAGCGAGCAATCAAAATTTTTTGTCTCTGTCCTCCAGATAGCTCTCCAATTTGTTTTTTGCTCCATTCTTCCATTTTTACTTCTCTCAAGGCTTTTCTTACCATTTCCCAATCATGTGCCTGCGGTCTTTTCCCTAGGCCTATCAGGCCAAATCTTCCGGTCATCACAAACTCTTCTACAGTAATGGGAAAAGTGTAGTCAATCTGGGCAGTTTGAGGAACATAGCCAATTTTACTTCTCCACTTCCCCAGCTCTTCTACTCTTTTTCCCGCGATATACACTTCTCCTTTTTGAGGCTTCAAAAGTCCCAGAATTATTTTGAGTAAAGTGGTTTTCCCTCCCCCATTAGGTCCGATTATAGCCAGAAACTCCCCCTTTTTAACCGTGAGGTTTACATCTTCCAATACCTCAAGAGGGGGATAATAAAAAGAGACATTTTTTACTTCTATAATTGGCTCTTGCATCTTTATTTCATAGCCTCCAGGATTTTATTTAAGTTTTCTCTCATAAGCTCAAAATAGGGCTTTTCTGGAAAATATCCTAAAGGGTCAAGAAGGACAACTTGAGCGTTGGTCTCTTGAGCTAATACCTGGGCTATCTTTTGATTGAGCTGAGGTTCGGCAAAAATCACTCGAATATCTTCTTTTCTCATTTCTTCTATCAGATTTTTGAGCTCTCTAGGAGAGGGCTCTTTTCCGGGAGACTTTTCTATCACTCCTTTTAGTTCCAGGTTATAGTCTCGAGCTAAATAGTCCCAGGCAGGATGCTGGGCAACAAAAGAGCGCTGACGCAAATTTTGAACTTTTTCTCTAAACCAGTGGTCCAGCTCTGCGAGTTTTTGAATGTACTCCCCGGCGTTTCTCTCATAATAGGCACTGTTTTCCGGGTCTAAGGTAGATAGAGCCTGGCTTATATTCTTTACCATTATTTGAGCATTGGGAAGAGAAAGCCAGATATGGGGGTTGGCTCCTTCCCCTTCTTTTATGAGATTTATCCCCTGGTACAGGTAAAAGATGGGTTTCCCCTCTGCTACATTTTTAATTATTTCCTCCAGAAAGAAATCCAAGCCCAATCCCACGAGAAAAAAAGCCTGTCCTTCTTCTATCTTCCTAACATCGGAAGGACGAGGCTCATAGGTGTGGGGATCCGCTCCGTTAGGTATAAGCTGGAATATTTCTACTTTATCTTTTCCCACTTCCTGAACCAAACTACAAAGGGGAGCAATGGATACTCCTATTGATAGCTTTTCTCCCCAGGAAAAAGAAGAAAAACCAGAAACCAAAATCAAAACCCCCAGAACCACTCGAAGGCATTTTTTCAAAATTTTTACCTCCCAATTGGTTAATAACTGTGAAAATTATACCATTCTGGAGAAGTACTTATTGAGGGATTTTAATTATA
>DGDO01000084.1:0-8213 GCA_002385475.1 Candidatus Sordicultor fermentans | reverse complement strand
ACTTTCGAGTCGTTTTTAGCCTGCTTCTGAATGGTTTATCACCTTTTGTCGTCACCCTTGAATGGTTTTATGACAGAAGAAGGCGGATTCCCCGCTAAATTTCGGGAATGATAAAAGGAGAAACGGAATTGTCACGTAAAGCAAAAAGATAAACCGCAGATACCCTGGAGAAGGAAGAGGGATGGAGTGCTGAGAAGAGGGATACTGCAATGAATTTTCCAAGGTACCATAGGGGGCTTTAAAGCAAGCCCCCGCCAATTTTTCACAAATTCACTACTACTTTAATTGATTCTTCTTTGTGCTCATGAGCAAATTGCAAAGCTTCCTGAGTTTTCTCTAAGGGGAAACGATGGGTGATCAGAGATTGGAGGTCTACTTTTCCGGCATTCAATAAATCTACACAACCAGGGTAAACGTTAGCATAACGGAAAACTCCCAGAACATCTAGTTCTTTATCTACCACTTTTAAAAGCTCAAAATCAAAATGAGTTTGGGAGGGGAGACCGATGAGAACTACTCTTCCTCCTTTTTTGGTAACCTCTACAGTTAGCTGAGAGGTGGAAACACTTCCCGCTGTTTCAAAAACCACGTCTACTCCTCGGCCCTGAGTTAGTTCTTCTACCTGAGCTTTTACATCTCCTTCTTTAGCATTTATAGTAAAATTAGCTCCCAATTCTTTCGCTTTTTTCAGGCGGAAGTCAAAAATATCCACCGCTATTATTCGGGTAACTCCTCGAGCTGAAAGAGCTTCGATAGTTACAAGCCCTATAGGGCCACTACCTAAAACCAGAGCAATCTCTCCCGGCTCTGCATGTGCCCGATGAGTGGCATATACTCCCACAGCCAGAGGCTCAACCAGTGCCCCTTCTTCAAAGCTCACCTTTTCTGCTATAGGATAGGTAAAATTAGCTGGGTGAGTTACATACTCACAAAAAGTACCATCCACTGGGGGAGTAGCCCAGAAAACAACGTCAGGGCAGAGGTTATACCTTCCGGAGCGGCAAAACTCGCACTTTCCGCAGGGAATACCAGGTTCCATAGTAACCCGATCTCCAGGCTTTAAATTTTTAACTTTCTTTCCTATCTCCACCACTTCCCCGGCACATTCGTGACCCAGAATAAAGGGGGGCTTTACCACGTAGTCGCCGATTCTTCCCTCCACAAAGTAGTGAACATCAGAGCCGCATACTCCCACACTTTTTATCCGTACCAGCACCTCTTCTTCTCCAGGGATGGGAATAGGTAATTCTTCAATTTCTATTTGCCCAATCCCTTTCATAACTGCTGCTTTCATAGTTTGAGCCATATAATTTCCTCCTCTCAAGACACTGCTTCTATAATTTTAGTTAAGAAATATTCTTCCGGAACTGCTCCTTCAAAAGACACTCGCTCATTGATGACTATTTTGGGCACTGCTCTCACGCCATATCGATAAGCCAGGTGGGGAAATTCTTCCACCTCTATCATTGCTGAGCGTACCTTCTCTCCCTCTATAGCCATTTTGTGTCCTAAAACCACCGCTTGCGGACAATAAGGGCAGGTAACAGTTACAAAAGTCTGAATATCTACTTCCCGGGTAAGCGAAGAAAGAAAATCCTTACTCTCCTTCCTTAAATCCGTTTCTCCTCGTGAGACCCACACCAGGGTCTCTATAAAACCAGAAAATTCATATCCTGCTGGTATCCCATAAAAGCGAATACCATAGTCTTTTTCTCCTTCTACCACTATAGCTGGTATTTTATCGATACCATAAAGATCTACTTTATCTTTATCTAAAAGAAAGTTATAAATCTCGAGATGCAGAAGGGGAGAAAGAGCCACTATCTCTTCTAAGAGCGAGCGCACGCTCTGGCAAGTTTCACATTCTAATTCCTGAGTAAAAAACTTCAGACTTACCTCACGAGATAAATTTTCTTTTAAAAAGTTAATCAGAGTTTCTTTATCTTTGTCCTGTAAAAACAAAATTGGTCACCCCCTATCCTAATATACTTTCCAATTTTCTTCGGAAACCAGGGAGATTGTCTAAGTCCCCGCCGGGACAGTCCTCACCATAACGCAAAAAGCCCTGACGGTCGACCAGAAACGCTGCCCATCGAGCCAGATAGCTTCTATCCCAAACTCCAAAAGCTTTAATCACTTGGGCAGAAGAGTCGCTCCACAGGGGAAAGGGAAGGTTGTTCTGCTCTATAAATTCTCGCTGAGCGAAGAAAGTATCTGAGCTTATAGGTATTAAAATACCTTTCTTTTTCTCTATTTCTTCTTTTAAAGAAAGGTAGCTAGGAAGCATCTGACTTCCCTGAGGGCTAAAAACCGAATCAAAAAAGAGAATTACTCCTGCTTTACCCCGGCAGAGCTGGGAAAGAAGAACTGTATTACCGGTGGTGTCAGTTAGCCAACCATCAGGAGAAGGTCTATCCAGACAAAGTTTATTCTGCCACAGAAAATACAGGACTTCTTCCATAAAGAAAGGAAGATAATCGGGACCTTGAGCGGTAATAATATTTCCATCTACCATAACTGGTAGGTCGGTAAAATCTCCTCCTGCGTTATTCACATCATCTTTAATGGATACAAGCCCTGCTATCCTTTTTCCTCTTACAATGTCAGCAGAGACCAGCACCCAGGGACCCCGAGAAATAGCTGCCACCAATTTTCCTCCCTGGTAGAATTCCCTGACTAAATTAAGCACTACAGGGAGACGACGCAGATAATCAGGAGCAAAACCACCGGGAATGATTACTCCGTCAAAATCTCGGGCGTTAATTAAAGAAATAGCCATTTCTGCCCGCGCCGGAAAACCGTGACGACCATAAAAAGTCTCTTCTACGTTGATTCCTACCAATTTTGCCTCTATTCCCGCTTCTCGCAAGCGAAGCAAAGGATACCATAACTCCAACTCTTGATATTGACTTTCTACCAAAACTATTATCCGACGCACAGCCAATTTTTAACCCTCCTTTTCCTTTAACTCTCGCTTCATGCTCTGAAGACGCAAAAAATGTTTTTTCTCTTCCTCAATAACTTTATCTAACCATTCTCTTTTCTCCGGGGAAACCATGGGAATAAGTCCTTGATAAAAAAGGATACTTTCTTTCTCTATCTCTATGCCCACTTCTAAGGCATCCTCCATCTTTATCCCTGCAGGGGTAAGGTTTACCCCCTTTAGTACTTTGTCCAGAATTCCACTTTCTACAATTGCCCCCAGATAGTTGACACTCTCGTCAGTAGTAGAGAAGAGAATTTCTTGGCCTTCATTAAGCTCTTTCTGAAGATTAGTGAAAAATTCCAGGTGCTTTTTTTCTTCTTCTTTTAAGAAGGAAAAAACTTCTCGTGCTGAGGAAGAGGAAGTTAACTGTGCTAATCGGTTATAAAAATCTATACCCCTTCTTTCTAACTCTTTAGCCATTTCCAGGATTTCAGAGGGAGAAAAACGCAATGCCACCTCTATCACATCCCTTCTTATATTTAACTATGGTGTGAGGGAGATATCTCCCTCACACTTATTATTGCTTTCATCACTGTGCGCATCACTTGATGTACGTGCCTAACCCAGCTTAATTTTAGATTTATCTTGTGTGGGCACTATTCCTTAAGCTGCAAGTATCCAGAAGATACCTTGCTCCTTGATAATCATTATCAAGCTTGGCCCGCACTACCCAGAAGTTCGCATTTGGAAATGTACATTTTCTTAAGTTCTTCTCGCGCATAACCCAGATATTTGCGCGGATCGAATTCCTTGGGATTTTCAGCTAAATATTTTCGAATCATAGCTGTCATTACCAATCGCCCATCGGAGTCGATGTTGATTTTGCATACTGCCGATTGAGCAGCACGACGGACCTGGTCTTCGGGTACACCAACGGCATCTTCCAGCGCTCCTCCATATTGATTGATAATATCTACGTATTTCTTCAAGACCGAAGAGGCTCCATGGAGCACAATTGGAAAACCAGGAAGTCGGCGCTCCACCTCTTCTAAAATATCAAAGCGGAGAGTGGGAAAAGGCTCGCCCGGTTTTAGCTTAAATTTATAGGCTCCGTGAGAGGTGCCGATGGAGATAGCTAAACTATCTACCCCTGTCCGGCCCACAAAATCCTCCACCTGGGCTGGGTCAGTATAGTGGGAAACTTCAGAAGAAACGTGTTCTTCAATCCCGGCTAAAACTCCTAGCTCTCCCTCTACAGTCACATCACGAGGATGGGCATAGTCCACTACTTTTTTGGTTAGAGCCACATTTTCCTCATAAGGAAGATGAGAACCATCAATCATCACATTGGAAAATCCAGAGTCTACACAGGATTTTACTAACTCAAAAGAATCTCCATGATCCAGGTTCAAAGCGATAGGGATATTGCTTCCCATTTCTCGAGCCATCTCAACTGCTCCAGGAACCATATAGCGCAACAGGGTTTGATTGGCATACTGACGGGCACCCTTGGAAATTTGCAAAATCACTGGTGAATTACATTCTACACAGGCAGTGATGATGGCCTGTAGCTGTTCCATGTTATTGAAATTATAACCTGGTACGGCATATTTTCCAGCCATAGCCTTTTTGAACATTTCCCGAGTATTGACCAATCCCAGCTCAGTAAAATGAACAGCCATTATATTTCCTCCCTTTTTCGATTTATATTATTATCTTATAAGTAATTCTCTCCTATTTTACAACTTTCTTCAAGGGGTATGTAGATCTATGATAAAATATGAGGAAAATACGGAGTAGCTTGTGACAGAACTATGAGGGAAAGAGTCCCTTTATAACTCCTTTTTTTGGTTTTTGCAAGAAACTCTCTCCTATCATTGTGTGAAGTTCTTTTTTTGATTGTTTTGAGGGACTTCCTTTTGTCTGCGAGGAGTGACAAGCAACCTCTCTTTTCTGCCATCGTGAGTACGGCGAGTTGGTATTTCTCTTTTAATAACTTTCAAGCTTCATCATACTAAAAACTTGGGATTGCTACAAAACGGCAGGGGAGGCATCCCCCTATTTTCTTAGGTAAATCACCGAAGCGGGGTTTATGAGCCTTTAGGAGAAGACTATAATTTTTCTTGAGCCCAGAATTTAACTAAAAACCTTTCCTAAATGGGTTGTTCTATTTAGCCATGATACTGTCTATCTAATACTTAATGGATAGAGTCTCGAAAGCTAATAGTAGAGGAAAAAATAAAAATATCCCTACAAAATGGGTTGACACTATCTTATAGAGCTGTTGTTTCCTAATGCTTATACAATGCTCATATAGAATTATAGGTGAAAGTAAGCTCTCTATCAAATTTGTTCTACCTTTTCTTTCTTCTTGAAGATAGCATATCCTCTTTTCATTTTGTTACTAAAAGGACATTGTCTAAAGAATTTTAAAGGTGACATTATCACAGAATAACTACACACACAGTGACTGCTTCTTGACAACTCTATGGGATTTAATTAAAATGCCAATGGTCTAAGATTTTTCTTAAAAAGGTGGAGGAAGTTAGAATGTCGACCAAGACTTATGTTCCAGATGCGGAAAAAATAGAAAAGAAATGGTATGTAGTAGATGCCGAGGGTCAAGTTCTGGGAAGATTGGCTTCTCAGGTTGCCCAGATTTTAATGGGTAAACACAAAAGCATTTATACTCCCTTTATGGATGTGGGAGATTTCGTAATAGTGGTTAATGCTGAAAAAGTAAAAGTGACCGGCAAAAAAAAGGACCAGAAGCTATATCGCTGGCATACTGGTTATCCTGGGGGATTTAAATCGGAAACTTTGGGATCTCTTCTGAATCGTCGGCCAGAAGAAGTTATTCGTCGAGCAGTGTGGGGCATGATTCCTCACAATCGTCTGGGAAGGAAAATGATTCGCAAGCTTAAAGTTTATTCTGGTCCTTCTCATCCTCACCAGGCTCAGAATCCTATTCCATTGAAAGATAAGGAGTGAATAAAGTGGCAGTAAACCCAAAATATTATGCTACTGGTAGAAGAAAAACCGCGGTGGCCAAGGTATGGCTTACTCTGGGGAGCGGGAAAATAGTGGTGAACGGCCGCGATTTTCGAGATTATTTTCCTTTGCCAGTTTGGCAAATATTATTGCAAAGACCTCTGGCTTTAACCGGGAGTGAAGCTCGGTTTGATGTGGAAGCTAAGGTTTCAGGAGGAGGATTGAGTGGTCAAGCAGGGGCTCTGGCTCACGGGATTGCCCGTTCTTTGGCCCTGGTAGATGAAAATTTGCGACCAACTTTGAAAAAAGCCGGGTTACTAACCCGTGATCCTCGAATGAAAGAGCGCAAGAAATACGGGCAGAGAGGGGCTCGAGCTCGCTTCCAGTTCTCCAAGCGGTAAAGTTTTCTTTTTGCCCCCGATAGGGGGCTTTTCCCCATTTTCTTGCTCTTACCGACTCATTGCCTTTTAGAACATGGGGGAAGAAAGGATTGTTCAAAGTGGCCGTCAGCACTTATCCCCTTTTGGAAATTGACCTGAGCATAATAGAGAAGAACATAAAGGTCCTTCTCAAAAAGTGTGCTAGCTGGCACCTGCATCCGGTAGTAGTAACTAAAGGTTTTTTAGCTGATGCCCCCCTTGTTTATCTTTTTTATCGCTCAGGGATAAGGAGCTTTGCCGATTCTAATCTGGAGAACTTGCTTTACACCAAGAAGCTATTACCCCCCGAGGTGCGACTTTCACTCATTCGCCTTCCTATGAAAGAAGAAGTAGAAGAAATTGTAGCACAGGGGATAATACCTTTTGTTTCTCACTGGGAAATGGTGGAAGCACTCAGCTGTGAGGCGGAAAAGCAGGGAAAGGTTTTGCCCCTTTTTTTAGCTTTAGAAAGTGGCGATGCTCGGGAGGGTTTTCTTCCTGAGGAGATAGAAGAAATGGGGGATAAAATTGATGATTTCCCCCATATTAAGGTAGAAGGGATTTGTTCTACTTTAGCCTGTCTCAGTGGAGTTTTGCCTGATGAGGAGATATTAGAGAGACTTGTAGCTTTTAAGAAGGGGTGGGAAGAGAAATGGGGAAGAAAAATTATTCTCTCTGTGGGAGGGACTACTTTTCTCTCTCTGTGGGAGAAAGAGAAGGAAATAAAAGGAGTAGACGAAATTCGCCTGGGAGAAGCTCTACTTTTTGGGAACGATATTAGCCGGGGAAGGAATATAGAGTGGTTAGAAAGTGGAGCTTTCACTCTTAAAGCGGAAATAGTGGAGATAAAAAGTAAAGAACCCGATAGAGGGAAGGAAACAGGCTTTGACGCTTTTGGAGAATCTGGTTTTTCGCCAGAAGCGGGAAAAAGAAAAAGAATGATTCTGGCTCTGGGAAAACAGGATAGTGATGAACATCAATTATATTTTGCCGATGAAAATGCTAAAATAGTAGGAGCCACCAGCAATTACCTGGTTATAGATATAGAGGAAAGCAATAGAGTTTATCAATTAGGAGAAGTGGTGCAATTCCAGGCGGGTTATGGGGCAGTGTTACGTGCCTTTCTCTCTCCCTATGTGAGGAAAGTGTACCACTGGTAGGAGGAAAGCTATGGATAGAAAAAGATTTCGAGGTAGAGACTTTTTAGATCTGGTTGATTATTCCCGGGAGGAAATTCACTACCTTTTAGACACTGCTTGTGAGCTGAAAAGGTTGGATATGATGGGGATAAGGGATGAAAAACCTCTGAAGGGTAAAATAGTGGCCCTTCTTTTTGAAAAGCCCTCCCTGCGAACCCGGGTTTCTTTCGAAGTGGCAGTGCGACACCTGGGGGGAGAAAGTTTTTACCTTGGATCTCAAGAAGTGGGATTGGGACAGCGAGAGGCAGTGAAAGATGTAGCCCAGGTTTTAGACCGGATGGTGGATGGTCTCGTGATTCGTACTTTTGCCCATGAAAACCTTCTGGAAATCGCCCGCTTTGCTTCTATTCCAGTGATTAACGGTCTTTCCGATCTTTATCATCCCTGCCAGGTGTTAGGTGACCTTTTGACTATTCAGGAGAAGAAAGGAAAACTCCGAGGATTAAAAATCTGTTTTTTAGGAGATGGCAACAATGTCTGTCACTCCTGGATAAATGCTGCTTCTATTCTGGGGCTGGAGCTCGTAGTAAGCACTCCAGAGCGCTATCGAATTTCTTCTCAAATTTGGGAGGAAGCACAGGAGAGAGGAAAGAAGAATGGTGCTCGAATAATTTATGAAGTTGATCCCCAAAAAGCAATAGAAGGAGCGGAAGTGGTTTATACTGATGTATGGGCTAG
>DGDO01000055.1 GCA_002385475.1 Candidatus Sordicultor fermentans | reverse complement strand
TATCTCCTGCTTTTTTTGTTGGTGGGATAGAGAAAAGAAGTTGCAGGAGCTGGTGAGAGGATGAGCCATTTTTCTTAATCCAGCATATCGGATAAAAGTTTATTTAAATTATTTATAGTCTGGTTATAGTTACAACTGGGCGAATGATTGTATAAAAGCTTTCTTCTGGTAAAATTGAACAGTAAAGGAGGAAACTGTGGAAAATATTTCCCAACCATCTTATCTTACTCTAAAAGAGTTGAATCAGATATTGAAAGATGTAGTAGAAAATTGTTACTTTTCTGCCCCTCTTTGGGTAGTAGCGGAAATTGCTGAGATAAGATTAAATTCTACTACTGGACACTGTTACTTGGAGTTGGTAGAAAAAGAAGATGACCGCGTGGTAGCCCGGATGAAGGGGATTATCTGGTCTTCTAATTATCCTCTGGTGGTTTCCTCTTTTCTGGAAGCAACTGGTAAAAACCTGGAACGGGGAATGAAAGTTCTCTTTTTAACTCGATTGCGATTTCATCCTGTTCATGGTCTGAGTTTGGATATTAAAGAAGTCGACCCTTCTTATTCCCTGGGAGAGATGATGCGTAAAAGAAGAGAAATATTAGAATGCCTGGAGAAAGAAGGGTTTTTGACTCTTAATCGCTCCCTTCCTTTTCCCCTTTTTCCTCAGCGGATTGCAATAATTTCTTCTCCTACAGCAGCGGGATGGGAGGACTTTATAAGTCATCTTCAGAACAATGTTTATGGTTTTACTTTTTCCTGTCAGTTATTCCCCACTTTGATGCAAGGAGAAGAGGCTGAAAACTCCCTTTTTTCTTCTTTGGAAGAGATAAAGAGAGAACAAAATTATTTTGATATAGTGGTAATAATTAGAGGAGGGGGCTCCAGTGTCGATTTGAGCTGTTTTGATAGCTACCTTTTAGGAAAGGCAGTAGCCACCTTTCCTCTTCCGGTTGTGGTGGGTATTGGCCATGAGCGGGATGATACAGTTTTAGATTATGTGGCTCATACCAGCCTGAAGACTCCCACTGCAGTAGCTGAATTTCTTATTAATCAAATGAAAATGGTAGAGGAAGAGATAGAAGAGGAAATGGCGGAGTTAAAAGAGATAATAGAAAACTTTATAGAGAAAGAAAGACGTGTTCTAACTGTTCTGGTCGATCAATGGACTAGAAGAGTAGGGGATTTACTTCTTTCATCGGGGAAAGAACTTTCTTTTTGTCGGGAGAGATTATTGGTACATTCTCAAAGGATTCTGGGAGAAATAGGAGAAAACCAGAGAGCCTATGAAAGACAATTAAAAAATTTAGTGGAAGAGAGAGTTTCCAAGGAGTGGGAAGCGTTAAAAAGAGCTGAACAGGCAATACGTTTGTTGAATCCCGAGAATGTTCTCCGCCGGGGTTACAGTGTGACTTATCGAGAAGGTAAAGTGGTGAAAAGCTTTAGAGATTTACAAGAAGGAGAAAATATTTCTACCCGCCTGATGGATGGCTGGATAAAAAGTAAAGTGGAGGAGACTTATGGAAGAGAACAATCTGAGCTATAGTGAGGCTTTTCAGGAACTGAAATCCATTGTAGATGAACTGGAGAATGAGGAAATAGAAATAGACAATTTGACGGAAAAAGTTAAAAGAGCCTCTTTCTTGTACCGCTTTTTGAGGGATCGTCTTCGAGCCACAGAAGAAGAGATAAGGAAAGTCTTGGAAGAGGAAGAACCTTTTTAAGAAAACACAAGCTTATTTTTCTTTCACAATAAAATCCTGGTTTTTACAACCTTTATTTTCGAATTGAATGGTGGAATGTTCGATTCGAAAATCCTCGAAAAGAATTTTTTGTATTTCTTCGCGGAGCTGGTCAATTTCTTCCCAGCTGGAACAGGTAGTAGTTACGTGAAATTCAGCAAAATGTTCTTTTTCATTTAAAGACCATACATGAAGATGGTGAATATTTTTCACCCCGGGCAGAGTTTCTAAGGCTTTTTTCAATTTTTCCAGGTTTAAGTGAGGAGGTGCTCCTTGCATAAGGATATTAACCACCTCTTTGAACATTTTCCAGCTTCCTCGTAAAAGGAGAATCGATAGTCCTATGCTGAGGAGAGGATCAATAAAAAACCATCCCCAATGCTTAATTAATAGAGCTCCAATTATTACTGCTAAAGAAGAAAAGGTGTCTACAAGAAGGTGCCAGAAAGAACTTCGGAGGTTAAGACTTTCTCGTGAACCAGGAAAGAGTAAGAAAACGGAAAACAAATTTCCCAAAAGACCTATTATTGCTATTTCTAAAAGGATATGGGTTTCTATTGCCCGGGGAGAGAAAAGTCTCTGAATAGCTTCTATAAAAATGTAGCCAAGGGTGGCAAATATTAACAGAGAATTAACAAAAGCACCCAGAACTTCTGCTCTCCGATAGCCATAGGTTCTTTGAGGAGTTTCTTCTTTCAAAGAAAGGCGGAGAGAGAAAAGACTTATAAAAAGAGAGGTGGTGTCTCCTAAATTGTGTAGAGCGTCGGAAAGTAGGGCTAAGCTTCCCGACCATATTCCTCCTATGATTTCGATCAGGGAAACGATAAAATTCAGGATTATGGCAACTGAAAGAGCTTTTTCATTGTTATGAGGATGAGAAAATTTATGATTTTCTTCCATAAGAAAATGTAAATAACAACATAGTAAAAAGGGGGTGTTACCCCCTTTTTACTATTCTACTTTGATTTCCTTTTCTCCTTTCCACAGTCCATGGATATTGCAGTAGGAAGTGACAAAAATAGTTCCTGGTTGATTGGTTTTAAAGGAAAAGCTCACTCGTGGTTCGGTATATACCGGCCCTTGATTAGGACCTTCAGTACTTTCTCCATGAGCAGTGAATTCAAAATGTCCTAACTGAAAAGGAAACTTCCCTCCTGTAGGCAGGAAATAGACCGCTATCCACCGGATGTGATGTTCGGTGGTATTGGGATGAGGAATCTCTTTTCCTACAGTTACGGTAAAATTAGTAAGCTCTCCTTTTTTAACTGTATCAGGTCCTTCAATTACCGGAACATGCTTTTCCTCTTTCCAGTCGGCCGATTGAAAAAGGTCGCTAAAATTAGTCATCTTCTTACCTCCTTAGAAAGCTTTGAATTTTTCTCGAGAAGCTCCACAGATGGGACATTTTTCCGGAGCCTCTCCTTCTGCGGTGTAACCACACACTGAACATATCTGAATGGTTCCTAAAGCTACATCTTTACCGTCTTCGGCAGCTTCTTTAGCTTTTTTGTACATCTGGACATGAATTTTTTCTGCTTCTAATGCTCCGTGGGTGGTTATTTCTGCTTCTTTTTCTCCCTGAAGTTTAGCTACAGCATTGTAAGCGGGATACATTTCCTCCACTTCATATATTTCTCCGGCAATGGCCATATCCAGATTTTTAAGTGTATTGTTGATATACCCTAAAGCTCGGTAATGATTGGTAGCGTGGACTTCCTCAGCATAAGCGATGGCCTTAAAAAGGCGAGCAATATTAGGCTTTCCCTCTTGTTCTGCTACCTGAGAAAAAATTAGATATCTCATGTAAGCTTGTGATTCGCCAGCATAAGCATTTTCCAGATTCTCTCGAGTCATTTTGCGTTTGATAGGCATATATGTTCAGGCCTCCCTTCAGTTTGGGATTTTTAAAAGTAAACTAAATTGATAATATTTTATTCCACAGGAGGATGTTTTAAAAACGGCCGGGCAAAGAGGACTAAAAGCTTCCCACTCCTCTGGTCTTCACGACCAATTTCCTTTTACCCGGCTATTATACATTATACAACTTTTAATATTTTTTGGAAGCTATCTATCTATTACAGCTCTTTTTCTTCTGTATTTTTTCTTCGTTGAGAGAAAAACAGGGGGAATAAAAAGGGATATGTTTCGTTTAAAGCTGTGACATTATACTATTCTAACTTAAGTTTTACGTTTTTTCTGCAATTTCCTCTTATTACTCTATGTTGCCTGGGTGAGCCAAAGCCGCTATAGAAGAAAGGAGGTGTTAAAAAAGTGCGAGCCTTGAGGCGATATGTAGTCGTGGGTTTAGTGATTTTTGTGGCCTTCTTTCTGGGAACCTTAGCCGGAGATATTCCTATTTCTCATTCTAAAGAAGATATGAAGTTTGTGGCCGAGAGGGTAGGCTTCACTGCTCAATCTTTTTATACTGCAGGAAGCAATCAGGTTTACTACCAGATTGAAAGAAACCTGAAGGCTCTGGATGAAATAATAAATATGATAGAAAAAGCAGAGAATCTTGATGCGATTATAGACCCTATGGTAGACAAATTAGAAGAGATTACCGTCTCTTATGAACACATCTCTGATCTTAGACCCCAGATAGAAGAAGAATTGAGAGGAAAGATAGAGGAACTCCAGGAGTTGCTTAAAAAATCTAAAGACCAGATCAGAATTCTGGAAGATGAAAAATTAGAACTGGAAGAAGAGTTAAAAGAACTATCTCTGGAGCAGGACGAGGAGATAAGAAACATCAGGAGAAGAAGTTTAGAAATGCAAGTAGAATTTAAAGCCAAAGAAATCCAAATCTGGAAGGAATTTATTTCTCTGGAAGATAAGATTTATGAGACAATTAAGAATGCTGACCGGACTATCAAAAAGTTTCTTCTGGTTCTTTCTGAGAACGCCAAAGTCTATCGAGGAGCTTTAGAAGTGGTTAGGCTCCAGAGGGATATCAAAAGTTTGGTTAATTTCATGAGCTTGCAACAATTCTCTGATGAGCTAATTTCTACCTGGCAAGACCTTCAGTATCTTATTGAGCTTCTAACTCAGGAAGTTAATAAGCTTCCTGCTTTCCGGGAATAATGAGTTTCGGTATTACGCTATGGAGAAAGGAGAAACAAGAAGAGGGTTCAGGAAAATAGGATGGTGGATAATTCTTCTGGTAATGGTAATAGTTTTTTTCCTCATTTTGGGAGGCAGTAAAAGGTGGGAATGGTTTTCCCCTCCCCGCACCTGGTCTGATATAGCTATACTTGTTCAGGAAGTTGAAGAAAAAACTCAAAAATTAAACCAGATTTTACAGGAAGCTCTCCAATCGGTTAGAGAAAAAGAAAGCCCTTCAGAACCATGATTAACCTTTTACCAAAGACTCTTCCTCTTCTATCTGGAGAGGCTCCTCGGATTTATCTTCTTGTTCTTCCCATCTCTGTCTGACCGTAACAGGAGTCCACTTGCCGCAGCGACTACCCCATAAAGCCTTAATATCATTTTCTTCCTTTAGTATTACTATTTCGCAGGCATTGGGACAATCTTCACAGGTAAAGCTCCGGCTTTCAAACTGACGACCAATCACTTCAAATCCAGAAAAAGTACTTTTTTCTGGAGCATACTCCAGGGCTAAAATAGCTGCTCCCCAGGCTCCCATGACTCCATGCTCAGGAGGAACGACAATCTTCTTTTTACCCTGGAAGAAATCTCGGAATGCCTGAACAATCCCCTCGTTGGCAGCTACTCCTCCCTGGAAAACGATGGGGTCTTCTATGGTTTTCCCCGTAGCTAAATTATTGATGAAGTTCCGCACTAAGGCTTCACAAAGTCCTTTTACGATTTCTGGCTTGCCAAAACCTAATTGTTGTTTATGAATCATATCTGATTCAGCAAAAACCGTGCATCTTCCAGCAATGCGCACTGCCTGTTCAGCCCGGAGAGCTAATTTTCCAAATTCTTCGATGGGAACATTGAGACGTACCGCTTGATGCTCCAGAAAAGAACCTGTTCCGGCTGCGCAAACGGTATTCATAGCGAAGTCTTCCACCACGCCATCTCGAATGATAATTAACTTACTGTCCTGTCCTCCAATTTCAAAAACTGTTCGTACTTCAGGTACTCGGGTGATGGCTGCTATGGCGTGAGCGGTAATTTCGTTTTTGACTATATCTGCTCCTACTACTATGCCAGCTAGGTGTCGGGCGCTACCGGTACTACCTACTCCTTTTATTTCTCCACCACTGGGAAAATGTCTTTCTATGTATTGTAAACCTTCTTTGAGCGCTCCAATCGGATCGCCGCTAGTGCGCAAATAGCAACTGGCCAGAATGTTTTTTTCTTCGTCTATAAGCACAAACTTAGTGGTTACTGAGCCCACATCCACTCCTAAATAAAGGTCCATTTAACTAACCTCCACCTTTTTTTTCTTCAGTTTTTTTCTTCTTTCTAAAACATCTACAAATGCTTCCACTCTGGTAACTAATCCCGCCTCTCCAGAATGTTCATCTATGGCTAAATGCAGAGTAGGTAAGTCGTAATCCCTGCTTACTGCGGTAAGTATACTTTTAGCCACTACTTCAGGCATACAGGTAAAAGGATAAAGATGGACAACTCCATCAAAGCCCCATTGAGCATAGCGAATGGCGCTGCCTACTGTATCAATTCCTTCTCCTCCTACAAATCTCTTCAGGTAAGGCTTGGCTAGCTCCCAGGCTTCTAATTTTTCCCGGGAACGAGTAAATGGCAGGGTGTGCAAAACATACTCTACCGTAGAAACAGAGTTGTGTACGTATGCTCCTAGCTCTCCCAGGATCTTTTCCACATTGAAATTTATTTTAGTTTCCTGAGCTACATAAATCTCTCCTACTATTCCCACTTTTATGAGGTCTTCTGTTTCTTTCCGTTCTAAATTATCTAACTTTTTCATAGTTTCTTCTTTGATAGCCTGGAAGCTTTTTTCATTATTTACCTGACGCAGTTGTTCCAGCGCTCCTTCTACTATTTCGTCTAATTTTTGACGGTCTTTTACCTGAGCACGCAGCGCTCTTCTTTCTGTCTCTAAGTCTTCGGTAAAGCGCAAAACTTTCCAGGCCAAGCTGGCTACTTTGATAACTCGGGAGGAAAGGACCCTTCCCCCGGCCATAGTTTGCAGGGCTTTTATAAAAGGACGAATACCATAGCGAGGATGGTCTAATAGGACAAAATCAACGTTGTAACCTAAATCTTCTAAAATTATATTTTGAATTTGTCCGTAATAACCAAAACGACAAGGCCCCACCCCTCCGGCCATAAAAATAGTATCGGCTCCCAGTTCAATTCCTTCTACAAAGTTAGCCAGAGTTACTTTGAGAGGAAAGCAAGCATTCTGAGGAGCTAGTTTTACTCCAATTTCAATGGTTTTTTGAGTAATAGGAGGAGGGGTTATGATTTCTACGCCCAGAGTGGGGTAGAGAACTCCTAAGGCGATATCAAGATGAAGCAAATGGGG
Organism: Candidatus Sordicultor fermentans; assembly: GCA_002385475.1. Classification (GTDB taxonomy): domain Bacteria; phylum Atribacterota; class Atribacteria; order Atribacterales; family Caldatribacteriaceae; genus Sordicultor; species Sordicultor fermentans. The sequence continues at coordinate 1,748 of DGDO01000055.1, read as the reverse complement.
AAACGTAGCTTTCAAGGCTTTTATACCTCCACTCCATCATATCTACAAAAGCTTCTAAACGAGTAACCAACCCTGCTTCTCCGGTGTGCTCGTCAATTTCTAAACGCAAGTAAGGGAGAGACTCCTTTTCTCTTTTGAGAAGACGTTCAATTAACTCTCCAACTAAAGAATCTGGTCCACACTCAAAGGAAACCAGATGGATAAACCCTCTGACCTCCGGTTTTCTCTCTTTGAGATGGTATAAAGTGCTACCAATGATTTCATTAGAAATAGTCCAGAAACTGGGTTTAGGAATAGTAGAGAGATAGTATCTTTTCTTTTCCTCATCTACCATATCGGGAGTGATTACCGAGTAGTTGAGATCGTTGACTTTTTCGGTGATATTCATATTTATATAGCTATCACTCAAAAGATAAGTATGGCCTAAAAGGACAATTTTCTTCTCCCGGAGAGGAAGGGGATTTTTGTGGTCAATCAAGTCTTCGGGGAGCATGCCCTTTTTGAGGTTGGCCTGATAATCTTTATGAGCTTTTTCTGCTAAATTCAGAGCTTTCATAATTTTACTTTCTTTAGTAGTAAAGTGTTTACCAATGTTTAAAAATCCTCGCCTCCAGCCTCGCATCCCCTCTTCCCGCATATTAATTTCGTCACCAATTATCCTTTCTTCAGGAATATTAAAGAGGTTACGGGCTAAATCAGGAAGAGCTAATATTTTGGGACAATTATATTCTCTCCTGTGAAAACTGACTATTCGGGGAATAAATATGAGGTCCACTCGGTCTTTAAGATAAAGAACATGTCCCAAAAACACTTTGGCTGGAAAACAAATTTCCTCCACCGCGTAGGTTAAACCTTTTTGGATAATGCCTTTGTTGGTGGGAGGAGAAATTACTACTTCTGCTCCCAGTTCTTCCAGAAAAGTTTTCCAGAGGGCGTAAAAACGATAGAATAAAAGACCCCGCGGAATGCCTACCTTCATTTTTTCACCTACTTTTAAAAACATTCAGGCTTTATTATACAACTTAAATCCTAAAAAACAAAAAACTCTTCTTCCTACAAATCCAATTCTTCTATCATTCTAATCCATATTCCCCTCTGCTCTTTTTCTTGAAATCCATTATGGAGATAGAACTCTTGGGCTTTGCGATTTTTTTCTCCTACCCACAACTCTATTTTCTTTCTCCCTCGAGAAAGGGCAATCTGGATTGCTTCCTCTATCAATTTTTTTCCTACTCCCCTTCCCTGAAATTGAGGATCTACCACGAGTTCATGAATCTCAGCCAGATATTCTTTTCCTTCTCTCCAGTTAGTATGCATTCCTAATAATCCTACTGGTTTATTTCCTTCAAAAACTACTAAAAAACCCTCAGGATCTCCCTTCCATAGCCAGGAGAAATAAGCCGCTATTTTACAGTAGCTGTCATCTCGATATTCAGGAAGATTCTCATAAGCTCGCTGATAAATGGAAACAAGGTCAGGAATTAACTCTTTAAATTGACAATAACTCAAATTTTTCTCAATAGTCACTTCTACCAATTTGCTTCCCTTCCCTCTGAAATTGAAGATGAATTTTTCCATTATTTTTTTCTGTTATATTTAACCCCAAAATCCCTTGCAAAATCCCTCTACTCAGTGTTTTGCTTTTCTTATTTGTACCTTGATATTATTATGGCATCCAATTTAACCGTCACCGCGAGCATCAGCTTTGCAGCCTGACAATATTGAGAGAAAAATATAGAGCACAAGAG
>DGDO01000115.1 GCA_002385475.1 Candidatus Sordicultor fermentans | reverse complement strand
CCTATCCGGGTCTGCTTTTATGAATGGGTCATCCATAATAAAAAATCCTTTTTTATTTTCCAGAAGCCTTTCTCCCAGAGCAAGTCTGATAGAAAAATACAACTGGTCATATGCGCCACCGGATAACTTTTCTGCCTCCAGCATCATATTATCCTTACGCCTGACTTTAATTCTTTCTTCTTCCCGATTGAATACAACTTCTTCATAAAGACCATCAGTTATCTCTCCAAAATATTTTGACGTGGAACTTCCCCTGCCAAAAAGCTCAGAAACCTTTTCTTTTTCTTCTGCTTCTATTTCTTCAAAAATTCTTATAACTTCTAATACATTGCTCCTGTTATTTTCACATTCATCAACAAATTTTTGCAATTCATCTTTAACTGCTTCCAAATCCACTAATGTTTTACAGTGCAGATATTCTTCTTCTAATCGCAGAATTTCGTTCACCTTTCGCTCTATGTCATCCAAATCCTTTCGAATGGCTTTCATAATCTCATTTATGTCCTTTAACTTCTCTTCCAGTTCTGCCTTTTTCTTTCCCAAATCTACTACAGCAGTCTCGCTATATTTCACATTTTTAGCTTTATCCTCGTATATCTCAAGTTTTTCAATTTCTTCGCTCCAGTAAGAAATATTTTCTTCCAAGCTTTTGCCCTTCTCCCCCAGGTGGCTCTTTAAGATGCTTCTTTGCTCTCCTAATAACCTTTCCAGTTTTTGCTTTAACTTGAGCTTCTCGGTGTATTCCTCTAAAGATTCTTCTTTTGATTTTCTTTTTATCTCTTCTATTTTTTCTTCAAGGCTTTTAAGTTTATTCTCTATCTCCGGAATCTTCTTACTTTGCAAATTTTCAATTTTTTCTTCTAAGTTTTCCCTTTTCCTTCTTATGTCTTGTAGCTCTTCAAATTTTCTGTGATAACCCTCATCAAACCTCTGAATATTAAAAAGAATCTTTTCCACACTCTCTGCTTCTATCCCCAATTTTGAAAGAGACAGTTTATTCTTCTCCAGTATCTTCGCAAGTCGAGCTTTTTCCCTTACCAGCCGAAGTTGAAACACTACCGATACTAAAACCAAGACGGAAAACAATATTACCAGAGCATAAAATAACGGCGAAGGGCTGAAAATAACTCCAAGCAAAGATATCCCCAGCAATACTGCGAAAATTATCCCTAATAAAGTGAAAACCTTATCTTTTTCTTGTTGCTGCACCAACTCTACACTTTTATTTTCATAAGCCCTTAACTCCGGCTTAATTTCCTCATCCAGATTTTTCTTTCTCTCAGAAAGAACCCGAAAATCTCTCTCTGCCTCATCTAACTTCTCGTTTATTGTCTTGAACTCTTCTTTACTCTCCTCAAGCTCCTCAGCTACCTTTTTCCTTTCTTCTTCAAGAGTCATGATGTCTCTATGGCAATCTCTCCATAATCTTTCATCTTCTTCATTGTAAACTTCCAAGTTTTTGAGCCGCTCCAGAGAGCTTTTAAAATTATCTAATGCCTCTCGTCCCCTTTCGTATTTCTCTCTCTTTCTAGCATCTTCAAATGCTTTCATTTCCCGATCTATTCTTTCTATTTCTTCCTTTAATTCTGCAGATTCTTTTTCAAGTTCGTCAAACCTTTTTTCTTCGGTTTCTTTGCATAGGCTTTTAATTTTCTCTATCAAGTTTTGTGCATCTTCTATTCTTGTTTTTAATTTTTCATCTCTAATATCTCTAAATGCACCCTGAGGGGTTATCTTACCCATTTCTTTGAGAGCCTCTTTTATTCTACGGATTTCTCCTGTTCTAAGACCGGTGAGACGATCCGTCACATCGATATAAAATTTACTCTCTTGAGCAGCGTCACGGGCAATAGACAGGTTGCTATTCCTCACTATGAAAATATTACAGCATTCTGAAGAAGTCAAACCAGCAATCTTTGTTAAGTCTCCTCTTTCTGGAAGCTTAATTTCCTCACCTTTTTCGCTTTCTACGATTACATAACCCTCCGGATTTTCTTCTACCCGATTTATGTGCTCAAACTCCCTGACACTTCGCCCCAACAACATCTTTACCAGGGCATCTATGGTGAGGGTTTTCCCATCCTCATTTTTACCCCAGAACAGATTGAAGCTATGGAGCAATATTCTACCGGTATTGGACAAAGGACCATATCGCATTATTGAGAATTCCTTTACTCTCATAACCTGGCCTCCATCATCGCTTGTATCGTGAGGTCAAGCAATTCTTTTTTCTTCTCTTCGGTAAAAGGAGTCTCCGCGAGCTTGCTCATAAAGCTTTTAAACAAGTCATCTTCAAGTATGGTATACATGTCCCTGAATTCAAGATATTCTTCTACCGGTTTGTCCTTAATGACTTCTTTTATTTGCTCTACAAGCTCAGATTCGCTCATTTCAATCTCTTCACTGTTAATGTATCCCCTAACCGTCAAGATAATACTCGCTTCAGGATGGGATGCCTTAAGTCGTTCCTTTACTATCTCTACCGGATTTTCCCCCATAAAAGGGTCCAGTTCTATGACCACTTCCTCAAAATGAAAAGTATCAAGAGGATGCTCCCTGGGCGGCTGCCCGATTTCAAATATATTTACTTTTCTCCGTCCTGTCTCTCTTTTAGTTATTGATACGGGTGAACCAGGGTAAACAAAGTAGCCTCCTTTTTCTAACTTCCACATATCAAATCGGGAATGAAAGTGTCCAGCAAGTATGTAATCAAGATTCAAATCTTTGAAGTAAGATAATTTGACCGGCATATATCTCTCTTCACCTTCTTCTCCAAAATCTCTCCTGGAGAAGAAAGCATCAAGCAATTCACCGTGATATAGTAGAATATTCTTCCTGTCTGAAGTTAAATTATTAGCTATAGAACGGAGCTTTTCAACAACCTTTTCCCCCTCCAGGGGTTCAAAAGGTAACCCCCATATCCTTACATCTTTATATTCAAAAGGCTCATTTAAGTCGTTTAAGATAATTGTGTCTTCGCCAAAGTACATACCGCTTTTATATGATTCATCATCGTGGTTTCCAGGAATCAGGACTATTTTAAAACCAGTATTCGAGAAAATTTCCCTTATCTTAGGTCTTAAAGTTTCGGCGTCAATCCCTCTATCAAAAAGGTCACCGCTTATTACAAAAAGCTCAACCTTTTCTGCCTTTCCAATCTCAATCAGCTTTTGAAGCGCCTTCCACCTCTCATCTTCATATTCCCTTAAATGGATATCTGCCGTATGAAGTACTTTCATCTTTTCATCCCCCCTTTCTTCTCAAAATAACCTCATCTGACATCCTAAGTATATACTAAGTTGTGACTCAGCCAAAACCCAGTAGAGAGAACAAGATCGCCTATACTACGCCATCAGAAGTCCCGCTCCTCTAGTTTTTATTGTACTTCTAGCGTATCCTCCCGATACCCGCATCTTTCAAGAAGCTTCCTAGCATTAGTTATACACGATGTAGTACTATAATGAGTTTCAATATATAAACCGTTAGATAACCTTTTCGGCGCTCTAAAATCATCTCCATATCTATGCTTAGGCTGAGTATTCACTAAATTTCTCTTGTGTCCAATTGGAATGGGACAACTTTCTTTTCTTAGTTTGCCTTTTCTGATTAGCCACTCTGCGGTATTCACTAAAATATCATATGAATTTCTAATCTCATAGACATCGGTCCCAATCTTCATTTTTCTTGGCTGGGTGCCTCTTAATACAATAGGCTCCACAAGAGGGATAGATTCTGTTACATACTCTTCAGCAGGAGAAACAAGCTCTTTTATCCTTTCTTTTATGAAATCTTCAATTTCGGTTTGCTCAAATTCATATTCCGGATATCCCTCTTTAATTAAAGCTTCGAAAACCGGGATAAATCCTCTAACCAAGTCTTTTGGCTCGTCTAATAAAGAATGCCAAATCTCATCTAAGATGTAGAGCTTTTTTATAAGATTCTCGATATCTATTATATTCTCTTTTGAAATGGTATTAAGCTTTCTAACAATTGCTGTCATTTCATCATTTTCGACATCAATTTTCCAAACTATACGTTCTGCCATTGTAGTACCTTCTTGAAAAGCTCTAAAAAGTACCCAAACCGCGCCATTCGTTAGAACCCCATATTTCATCCCCTCACCAAAACAATATTTAGCTAACTGACGAATAACTTCTCTTTGTTCTACATCAACTGATAACTTCTTCGCTTCAACAAACAACACCTTCTTGTTATTTTTAAAAAGAGAGTAATCTGGGATGCCCTCCTCAGTAGAAACATTTGGCTGTACTTCTTCAGGATTTTCAATATCCCATCCTAAACCTCTTAAAACAGGTTCGATTACTTGGCTCCTTACTGCCATTTCATTCTGTTCATAAAGCGAGCGATGCTTCTTCATTCTCTCAACAACCGTACTCAGTGTTTCTTCAAGCATTTCTCTCACCTCTTATTCTCTATGGGATTTCCGGTGATGAAACACGGACATACAAAATCTGGCTTCATCAAACTCAGGCGCAAAAGCAGACAGCTTGTTTATAGCAATCCACCTTCCCACCCACATATATCATTGGCACAAATAATTCCGGACATTACCACTGCCTCTATTCCCCCTCCCGGGAAAGTTGAGGCACTTGCTAAATACAGACCCTTTAAGGGTGCTTTAAAATAGGGTCTTTTAACTTCTACGGACTGGTCGAAGGAATAAAGAGCGCCTTCAGGCATCAAGGTATATCTCTCCAGAGTTTTTGGCGTTGCTGCATCCTGAACGACTATATGCCCCTTAAGTTCAGGTATAACCTTCTCCGCTTTCTGAATTAGCATCTCTTTCATCTCTTCTTTCTTCTTTACATACTCTTCAGTTCCTCTTTCTGGAAAATCGTGGTAGTTTGCTCCTCTTATCAGGGTAATACTGGATTTACCATCTGGTGCCAAAGCTGGATCAGCATTAGAATTAATGATAATTTCATACCCCTCATCTAAATTCTTAATAAGCGTGGGATAACTCGATAAATCCACATCAGCACCCAAAAATACCATAAAAGCAGAGGGCGACATCTTTAATCCTTTTATATACCTGGTAAACTCCTTGTCCAAAATATCTTCTCCCACCAGCTCTAAAAAGGTAGTTTTAGCATTGGCATTAGCAACAACTATGGGGGCTTCAAAAGTATTCTCTCCTCTTCTTACCCCTGTAACCTTACCTTTTTCCACAACTATTTTATCTACTTTGTGCCTGGTTAAAACTTCTCCTCCTTGCTCTTCAACAAAATCTCTCAAAGTATTGGCAAACCGTTGTGCACCACCTTTAGGGAAGTAACCTCCGTGGAGGTAATAGGAAACACAAGCGGTAAGTGCGCTGCTGGCAGGTGTTTTCTCCGGCTCTGTCCCCACATAACCCAGGAGAGCGCTCATCAGATATTTTAAGTCTTCATCATTAAAGTATTCATCGAGTTTCTCTATATAGGTCTTATTCATCCAGTCATAAAAGAGAGGACACTTTCGAGGATAATCTAAAAGTTCCCTCTCTCCCCAAACTTTCACGATTAATTCTGCAGGCAAGGGAACACCATAAATTTCTGTACCCTGGTAGCATTCTATATAAGCTCGCTCGGCATCACTGAAGAAGGAAGAAATATTATCTTTTTCTTCGGGATGAATGCTGGAGAGCGCATTTGTAAACTCTTCTAAATTGTTAGCGCTAATTTCCTCTCCTTTCAAAATATATCTTGTAGTATTTCGCACAAATAAGTCTTCTCTTTTTAGACCTAATACCTCCAAAAGGCGGGTGACAGGACCCCTCTCCCACAACCCACTTACATCCTCCACCCCGGTATTAAAAACAAACCCTCCTCTTTGAAAAGAAGAGCAATAACCACCCACCTGAGAATGTTGCTCCATAACCAGTACTTTATAGCCCCTCCGAGAGAGCAAAGCACCACACACCAAGCCAGCAATACCTGAGCCGACGATTATAACATCATATTCATTCTCCCCTTTTGGAATTTTCGGTTCTACTCTCACATTCCAGTCGTATCTTTTAAATTCTTTAGTAGTGAAGTAAGCAGGCGCTTTGATAGGAAAAATTGTGGAGAAAATTATGCCCAGGGCAACCAGAACATTGGACAATATAACGGTGAAAGGAAAAGAGAAAAATAGGAATATAACCGCATTAGATAGAAAAATACCAGCCCAAACCGCAGTTATCAGGTTATTTATAGCTAAAAAAGATTTGTCCTTCCAGTATGCTTCTGGATAATCTCTTTTTGATACCTGAAGAGTATAAGGTTGTTTTACAATTATGGAAATCAAGGCCATCAAAAATAGAACAAAATATCCCATAAAGCCATTCTGCTCCATAAATACACTCACATTAAAGATAAAAGTAGCAACATTAGCTATACTAAAATAGAGAAGAGAAGTAATATCCATCAAATTGAAGTCTCGTCTCTGGACTTGAGGATTTATGAGAATTAAAGAGATTATTAAGGGGATAAGCACTCCTAAAGTATTTCCCATGCTGCACAGTATCCAGTAAATAATCCAGGGGATAAACGAAATGAGTATATAAAGCATACCCGGTATTTTTATTTTTCTATTTTCTTCCATTTCCCTCTCCTTTTTTATCTATTATACTCAACCGCAAAATCCACGGTAATCTTTCTTCCCCATCCTTTGCTCTTTTCTGTACTCCGGTATTATTGTATGGCAGTATTATTGTATGGCAATTCTCCATTCTTGAAAAGCGAGATCGCCACGCACAAGGGACACGCAATATTCACAGGCAAAAGAGGTTCTTGTAGTAAATCCAGGTAAGGGTAGGAAAAAGCCCGAAGCTCTTATTGCTTGCTACATGTTGCCAGCAAGCAAACCCCATTTTCAATCCCTGATCGGGATTAAAAGCCTATAAACTCCGGTGGCGCAGATAATCCCAAAAAATGGGAACATTGCTATTGTGAGAAAACCAGCATTGGGCTGCAGGCTCATTATTATGTTCTGTGCTCCAGTATAAAGAGTCAGCGCTATAGCACCACCGACTGTAACCTCAGTAGCAGATGTATTCCTGTATTTTCCCAAAAGAGGATATATAATGATGGTAACGAGGAAAAATAACCCCACCTGGGAGAGAATGTGCAAAAAAGGAGGCAAGGTCAAAAGAGGCTTTAATATTATCGACCAGACATACATAAAAAAGAAGAAAATAACTGAAAGAATGAGAACGTTTAACCTGTCTATTTTAACTACTTGCTCTGGTGACAATTCCTCAGCTATCTCCTCTTTTTTTCTAACGTATAATAATATTAGAATCCAAAAAATAGCGTAGACAGCAAAGGCAATCTCCATAAACGCTATAGAGGGTAATAAACCCCAGGGCAGAGATGCGACTTGAAATATTGCTGCCATGGTTGCAGATAAAATTTTTGATAGCAACCCCATTATAAAGTAGCTCTTTTTACTGTTTATAATGAATAATGCTAAGAAACATGCAGACGATAGATGTATCGCTATGGCACTGAGCCGCTCTACAAAACCACTTAAAAGGACACCTCCCACCATAAATTCCAGAGAAAATGGTATAGATATCGAAGAAAGAAATATCACTCCCAGCGTTATAGCCTCGCCACAACCAAAGCCAAGACCGAACCCCACTATGCTCTTCCAGTCTCGCGCCTCCTTCAGTGCTGGGTGATACTTCAAGAATAAAAAAGCGGAGAGAACCTCTATGGCTTCAAGAATGGTCGTATTTACAACCATCAGAGGGATATTGGTATAAAAAATAGGCCAGTTCAAGTTCTGAATGGTAGCAATAAAAAACTTTACAGAAACTGCGCAAAACCAGGACAACCAGCCCAACAAATATATATTGGAACTAACTCTGGTACGTCTATTCCAAAACAGAATAGGCAGAATTCCAGCTATAAAATAAGCTGCAGGAAGCATAAGGTATATGACTTGCACAGGTAGCGACCTCCCTTTTATCCTTATTTTTTCCTCTGAAATCGACAGCTAAAACGATGCCTCGTCTTATTGTACTACTTCTCCAACGATATTGCCGCCGCCTATGCCCAAGTCCTTTTTTGCCGTAAAAATGGATAGCCTTCTCATCACCTCACCTCACCTCATCTCATCTCCTCTCATCTCCTCTCCTCTCATCTCATCTCCTCTCATCTCATCTCCTCTCCTCTCCTTCAGTAGTTCTTTTTCTGATAATCCGTCAGTAATACCCAAATTCTTTCTTAAGTTGTCTAAGGAGTTAATTATGAGAGAAATTCTCCATTCTATGAAACCAGCATCTTCCTTTGATACTTTTAGAATACTACTTCAATAGCTTTGATTAGTCCGGGAGCACCGCAACTCGTTATGAAGGTAGGCACTCTCAATCCTCTTTTTACTAATCTTGCAGAAAATATAGCCAGTCTTCATAGCTCCTCTTCTTTCGGTGGATGGCCTCCTTTCTCTAAAATTTTCTATAAGAATTGCTTTACCACAAAGGCCATCCACTTTTCTATTTTACGAGGATATAGAGCATAATCGAAAAAAGCGATAGAACCATTCAGGGGTGACGGCAAAAGAAGGGGGGGTCATAAGGGAGGAATTCTTTCCCCTTTATACTGCTGGATGATTTTTCTACCAGTAGTATTTTGTATTTTTATTCATATTTTAACCTTACGCTGTAGGCCGTCTGCTTTTTCTCTTTCGGGGTTATAGAGAGTTCACCTCGCTGAGGGAGATTTCCTTTCTCAGTAGCTCTTGTCTTTTTATTATTTCTTTATTGACTCCGCAGGTTGCTCTATTTTTGTCTTTCGGGGGATTATAAGGGGTCCTCCTTTCCCTTTTCTGTCGTGATCCCGAGCTTTTAACTTCTAATATAACTTGCTTTTAAAATTTGTGCAATTTAACAGGTTTAGAATACTATATAAATTTATTTATAGACTACATAGGTAAATTTGTCCATTAACCCAGAAACTTCATGATAAAAAGATACGACGATGGTTATCATTTCTTTTGTTTTTGGAGAGATATACCTAAAATCTCCAGTTGTTTTTCTTCTACCGGGGCGGGAGCTCCAGTGAGAAGGCATACCCCTTTCTGGGTTTTAGGAAAAGCAATAACTTCTCGAATAGAACTCTCCCCGCTCATCAACATAATTAATCGGTCAAAACCCAGAGCAATTCCCCCATGAGGAGGGCAACCATACTGCAGAGCTTCAATGAAGAAACCAAATTTTTGCTCAATTTCCTCTTCTTTTAAATTCAAAAGATTAAAAATTCTTCTTTGCAAATCCATCTGGTGAATACGAATGCTCCCCGAGCCTATTTCATAACCATTCAAGACTAAATCATAAGTCTTGGACTTCACTTTTTCCGGGTGACTATCCAGAAAATCAAGGTCTTCTTCCCGGGGAGAAGTAAAGGGATGATGAACCGAGTCCCAGCGATTTTCTTCTTCATTCCAATCTACCAGAGGAAAATCAGTTATCCAGCAGAATTGAAAAGGTTTCTTATCTTTTATCCACTCCTCACCCAATTCAAATCGCAAACTACCCATAAAATTCAGTAAATTAGACCTCTCTCCCCAGGCTAAAAGAAGCAGGGCTTTTTCTCCAAAGGGATATTTATTTACCATCCCCTGCCAGGTCTCTTCAGAAAGTTTGTTCTTCAAGGGAGAGGAACCCCCTCCCTTAACCCAAGATAGAGAAAGAGAGTTTTCTTTTGCTCTCTCAGAAAGAACATCTAATTTTTTTCGAGAGAAATCTTCCCCTTGAGGTAAGAAAAGAGCTTTAACAGCAAAGTTATTTCCTCCCCGAGAAAAAGAAGTTATCTCCTGCCCTAAAAGTTCAGTAAGGTCATCAATCTCCCAGGGAATACGCAAATCGGGTTTATCTGTACCATATTTTTCCATCGCCTCATGATAGGAAAGTCGAGGAAAAGGAGGATCTACCGCCACCCCTAAAGACTCTTTGAAAACATAAATCATCATTGCTTCTATTAACTGGATGATATCTTCCACCTCTATAAAAGACATCTCTATGTCCACCTGAGTGAACTCTGGTTGCCGGTCAGCTCTCAAGTCTTCATCTCGAAAGCACTTAACTATCTGAAAATAACGATCCATGCCAGAAATCATCAAAATCTGTTTGAAAAGCTGAGGAGATTGGGGAAGGGCATAAAAATGACCTGGACTGAGCCTGCTGGGAACCAGGAAGTCCCGGGCTCCTTCAGGAGTGCTTTTAGTAAGAAAAGGGGTCTCCACTTCGAGGAATTCTTTTTCAGAAAGGAATCGACGTATTAGCTGAGCTACCTGGTGACGAAGAATTAAATTTTTCTGCACCTTATCCCGGCGAAGGTCCAGATAGCGATAGCGAAGGCGGATAGATTCATCTGTTTCCTTATTTCCCTCTATTTCAAAAGGAGGGAGGAGCGAGGAAGATAAAATTTCTAAGTCTTTCACTACAATCTCCACATCTCCAGTAGAGAGTCGAGGATTGACTAACCCTTCGGGACGCTCTTTTACCACTCCCTTTACCTTTATAACATACTCTGGCCTAACCCGGGAAGCTTGAGTATAAATTTCTTCTTTGTTATCTACCACGAGCTGGGTAATACCCCATCTATCTCGCAAATCGATAAACAAAATCCCTCCATGGTCGCGCAAACGGCTCACCCAACCAGTTAATTGCACTTCCTTTCCTGCATCTTCTTTTCTCAATTCACCACAGGTATGAGTCCTCAGCATTTTTTTCTTTCCTCCAATAATTTAGCTAATAACTCTTCTTCTTTCATTGATATTTGTTCTCCCGAAACCATATCCTTCCACACCAGCTCTCCTCTCTCTTTCTCTTCTTTCCCCGCTATAATCACAGTATTAATCCCCATCTTTTGAGCTTTTTTGAGATGATATTTTACTCTTTTATCACCAAACTCTAAATAGAAAGGAATAGTTCTATCCCCTAAAAAGGAAGCCAGCTTCAACAGGGCTTTTTCTCCCGAAACATCTAAAGGAGCGAGATAAAACAAGGACTGCTTTTTAAGAGAAGAGGGGTCATACTTTTTAGCTAAGAGAAGAATCATTCTCTCCATTCCAGCAGCAAAACCTACCCCCGGTACAGGAGGGCCTCCTAAAGCAGAAGATAAATTGTCATATCTTCCTCCTCCTGCCACAGCATCTTGCGCTCCCAGCTCCCCAGTTTTAATTTCAAAAGCAGTTCTCGTATAATAATCTAAACCTCTTACCAAATAAGGATTGATGGAGAAAGAAATATCTAATTCTCTTAAAATCTCCATCAAATCATCCTGATGCTCGCGACATTCCTCACATAGAAAATCTTGCACTAAAGGAAAAGCGGGAGAATGAATAACTTTCTGGCAAGTTTCTTCTTTACAATCTAAAACCCGGAGAGGATTTTTTTCTGCCCTAATTTTACAGTTAGCACAGAGATTGTCTCCCTCGCCTTTTAAGAAATCTTGAAGAGTTTTTACATACTCGTCTCTACATTTATTACAACCTAAGTTATTAATTTCTAAAGAAAGGTTTTCCAGTCCCAATTTTTTGCTTACGAGCCAGGCTATAAGAATAATTTCCGCATCACAGGCAGCTTGAGGAAAGCCAATAGCTTCAAAACCAAATTGATGAAATTGTCTCATTCTCCCTGCTTGCGGTCGTTCATAGCGAAACATAGGACCCATATAAAACCACTTAACTCGGGGATTAGAAATATTTAAACCATGTTCTAAGTAAGCTCTCATAATGGGAGCCGTTCCCTCCGGCCGAAGAGTCAGGCTACGCCCTCCTTTATCTGGAAAGGTGTACATCTCTTTTTGTACAATATCGGTAACTTCACCCACTCCTCGGGCAAAAAGCTCTGTGCTTTCAAAAATGGGGGTTCTTATTTCCTCATATTGAAAAGAATAAGCCACAGAACGGACTACTTCTTCCACTTTATGCCAGAGATAAATCTCCTCTCCCCATATGTCCCGAGTTCCTTTAGGAACTCTGATTAAGCTCATTATTTTCCTCCTCTAATTTTCAAGAGCAAAATAAAATTTTCCTTTCTCAGTTTCCCGAAATTATTTTTACTTCGCCTTCTCCTATCCTTTCTACTAACCTTTCCACATCCCGGAAATGAGGAAGGGCGCTCTGCGCTCCTACTTTAGTGCAGGCAATGGCTCCAGCGTTATTAGCGAGCTTCAAAGCTCCTATCCAATCTTTACCCATACCGATTCCCACAACCAGCCCACCATTAAAGGCATCTCCTGCAGCGGTAGTATCCTCCACTTTTACCTCTCGAGCAGGAAGATAGACAAACTGATTATTCTCATAGCTTGCCAGTGCTCCCTCTCCTCCCAGGGTAATTACTTTCCGAGCCGGGCAACGCTCATCCAAAACTTGAATAGCTTTTATAGCATCGCTAATGCTTCTAATTTTAACTCCACTTAAAACTTCCGCTTCGTACTTATTCGGAGTAATTATATCATTGGCAGTCAAAATTTCTATAGGAAAAGGCTGGGCAGGAGCAGGATTGAGTACTACTTTCATACCAGAGCGGTGGGCATACTCGATACACTTTTTCACTACTTCCTGAGGTATTTCCAGTTGTAAAACTAAAAATTCGTTAGATTTAAAAAGCTCTAAGGCGTTATCCAGATCGGTAAGCGAGAGCTCCATATTAGCACCAGGAGCCACCAGAAGTCGATTTTCCCCTTTTTCGTCTACAAATATAAAAGCTAAACCAGTATGAGTCAAAGCCTGTCGAGTGACAAAGGCAAAATCTACATTTTCTTGTTCCAAATTGGCAAACAAGCGCTCTCCAAACTCATCGTCTCCTACTTTACCAATCATACTCACCAGTGCTCCCAGGCGAGCACAAGCCACCGCCTGATTGTTGCCTTTACCACCGGGAAGCATGGAAAATTTTTCGACAAACAAATTTTCCCCCACTTCTGGCATCCGTTCAATTTCAAGTATCATATCTATATTTAAGCTTCCCACTACTAAAATTTTCGGCCTAGACAAGGTATCACCTCCGTATTATCTGTAAATCCTGTTGTTTTGCAATATTCTACTATATCTTACCGCCTCCAGGAGAAAAAGAAGGAAGAAGTTATTAGCATGCTAGCCTTTATAATTTTACCATCTTACTATATGGAACGGAAGAGTAAGGATGCAGCTCTCATCTCCACTGAATTAAAACAATGACACCGAGAAAATACAGAATCCTTATATTACCGTGGACACGGCCACATCTTGCGCATGGCGGTCTTGCTTTTATTGTCACAGAACTATAACCGAACTATAGGAGTACCCCTGTGACCCCCGAAAAGATTAAAAAGGTAAGAAAACAAAAAACTACCGGGAGAGAAAAAGCGTCTCTCTCGGTATGAGGGGGGGGAAATTCTTTCCCCTCATGAACCTTTTTTGCCGTCACCCCTGAATGCCTCTATCAGAAATCTAAATCAGAGGAGAGGAAACCCTCC
>DGDO01000126.1 GCA_002385475.1 Candidatus Sordicultor fermentans | reverse complement strand
AATCCAAAGGCTTTTGTCCTTAAATAATTTAGATTCCTGATAGAACCATTCAGGAATGACAGCTGAGGGGATGATAGAGACATTCAGGGGTGACGAATAAGAAAGGGGTTCATAAGGGGTTTACCCCCTATTGCCGTCTTATGGTTTGCCATCAGGTATCAGGCGAGGCTCGGGTGAGAGTTAATTACAATGGATTTTGCGGTTAACTATATTTTAAGCGACCAGGTTGCCAGTTTTCGTATTAAGTAAAAAGTCATAATACCAGGGTTGAGGTGCGGGGGAGAATATTTTATGATTTTAAGTGTTGGAAATTTATTGGAGAGAAATACTCTTCCCGTTCATATCAAATCAAAAGGAGATTGTTGTTGACATAGAGCCCTCGAATTCTTGACACTTCAGGGCGTCGTTTGTATAATAAACTCAATTTTTGTAAAGGAGGATAGTTGGAAGTTAATGGTTGAAGTTGGTAACATAGTGGAAGGTAAAGTGGTGGGTATTACCAAATTTGGAGCATTTGTGGAGTTAGAAGATGGTAAAAAGGGCTTGGTGCACATATCGGAAATTTCCAATCATTTTGTGAAAGATGTCAATGAATATTTGAAGGTGAATGACCAGGTAAGGGTAAAAGTAATTGGCATTGCTCCTGATGGGAAAATAGATCTTTCCATCAAAAAAGTCAACGAAGATAGGGACTACGAGGCAAAATTGGAAAAAAGCAAAGCTGTCTTTGAGCAAAAAATGAACCGTTTTCTAAAACAAAGCCAGGAAAAACTTACTGATTTAAAACGCTACAATGATTCTAAGCGCAAGCGTTGAAGAAGGGGGTTCAGTCTTTCTTCTTCCGTTATTATTTCTCCTCTTTCATTAACTACTCTTAAAAATCCATCTATGATTCGGGTTTTAACTTTTCCCGGTGCGTGAGGATTTCCCAGTAGATGGGGAGCATCTAATATTCCCTCTTCTACCGCCTGGGTCAGTACCTGAGGAGAGGCCCAGGGGTCTTCTTCCTCTTTTCCTATTCTTTTAATTGCTTCTAAAATTAATTTAGCCTCTCTTTTTATCCTCTCTTTATTTTCAAGAATAACAGGGTCGTTTTGTACCTGAGGAAGCCCGAAAAGAGCATCTTTTATCACTCCTTCTACTATTTGAGCGCTTTCTGTTACTTCTTCCGGATGAGCTAAGTGGTCGGCTTCACAAAAACCAACTACGTGTATGATTTGAGGTTGAAGGAATAAACCCAGGAAAGTGGAAGCCCCCAGTTGCCCTTTGGCTACGTTCAGGTCTACAGAGAAATGAGCTAACCCTCCTCGAGTCTGGGTAAAAACAGTAAAGCTTTCTCCTTCCAGCTCTTTTACGAGCTCCGCTTTAGCCAGCATTTTAGCTAAATCGGCCTGAGGGGATATGCCCGGTGGAGTGTTGAGCATATATTGAGCAATATAATAACGAGCTCCGGCTTTTTTGGCGTTGTAGGCAGCAAGGTAAAAGGTGGCTGCTGCTACGCTATCGGGAGCATCGCGTAAGCTCCACTGGTGGGACTCGTTCACCTCCAGAGGGACTCCCAGTGAAGCATAAGCCCTCATGGCTTCCTGGTTTTCCCGAATTGCTACAGGGAGGCTCCTTTGAGAGCGACCATCTAACTGGCTGTACCACATAAGAGGCACTGCTCCCCAGGCAATGTTAATAGTTTCTTTCAAAAGGTGAGCCCATTCCACCAGATTATTGGTTCCGCTATAGCAGCGCAGGAGAGGAAAATTCCCCCGGCGAGAAGCCTCGTATATTTTTTTTAAATCCTCCGGGTGACGCAGAGGAACGCCTCCTGCTCCCCTTTTTTCCTCGTTCATCAGGTGAGGCTGGAAAAAAAATTCCTGAGCGTTCTGGTCTGGGCCTAAGGAGATAACATCTATAACCCGGGATTCGCTGATTCGAGCTACGCCCTCTATGGTTTCAGATAGAGAAGGCAGTCCAAAGTGATGCCTCAAAAGAGGAAAAGGGCTTTTAGCTTTTATTCTCTCTGGAAGCGTAGGAGGATATTTTTCTTCTGGAGAGCTTTCTTTGTGTCCGGTTATGCTTTGTACTATTTCTTCAAAGCGCTCTTTACCAGTAAATATGTAATCGAAAATTCCCGTCTGGCGAGCCACGTTTTCTAAAGCAGGGGTGCAGCTTAAAATGAGGATAAATTTGCCCAGTAATTGATTTTTTTGCAAAGCTTCTTTGAGCTCCTGGAATATATTCCGGGCTGCCTCTTCGCTCAACCGGTAGCCCACTATCACCCTTTCTGGCTTTTTCTCTTTTATTGCTTCTATCAGTTTTTCTGTGGGGATAGCCGGGCCTAAAAAATGGGCTTGGTAACCATATTGCTCAGCCAAAGACAGAAAGCGATATATGCCAGCCACATGGACGCAATTGCCCAGCGATGCTCCTAAAATTGTTTTCATTCTTCTTCCTCCATTACCACCATTTCTCGAATTTCTTTGACGCTCAAACCTTTAAGCCCCAATTTTTCCACCGTTCTTCCCTCTTGCCAGTAGTTTCTTCCATGAAGAATACAGGCAAGGTGAATCATGGTATCAATTGTGGGAGTGGGAGTTCCTAACATATGACCTATGGAAGAGATAGGAACAAGACTGGCAGGAACGTCTTCTGTCAGGTAGCGGTGAAAAATAGTAGAAGGGGCTTTGATTCCGTAATATCCCGGGTTATTTTGAATGGCTTCAAAAAGATTGCGGCCATGGGCATCATAAGCAGAATAGAGCCACTCCCGGGCGGTGATTGCTCTTATTCCCAGAGCCTCCCCCACTTTTACTCTTTCTTTATCCACTTCCTCTAAAATCAATGCTACCGAAGGGGTAACTCCTTCTATGTAGTAGTCAAATCCTCCGTGAGTGCTTTCGATACGACCGGCATTGAGTATGGTTATGGTGGGATGGAAAACTGCGCCAATGTTGTTGAAGCTGGTTTTCAAAACGTTATCTTCGGGGACAAATTGAGGAAGAGCTTTTCTTAAGGTTTGCACTACCTCCACTGTTTGATGAGCAGGGATAGCAGCTACCGGCACGCTATTTTTAATTCTGAAAATCTTCACCTGAGCTGGGCCAGAAATTCTGCTGGCAAAGATAAATGTTTGTGCTTCAGCTATTATTACTTTAGCCTGACACTCCCTTTCTTTTAGAACCTGTTTTACTTCTAATGCCCCTCCAGTGCGCCCAGGATTAAGGACTATGATCTGGCCGTCTTCTAAGTAATTGCTCAATCTCTCGGCCAGATAACGATGACCGGTGGCAGGAACCACTATCATTATCACTTTTACACCCCGGATAGCTTCTTCTATATCAGAAGTCACGAGATTGAGAGGAACGAAGCCTTGTATTTCTCCTTCGACCTGCATTCCTCCCATAAGTTTTATAGAGTTTATCCGCTCTGGAGTGCGGTTAAAAAGATTGACTCGAAATCCTTTCAGGCTCAGATATGCGGCCAGAGCCTGCCCTCCGTGTCCTGCTCCCAGCACGGCAAAAGTTAATTCTTGATTCTGGTTCATAGTTTCCTGGCCACCCTCTCTTCGGCGATCCGGGCTAATTTCTGCACCATAGTTTTATAATCTATTCCACTGGCGTTGCACATTTCCGGGAAGGCACTGTGTCGATAATAAAGAGAGGGAAGAGAGTTGAGCTCAAAAAAGAAGGGTATTTCTTCCTTCTCGGAAAATATCAGTTTGAAAGTAGCATAATCCCTCATATGCAATTCCTGGAAAATTTTGAGAGCCATTTTTTCTATCTGGTTTTTTTGTTCTTCGCTGAGAGGGGCGGGGCACAACACGTCTTCTACATATCCTTTGTCATTTTTAGTTTGAAAATCCCAGAGAAGAACCTGACGAGAAACGTTAACCTCCATAATGGGTAAGGGGGAGGCGCTTTTCCCGTTGCCCCAGATTCCTATCATCATTTCTCTTCCAGTCAAGAACTTTTCCGCTATCACTTCGTCTCTGGTTTCTGAAAAAACCCTCTGTAATTCTCTTTCTAACTCTTCCTGGTTGGAGACCACCGATTGTGCGCTAATTATTTCCTGGTGAGAGCGAAAACGGGGCTTTATGATGAGGGGAAAATCCAGATTTTCTGGTATTTCCTCTTTCGAAGACCATATAAAATAAGAAGGGGTGGGTATGCCTATCCCCCTTAAGCAGAGTTTGCTCAGAGAACGGTCCAGGCAAAGAGAGTGGACTACGGAATTAGACCCCAGATAGGGTATGTCGTTGGCATCTAAAAGAAGAGGAAGAAAAGCCTGATTATAAATACCCGAAACGCAGATGGTAAGATTGAATATCAGGTCTATTTTTTGAGAGAAAAACTCAGTTAACTGAGGCAAGGGCAGGTCTACACTGATTTTATTTACTTCCCATCCTGCTTCTTGCAATGCTTCTTCTATCATGGTTAAGGTTTTGCCTTTAAGTTCGCTTCTGGTTTTATAATAGCTTTTTTCCTGATTTTCGAGAATTTCCTGACTGTAGGTAATCCAGATGTTTTTAATAGGCATCACTTCCTTTTACCCTTTTACCGAAATAGGATAACACAAGTTGGTTTCTTAGTGCAAATTTTTGACCGGACGGGGCAGTAATAAGCCTTCGGAGGCCTTATAGACCCAAGTGTGTTATGACCACAGACCTATAAAAAAGGGGTGTTCGTTCATAACTTTGGAAAATAAAAGAGCTACAGAGTAAGTAAAAAGCTGAAGATAGCTCTGAGGAAGAAAGAAATAAAACAGCCTATTTCTCTTTCGCTATTGCGAGGGTTGCTTTTAGCACGATGTAATTTGCTGCCACGCAAAGAGGGGTGCGCTTGCTAAAGGGGTAGCTTCCAGAGCTATAGGGGAGGAATAGGCTATTTTCCCCTGGATAACGGGCTTTTTCATCGAGAGAAGGGTTACAATGAATTCTGTGACCGGCCATGGTTTCGATTTTTTCCTTGAGATGAAAACATAAAGCGAGTGTTCATCCAGAGGCCTTGCAAAGTAGAGATAGAAAGGTAAAATGTATAGTAAAAGGGGGAAATGCTGTGTCTGGAGAGGTAAAGTCAGGAGTAAATCGGTTTAGAGAAGTGTTAGAAAAAGTGGGCCTATCCTCACGGATAGTGGAGTTTTCTTGCTCTACTCGGAGCTCTGAAGAAGCAGCTCAGGCGATTGGTTGCGAGATAGGGCAGATTGTTAAGTCTCTGGTTTTTGAAGGAGCACACACTCATCGCCCTTTTTTAGTTTTAGCAAGTGGGGAGAACCGGGTTAACGAAAAGCAACTGGAATGCCTGGTGGGAGAGCCCGTCTGCAAGGGGGATGCTCAGTTTGTGAGGGAAAAAACCGGTTTTGCCATCGGGGGAGTTCCTCCTCTGGGTCACAAAGAGAAAATAGAAACTTTTATTGATCAGGACCTGGAGAAATACGAGGAAATCTGGGCAGCTGCTGGTGACCCTCGCAGCGTGTTCCGGCTTTCTTTTCAGGAATTGGTAGAGTTAACTGGAGGACGGGTGATTTCGGTTAAATGAACGAAGATATTATGAAAGAAAAATTTATGGAAATTGCCTGGGAGGAAGCTCAACAGGCTTTCCGGGAAGACGAGGTTCCGGTAGGTGCCTGTGTCGTTTCAGGGGGAGAGGTTGTAGCTCGCTCTCATAATCAAAGGGAAAAGCGACAAGAGGTGACCGCTCATGCTGAGATTATAGCTATCAATCAAGCTTCTCGGATTTTAGGTAGCTGGCGCCTGAGTGATGCTTTTCTTTTTGTTACTCTGGAGCCCTGTCCTATGTGCGCCGGAGCTATAATTCAATCTCGGATTAAAAAAGTCTTTTTTGGAGCCCGAGACCCCAAATGGGGAGCGGCCGGAAGCGTGATTGATGTTTTTGACAGAAAACTTTTCCCTCATTGTGTGGAAATAGAAGGGGGAATACTGGAAGATAAATGTGGTGAGATTCTTAAAAATTATTTCAAGCTAAAAAGAGGAGAGGTGGCCGAGGGGATGAAGGCGCTCGACTCGAAATCGAGTAGGCCGTGCTGAGCGGTCTCGTGGGTTCGAATCCCACCCTCTCCGCCAATGGCTATTTGGGGGAAATTTGAAGGATTCCTTAATTGTAGTTTTTTGTGCTTATTCTGTGGGACACAGGGTGAGTGCAGACTTTGTATTGTTTTCCTTGTTTGATTTTAAAATATCTGGTATTCTTACATGAAAAGCTATATATCGCATATACTATCGAATCATTATGCTATCCTGACTCAAATAAAAAGCGGGGTTATTAATCATAATAGATGAGAAAGAAAAATCTGATTGGACTTTTGCCTTCTGATATCTACTCCTGGCTGGAAGAGGAGGGAGAACCTTCTTTTCGAGCTCGACAAATTTTCCAGTGGATATATGAAAAGAAAGCAGACTCCTTTTTTGATATGACCAACTTGCCTGTGGCCTTGCGAGAAAAGCTGGATAGCGCTTTTTCTCTGGGTAGCTCTCAAATTAAAGAGATTCAGAAATCGAAAGATGGAACGGTAAAATTTTTAATCCATTTTCCTCCCCAAGATAATGTAGAAGCAGTGCTCATCCCCCACAGAGACCGCCGAACTCTTTGTCTTTCTACTCAAGTGGGTTGTCCGGCAGGCTGCACTTTTTGTGCTACCGGCCTTGCTGGGTTCCGGCGAAATCTTACCTATCAGGAAATAGTAGAAGAGATATGGGTAATAGAAAAAGAAACGGGGATGACGGCTAACAACTTAGTATTTATGGGGATGGGAGAACCCCTGCTCAATTATGAGAATGTACATCGGGCGCTTCAAGTCATAAATTCTCCGGAAGGTTTCCGCAAAGGAGCAAGGAGAATGACCGTCTCTACAGTGGGCATACCAGATAAAATCGTAAAATTGGGAAGAGATTGGCCAGAGGTTAACCTGGCCTGGTCGATGCATGCTCCCCGGGATGAATTACGCAATTTGTTGATACCTCTCAATAAAGTTTATCCTTTAGAGCAGGTTTTAAGGGCGATAAAAGAATATCTGGCTGTTACCCATCGGCGAGTGACCATAGAATATACTCTCTGGAACGAGATAAATGACAGTAAAGAAGATGCTCAGGAAGTGGCGAAATTATTGAAGAAATTACTGATTCATGTTAATCTTATTCCTGGTAACCTGGTTCCCTCTTCTGCTTTTTCTCCACCTTCTCCGAGGAGGGTAAAAGCCTTTGCTTCGGTTCTGGAGGAAAACGGGATACAGGTGACGATAAGAAAACCGCGAGGACAGGATATCCAGGCGGCTTGTGGAGAACTTTATCGTATTTATGGTTAGGAGAGAAAAACGATGATTATTGTGTTACGGAGCGGTGCAACTCAAGAGCAGATTGATGATGTAGTAAAAAGACTGGAAAAGCTTGGTTTTGGGGCTCATGTTTCTCAAGGAGTAGAGAGAACCATAATCGGTGCTATCGGTGATGAGCGGAGAGTTAACTTAGAAGAAAAAATCGGGGTCTTGCCTTTTGTAGAAAAGGTAATACCAGTTCTTGCTCCTTATAGATTAACCAGCCGAGAATTCAGAGAGGCCGATACCACAGTAAAAGTGGGCGATGTAGAAATAGGGATGGGAAAATTCGTATTGATAGCCGGCCCCTGCTCGGTAGAATCAGAAGAACAAATCGTGGAAACTGCTCTCCGGATAAAAGAAGCGGGAGCAAAAATTCTCCGGGGAGGCGCCTTTAAACCTCGCACTTCTCCTTATAGTTTTCAAGGATTAGCAGAAGAGGGGTTAAAATTTTTAGCTAAAGCTCGGGAAGTGAGCGGGCTACCCATAGTTACTGAAGCTTTAGGAGTGGAGGAGCTACCTCTGGTTGCTGAATATGCCGATATGATTCAGATAGGAGCCCGTAATATGCAAAATTTTCGCCTTCTCGAGGCAGCAGGCAGACTGCATAAACCTGTTCTTCTCAAGCGAGGCATGATGAATACCGTGGAAGAACTTTTGATGTCTGCTGAATATATTCTGGCTCAGGGAAACCATCAGGTAGTTTTATGTGAGAGAGGAATAAGGACTTTTGAGCCCTCCACCCGTAACACTTTAGACCTGAGCTGTATTCCTTTGGTAAAAATGCAGAGCCATCTTCCCATTTTAGCCGACCCCAGTCATGGCACAGGGAGAAGCGATCTCGTAGAAACTATGAGCTTAGCTGCGCTGGCTGCGGGAGCTGATGGTGTAATAGTTGAAGTTCATCCCAACCCCGTTGAGGCATTATCAGATGGTCCTCAATCCCTTACTCCTGAACAATTTTATCATCTGGTGAGAGAGATAAAGAAGCTGGCAGTGGTGATGGAAAAGGAGGTTTAGTTTGGAAGAGTTAGCTATTGCTATCATTGGTCTGGGATTAATGGGAGGTTCTCTGGGCCTGGAATTATCCAGCTGGCCTCGCACAAAGTTTATTAAAGGCTATGATATAGACCGAAAAGCAGCAGAAAAAGCGAAGGAATTGGGGGCAGTGAATTTTATCTCTCCTTCTTTAGAAGAAGCTGCCCAGGGAGTGGATCTGGTTTTTTTATCTCTTCCGGTTATGAGTGTGCCTCCTGTCTTTTTGGAACTTCGTCCCCACCTTTCTCCTTCTACCCGAGTTTTGGATTTAGGAAGCACCAGAGAGTGGGTATGGGGAGAGATATCTCCTGCTCTTCAGGGCCTCGAGTATTCAGGTTTTCATCCTATGGGGGGTGGGGAGAGGAGTGGAATAGAACATGCCAGAAAGGGGATTTTAAGAAATGTGCCGATTCTGGTTTCTCCCCCTCCGGCGTCAGAAAGTGGTAAAAACATGGTGGAAGAGATAGCCCGTTTTTTGGAAGGGCAGGTTTTTTTTTAACCGTTGAAGAACACGATGAAATATGCGCTATGACCAGTCACCTTCCTCACATTCTTTCCAATTGTTTTCTTTCGGCAGTTTTATCTCATAGGGAGGACTTGCCTCAATATGCTGGTCCTTCTTTCGGAGACTGGGTGAGAATAGGGGGTTCTTCTCCCCGGATGTGGAGGGATATTTTTATCACCAATCGAGATAAAATATTGAAGACGATTGGTCTTTTCCAGAGAGAACTTGATAAAATGATAGAAATTATAAAAGAAAGCGAAGAAGAAGAGCTGTTATCTCTTCTTCAGGAAATAGCACATCTTAAGGAGGAAAGTATTGCTGGAGTTTCACACCGCCGGTGAATCTCATGGCCCAGCCATTATAACTCTAATTAGAGGGCTTCCTGCTAATCTGGAAGTGGATATTCCTTTCATAAACCGGGAGCTTTCCCGACGTCAGAGCGGTTTTGGCTCGGGAGGGCGTATGAAGATAGAAAAAGACGAAGTAGAGATTTTAGGCGGAGTGCGGTGGGGGAAAACCTTAGGAGGTCCGGTGGTTTTTGAGGTTAAAAATCGAGATTATGAGAATTGGTCTACCCTTATGGACCCTCGAGGTAGCGCTCCTTCTTCCTACGAAGAGATTACCATTCCTCGTCCCGGCCATGCCGATTTGGGGGGAATGGTGAAGTATCGTTTTTCTGACCTGCGGAATGTTATTGAAAGAGCCAGCGCTCGAGAAACGGTGGGGAAATGCGTGGCAGGAGCAGTGGCTAAGGTTTTTCTCCGTCACTTTGGAGTAAAGGTGGGGGGATTTGTAGAAAGTATCGGAGAAATTAGCGCTCAAGAAGAGATGAGCTGGGAAGAAAAGATATCCCGGGCAGAATCTTCTCCCCTGCACACTTATGACCCGGAGAGAGAAAAAGAAATGATAGAATTAATAGAAAAAGTAGGGGAAGAGGGAGATACTCTGGGAGGCACTTTTGTCGTGGTGGCTCAAGGTGTAGTCCCTGGTCTGGGAAGCTATGGCGAAATTCAAGAACGATTAGATAGTCAGCTGGCTTTCTTTTTGATGGGTATTCCAGGAATTAAAGGAGTGGAAGTAGGGGAAGGCTTTCGCTCTGCAACTCTTCGGGGAAGTCAATTCCATGATGAGATTTTTTATGACTCCCGTCGTTTGCCTTTCCCTTTTTATCGCCAGACTTTCCGGAGCGGAGGGGTGGAAGGGGGGATTTCGGTAGGTGATATAATGTGGGTTAGATGTGCTATGAAGCCCATTCCCACTCTTCGACGAGGCTTGATGAGCGTAGATGTAAGGGAGAAAAAGGCCGTTTCTGCTCGTTTTGAGCGCTCCGACATCTGTGCTGTTCCCCGGGCAATGGTGGTGGGAGAGGCGATGTTAGCCTGGGTTTTGGCTGCTGCTTACCGGAAAAAATTTGGTGGCGATTCTATGGAGGAAATAGAAGCTTATTTTAAAGATTACCTTGATTATTTAGAAAGCTTTCATTCTCTTGAGGATGGAGAAAAATAATGGTTAATATACCTCTGAGCAAACCCTGTTTAGGAGAAGAAGAAAAAAAAGCAGTAAATGAAGTTTTAGATTCGGGATTTCTGGCTCAAGGTGAAAACGTTAGAAAGTTTGAGGAAGAATTTGCTCGTTATGTGGGAGTAAAAGAGGCTGTAGCCACAAGCAATGGAACCACTGCTTTATTTGTAGCTCTGAAAGCCTTAGGGGTGAAGGAGGGAGACCGGGTTATTACTACTCCTTTTACCTTTGTAGCTACGGCGAGCTCTATTCTCCAGTGTGGAGGAGTACCGGTTTTTTGTGATGTGGATGAAAAAACCTTTAATCTTGACCCGGGAAAGCTTGAGGATATTCTTAAAAAAGAGAGAAATATTAAGGGAATAATAGCTGTCCACCTTTATGGTCTTCCCTGTGATTTGGAAGAAATAGCTTTTTTAACTCAAAAATACAATCTTTTTCTCTTAGAGGATTGTGCTCAAGCACATGGAGCAGAGTGTCAGGGGAGGAAAGTAGGAAGCTGGGGAGATATGGGGGCTTTTAGTTTTTATCCTACTAAAAACATGACCACGGGAGAGGGAGGAATGATTACTACCAACGACTCTCTTTTGGCCCAAAAATGTCGTATGCTTATAAATCATGGAAGCAGAAAAAGATACTATCATGAAGCACTGGGTTACAATTTTCGTCTTACCGATATAGGAGGAGCACTGGGTCGAGTTCAACTTTCTAAGCTGGAGCAGTTTAATGAAAAAAGGCGTCGAAATGCCGCTTTTTATAACCAGGAGCTGGCTGATCTCCCTTTTATAGATGTTCCCTACCTTCCTCCTTACGCTTTGCCCGTTTTTCACCAGTATACTCTGCGAGTAAAAGGAGCAAGGGATGCATTGCTTCAGTTTTTGCGAGATGGGGGAATAGGGTGTGAAATCTATTATCCTCTACCTCTTCATCATCAGCCCTTTTTGCAGAATTTATATTCTGCCTCTTCCTTTCCTGTAGCAGAAAACCTGGCGAGGGAGGTTTTGTCTTTACCGGTACATCCTCAGCTGACCAGGGAAGATTTGAATACCATAATTCTGGGAGTGCGGGAATTTTTTCTGAATCATTAGCTTATTATTACTCGAGGTGGTAATTTTGGATCCAGTGCGAGTGGGAGTAATAGGAGTGGGCTATTTAGGTCAACATCATGCCCGGGTTTATTCTGAACTTCCCGGTGTGGAACTGGTAGGAGTAGTGGATATTAATAAAGAGAGAGCTAAAGAAGTAGCAGAGCGCTACTTCACTTCAGCTTTTTTTGATTATCAGGATCTTTTTGGCAAAGTGGATGCAGTAAGCATAGTAGTTCCCACCGTCATTCATCGGGATATTGCGGGTAGATTTATTGAACAAGGCATAAACATTTTGATAGAAAAACCGGTGACTACTTCTCTGGAAGAAGCCCGAGAATTGATGGAGATGGCCAACAAGAAAAATGTGGTTCTCCAGGTAGGACATATTGAGCGTTTTAATTCGGCAGTTGTGGAGCTTTCCAAAATAGTAGACCACCCTATTTTTATCGATTGTTCCCGAATGGGTCCTTATGTTAACCGCAATACCGATGTGGGAGTGGTTCTGGACTTGATGATTCATGATATAGATATCGTTATGAGCATAGTGAGGGATAAAGTGGTTAAAATCAACGCTTCTGGCTACCCGGTTTTTTCCCGGGAAGAAGACATTGCCAATGCTCAGCTGGTTTTTTCTAATGGATGCATAGCCAATCTTACCGCCAGCAGGATTACTCGCAAAAAAATTCGTCGGATGGAAGTAACTCAGTTGGACTCTTTTATTTCTATCGACTATCTGGAACAGGAGCTGGCAGTGTATAAAAAAACTTCTTCTTCTTTTCCCTATCTTTTGATGGAGAAGCCCCCTATGCAAAAAGGTGAACCCCTGCGTCTGGAACTGGAACATTTTATCAAATGTGTGAGAAATGGTGAAAAGCCTCTCGTGGGTTTAGAAGAGGGCACCAATGCTTTAGAGGTGGCTCTTAATATTTTAGAAGAAATTAAAAAGAAACACGGTGATAGTTAGTTGAGAGAAAATTATGATGTAATTGTAGTAGGTGCAGGACCTGCCGGTATCTTCACTGCTTTAGAGTTGAGTGAAAGAAGTGACTTACAGATTCTCATGCTGGACAGGGGGAAAAATATTGGAAGGCGCTCTTGCCCGGCGCGAGAAAATAACAGTATTTGTCAGAAGTGTTCTCCTTGTTCTCTTTTGTGTGGCTGGGGAGGAGCGGGAGCCTTCAGTGATGGGAAGCTCACCCTCTCTCAAGAAGTGGGAGGTCAGCTTACCAGCTATATTGATAGCCAGTTATTCCGAGAAGTGGTGCAATATGTAGATTCTACCTACCTTCGCTTTGGGGGAACGGATAAAATTTACGGGACAGATTCAGAAAAGGTAGAAGAATTGCGTAGAAAGGCAGAGATAGCAGAATTGGTTCTGGTCCCGGCGAAGATAAGGCATTTAGGCACCGATCGATGCTGGGATATTTTAAAAAATATGTATGATTACCTGAGTGATAAAGTAGAGATAAAAACCTCTCTTCCGGTGGAGAAAATTTTAGTTGAAAATGGGAAAGTGGAAGGGGTTAAGCTTCGCGGTGGAGAAGAGGTAAAAAGCAAATTTGTAGTGGTAGCTCCGGGGAGGATAGGCGCAGATTGGCTGCGTCAGGAATGTTTGCGCTTGAAATTACCAGTAGAAAATAATCCGGTGGATCTGGGAGTGAGAGTGGAAGTCCCCGCTGCTATAATGGACGAGTTTACCGATGCTCTCTATGAATTGAAACTGATTTATTATACTCCCACTTTTGATGATCAGGTGCGCACTTTTTGTATGTGTCCCCGGGGAGAAGTGGTTACAGAATACAATGATGGCATTATTACGGTTAATGGCCACAGTTATGGGAATCGGGAAAGCTCCAACACCAATTTTGCCATTTTGGTGAGCACTAATTTTACTGAGCCTTTTCGGGAGCCCATTGCTTATGGAAGGTATGTAGCTAGGTTGGCTAACATGTTGAGTGGAGGAGTGATTGTCCAGAGGTTGAAGGATTTGCAACTGGGGAGGCGCTCTACGCCGGAGCGAATCAGCAAATCACCGGTGAAACCCACTCTTCAGGGAGCGAGTCCGGGAGATTTGAGCTTTGTTTTGCCTTTTCGCTTTCTTCAGGATGTTCAGGAAATGCTACTGGCAGTGGATAAATTTATTCCTGGCATTAATTCTCCTCATAATCTTTTATACGGAGTGGAAGTCAAATTTTATTCTTCTCGAGTGAAATTGAACTCTTACCTGGAGAGCGATGTGGAAAACCTTTTTCTCGTGGGAGATGGAGCGGGGATTACTCGAGGCCTGGTTCAAGCTTCAGCCTCAGGAGTAGTGGTGGCCCGGGAGATAGCAAGGAGAGAAGGAGGAAAGGTATGAAGAGGATTTTAATAACTAACGATGATGGATTCAAAAGCCCGGGTATTGAGGCTTTGGTTAGAGCTTTCAAAGGGTTAGGAGAAGTGATACTGGTTGCCCCTCAAGATGAGAAGAGCTGTTCCAGCCACAGCATTACCTCTCGCCATCCACTGCGAGTGAGAGAAGTGGAGGTGGGAGGAGTGAGGGGGTATGCGGTGGAGGGAACTCCGGCAGACACGGTAATTCTGGCTCTCCGTCTTTTTGATGACGGACTCATTGATTTTGTAATTTCAGGGATAAATCGTGGTCCTAATTTAGGTTTCGATGTTTTTTATTCTGGAACAGTGGCCGCAGCTATGGAGGCAGCCATGTCAGGAATTCCCTCCCTTGCAGTTTCCCTGGTGGTAAATAACTATTTTAATTATCAGCTGGCTGCTGAGGTGGCAGTGGAAGTGTTTGAGACTTTTGAAGACCTTCTAAGAAGAGAGAAAAATGCGGTGCTGAATTTAAATATTCCTGATGTGCCTGATAAAAAGGACCTGCAGGGCTGGTCTATTACCACCCTGGGAGACCGCTTTTACTTAACCCGGGTGAAGGAGATAGAAAGCCAGAACCCGGAGATGAGAGAATTTGTTTTGGAGGAGGAAAAAAGGGAGGCAAGTTTTCCAGAAAATTCTGATTTTCAAGCGGTCTGGTGTTCCCGGGTTTCTATAACCCCCCTGCGCCCTAATCTCACTGATTTTATCCTGGGAGAAGAGCTGCGGGAAATCTTACAGAATAAAGGTCTGTCTTCTCTCTATCACCCCGGGTAAAGTTAAGGGGGCAGACTGTGGCTCAGTGGGTGCGAGGAAGATTGGTTTTGCGAGGCCTGGTTCAAGGAGTGGGCTATCGTTATTTTGTGTTGCGTAAAGCAGGAGAATTTGATGTGACAGGATTGGTGAGAAATCTTCCCACTGGAGAGGTGGAGGTTATAGCAGAGGGAAAAAAGGAAGAGGTGGAAAAATTTTTCGAAGAAATAAAACAAGGACCGGTAAGTGCTCATATCACTTCTTATTCGGAAGAGTGGTTTCCTTTTTCTGGTTTGTATTCTGATTTTCGGGTGGGCTACTGATGATGGATTTTGATAGTAAGGAAACTATAGAGCAGAGAAAAAATATGGTGGAGCGGCAATTAATCCTGCGAGGAATAAAGAACCAGCGGGTGATTGAAGCTTTTTTGCGTGTTCCTCGCCACATGTTTGTTCCTCCTTCTCACAGAGACCTATCTTACCAGGATACTCCTCTTCCCATTGGATACGGGCAAACCATTTCTCAACCTTACATCGTGGCTTTGATGGTAGAGCTTTTAAACCCCCAGGAAGGAGACGAGGTTCTAGAGATAGGCACCGGCTCAGGATACCAGACGGCTATTCTCGCTGAGTTAGTCAAAATGGTCTATAGCGTGGAGAGGATTCCTGAGCTCATAAAACGAGCGGGAGGCATTCTCTCTCAGCTGGGATATCGTAATGTAGTCCTCGTAGAAGGGGATGGAAGCAAGGGGCTACCTCGGTTTTCTCCCTACGATAAAATAATAGTAAGTGCCTGTTCTAAAAAGATTTATCCTGCTTGGGTGGAAGAGCTGAAAGAGGAAGGGATAATTGTTTTACCTTTGGAAGCAGAAAGAGGGCAAAATCTGGTGCGAGGGATAAAGAGAAAGGGAAAACTGGTGTTAGAAGACCACGGAGGCTGTGTTTTTGTACCTTTGGTGGAAGATGAGCTACAGGGGGAATCAAAATGAAAGCTCTGCTTGTGATAGACCTTTTGAACGACTTTGTCCATCCCCGGGGAGCGCTTTTTGTGGGAGAAAAAGCTAAAGAGGTGATAACTTTTTCTCAAGAATTAGTTTCTGAATGTCGGAAGGAAAATATACCTATCATTTATGTTTGTGATTCTCACCGTCCTGATGACCAGGAATTTACTCTCTTTCCGCCCCATGCCATAGAGGGAAGCTGGGGAGGGAAAGTCACAGAAGAGCTCACCCCTCAAGCCGGTGACTATATTATCCCCAAAAGAAGGTTTAGTGCCTTCTTCGGTACATCTTTAGATCTTCTTTTGCGGGAGAAAAAAATAGAAGAACTGGAAATAGTGGGAGTATGCACCAATATTTGTGTTCTATACACTTCAGCAGAGGCTCGAATGCTTAACTACCAGGTGGTAGTTCGCGAAAAGGGAGTTACCTCTTTTGATTTGGCGGCTCATGAATGGGCCCTCCGGGAGATGAAAAACACTTTAGGGGTAGAGGTAAAGTAATTGAAAAGAGTTATTCAGAGCGCTATTAACTTGAGCACTTCCTCTCCTTTCCTCGTAGAAAAAATAGTTGAAGAAATTTCTGGTCTTCCTGGGTTAAAAGTGGCTGATTATTCTTCCGACCCCGACCATAATCGTTCGGTGGTAACCCTCATAGGAGAAGAAGAAAGCTTAGAAAAAGCCGTGCTCAAAATTGTGGAGATAGCAGAAAAAGAAATAGATATATCTAGGCATCGGGGAGAGCATCCCCGAGTGGGAGCGGTAGATGTGATTCCTTTTACTCCCTGGCGGGGAGTGGATATGGGGGATTGTAAGAAATTAGCCTGGAAGGTGGGAGAAAAAGTAGCCGAGAGATTTGATGTCCCGGTTTATTTTTATGGGGAGGCGGCTCTCCGGGAGGAACACCGGGACCTTTCCCGCATCCGCCGGGGAGGATATGAGCTCCTGAAGGAAGAGATAGATAAAGTCCCCGAGAGACATCCGGATCTGGGTCCGGCTAAAATTCACCCCACTTTAGGAGCAGTGGTCATTGGAGCCCGGGGGCCTCTCGTGGCTTTCAATGTAAACCTGAAAACCCAAGACCTCGATATTGCAAAAGCAATCGCTCGCAAGCTGCGGGGTGAGACGGGGGGATTACGCTACGTTAAAGCTATCGGGATTAGCTTAAAAAGCAAAGACATGGTTCAGGTTTCTATGAACCTTTTAGATTTTAAGAAAAGCACCATTTATCAGGCCTTTGAACTGGTAAAGCTGGAAGCTAAGCGTTGGGGAGTAGAGGTAAAAGGAGGAGAGATAATCGGGCTTTTGCCTCTCGAGGCTCTGGTAGATGTGGCTGGCTTTTATCTGGGCATTCCCGAGCTCTCGGTAGAACAAGTTTTAGAATATCATCTCTTTTAATTACAGTTAGCTGTGAGACCTCACTGCAGTATCCCTCTCTGGACACTCCATCTTTTTTTCTTCTCATCGGAAAAGATAACTGTAGCAGGTTTGGAGAATGCTATAAACAATGGAGTGCCTCTCTTTTTTCCCTGTTTCTGTTATGGACCGTTCTGAAAAATTTTTTGACTTTCTCTGACCAACCTATTGACAAACTGACTTTCTCTGATTATAATAGGAGTCGGAAAATAAATAAATAGATAAAAGGAGGGAAATGGAATGGCCAGAAGATTGTTACCGGTTCGGAGAGAAGAAAGGAGAGTAAGTCCAGCGAGACAACTGTGGGATCTCTTTGACTTACGAACTGATCTGGATGAGATTTTTGATGAGCTGATGGAGTTTCCTTTCTTCAGTACACCTTCTCTGGTTGCTGGGTTTCCACCTGTAGACATAGCAGAAACTGAAAATGAAGTGATAGCCAAAGTAGAAGTACCAGGAGTGGATCCCAAGGACTTAGAAGTGCATGTTACTGAGGACACCTTAAACATCAAAGGTGAAGTGAAGGACGAGTGGGAAGAGAAAAAGGTAGGCTATTATGCTCGTGAGCGTTATTATGGAACCTTTGAACGCACTTTGCCTTTACCTGCTAAGGTAAAACAAGATGAGGTGAAGGCTCAATACAAAGATGGTGTTTTGCACATTACTCTTCCCAAAGTTGAACCCAGTACACCCAAAACGAAAAAAGTAGAAATAGAAGTAGGTAAATAGTAGGTAAATAAAAAAAGCCCGGAGTTTGCTCCGGGCTTTTTTTATTGGTCAGACACAAACCCACGGCCAACTTTCCCCTCTTGCAAAGCAGTTTTTTCGATTATTTTTGCATCTTTTATGCTTCTTTATTTTTTGGAGGTTATAAAAGGGCGGCACCCCCTTATAATTGACTTTCCTTCACCCTCAAAGGATGAAGGGAAAAAAGAGTTGAGGGTGAAGGGAAAATACATAGAGGGTTTCCCGTCCTATTATTTGGACCCCTCGTAGAACCATTCAGGGGTGATGCCTCATCCGTCATTCCCGAAATTTTTTAT
>DGDO01000147.1:3357-5334 GCA_002385475.1 Candidatus Sordicultor fermentans | reverse complement strand
AAGATTTAGGGAGGATGCTAGAAGTAAACTGAACTCTCTACTTACTTCTTTTCGACGATCTTTTACTCGTGGACGGACGCCGGGATTGAGCCTAATCCAGTAAGAATATCTCTCTGGTAGATAACCATTACGAACAATAGCTCGGCATCCTCCCTCATCCTTTGGAGTGTGGTATTGATTGATAAATTCCTCTACTTCAGCTTCGGAGCTGGCTTTACATTGACTTTCAAAGGGGGCTGTGATAGATTGACTGTTAGTGGTAATTACCATTTAATGTATTTGTCTAATCGAAGGAGGTGGTAAAATATAAGTTAAAGCTAGCTAGTACAAATTAGTTTTATGTGTAAATGGAATAATCATTTTTCAAGCTTAGTTTTTAAATGTGTTAAAGGTTATTATTTGATTAACTTTTATGTGTCAAGAGAAGGGAGGCAAGTTGCTTTATGAAGAGGTTACTTTGTTTAGCTATTATATTAGGAATGGTCGCCGCAGGTTTTAGTGCTATTGCTCAGGAAGAACCAGTTTACTTGGGTACAGCCATCAGAAGTTTGTCTAACCCCTACCACGCAGTATGGGCTGAGGGAGCTACTGCTTTTGCTAAATCTCTGGGTTGGGAAGAATACAACGTAATTCAAACTTGTGAAGGGTCGAGCGAGAAGCAGTTGAATGATATAAAAGCTCTGGTGGCCCGTTCCCAGGGTAATGTAGTTTTTTCTATCGATCCCAACCAGGCTACTGATACACCTGCTATCGCAAATGAGCTGGAAAAAAGTGGAGTTTACTTTGTGACTTGGTGGAATAAGCCTGACGAGGTCAAAGTTTCTGATTACAAATATTGGGTATGCCATGTTACCTTTGATAACCGTGTTTCTGGATATAATACCGCCAAAATCCTATTTGATAGCATTGGTGGTTCAGGCAAAGTTTTCGCCTTGCAAGGATTGCTTGGGAATAGTTCCACAATTGAGCGCTGGGAAGGTTTTCAAAAAGCATTGGCTGAATATCCAGAAATTGAATTAGTGGGTTGGCAGGCAGCTGATTGGGAAAAAACAAAAGCTTATAACCAAGTTTCTAATGCTTTGATAGCTAATCCCGATATAAAGGCGATATGGTGTGCCAATGATGCTATGGCTATTGGAGCTTTAGAAGCTTTGCGCGCGCGTGAATTGATAGGCAAAGTACCGGTATCCGGAGTTGATGGCATTCCAGAGATGATAACCGCCATTAAAAACGGAGAGGCAGTTGCTACTGTATCGTGGGATGGTTTCTGGCAGGGAGGAATGGGACTATCTATTCCTTTGGCAGTTAAACAGGGTAAAATTAAAATCGAAGAATTACCAGAAAACAAAAGAGAGTGGATTGCTGAGAGTATTTTGATTACTCAAGAAAATATCGATTGGTATATTGAGAATTATGTGGAAGGTACTCCAGAATATGATTGGAATGACTACTGGGGAAAATGGGTGCGAGGTATAAGAGAATAGTAATAACTTTATAATTTTATTTAGCCCGGAGAAGATTCTCCGGGCTAAATTTCTTAAGGGGGAATAAAAGAGACGTGGAAAGCAAAACGGCCATTTTATCTGATAAAGAAAAAACTTGGTTGAGTGGAATAGAAACAAATCCTTCCTTACTGGCTTTAATCATTTTAGTTATATTTTTTAGTTTATTAAATCCTCGTTTCTTCACTCTTTCTAATTTGTTTAATATTCTGGATTTGGCTTCTTTACTTGTGATAACTTCGCTTTCTCTGGCCTTTATTCTTATGATGGGGAGTATCGATCTCTCGGTGGAAGGAGTAGTGGGTCTGTGTAGCGTAGTAGCAAGTTTATTAGTAAAGAACTTTTCTAACTCTAATGATTTTGGTTTTTTGGCTTTAATTATTTGCGGGTTAGTGGGAGGTGGTTTTGGTTTTTTGAACGGTTTCATACTTTCTCGCTTTAAAATTCCTTCTTTTATGGTTACTTTGGGTATTGG
>DGDO01000147.1:0-3154 GCA_002385475.1 Candidatus Sordicultor fermentans | reverse complement strand
TTGGATTTTTACCTTTTCCTTTTATTTTGGCTCTCGGTTTATTCTTTGTAATCTGGTTTATTAGTGAAAGGACGGCTTTTGGTCGGTATGTTTTGGCTTTGGGAGGAGATGAGACTATTGTTCAAGACCTGGGGGTACCTACTTCTAAAATTAAAACCAAAGCTTTTTTAATTGGAGGAATTCTATATGGGATAGTCGGGGCTCTGCTTACAGCGCGCTTGGGCTCAGGAGATATTACTGCTCCTTTGGGTTTTACTTTTGATTCTATATGTGCATGCGTTTTGGGAGGTATTGCTATTACTGGTGGAGTAGGAAATATTCCTCGAGCTATTATTGGAGCCTTCATTCTAACTATTTTGCGCAATGGAATGGTTTTGATGGGGATAAGCCCGTATGTTCAAGAGGGGATTATTGGAGTGGTATTGATTGCTACAGTCGCTTTGACTATTGATAGGGAAAAGATAAAAATAATGAAATGACTTTGAATTTTGGTTAAATAAGCATTGGGAGGTTCAAACTTATGGAGCCAGTCTTGAGAATGGAGAATATTTCTAAAACTTTCCCTGGAGTTCGAGCCCTGGAGGATGTAAATATAGAAGTTTTTCCTAATGAAATTGTTGGTTTAGTGGGAGAAAACGGAGCGGGAAAAAGTACTTTAGTGAAAATTTTGGCCGGTGTTTATAGGGCTGATAAAGGAGAAATCTTTCTTCGCGGGCAAAAGGTGGGGATTAAAAATCCTAATGATGCTCGAGCGTTGGGAATTGGGATGGTTTTTCAAGAACAAGCAGTGTTGCCCAATATGCGAGTTTATGAGAACCTTTTTTTAGGGCGAGAGAAGTTTTTTGTTCGTAGGGGAACTTTAGACCAAAAACTAATGATGCAGGAAGCAACAAAAATTCTTGAGGAAGTAGGGTTAGAATTATCTCCTCAGGTTTATGTCCATGAACTAAATTTTATGGAGCGGCAAATGGTAGAGATTGCTCGAAACATCTGGCTAGCTCGTCAGGCTCGAGTTGATTACCCCATTATTATTCTGGACGAACCCACTACTGTTTTGGAAGAAGAAGAAATTGAAAGGCTGTTTAATAAACTCAGGGAGTTGAAGAAGAGAGTTTCTTTCATTTATATTTCTCATCGATTGAAAGAAGTAGTTGAACTTTGTGACCGAGTTTATGTTCTAAAAGATGGTCAAAATGCTGGATGTTTCTTTCATGAGGAAGTTTCTGAAGAGCTTTTGCGCTCTAGAATGGTAGGACGAGAATTACATGAGGAGTATTATTTAGCATCAAAACAAAGGGAACCAGCAGAAAAGGTTGTTTTGGAACTAAGAAACTGTACTAAAAGAGATGCTTTTTATGATATTTCTTTTAGGTTGCACCAGGGTGAAATACTGAGCTTGTGTGGAACGGTAGGTTCGGGGAAGGAAGAGCTTTGCCGAGCCCTTTATGGTGAAGTCAAACTTGATTCTGGAGAAATTTGGATGGAAAGGGAAAGGGTAAACATTAATTCTCCTGACCAGGCTTTCGCTTTAGGTATTGGATATATTTCAGAAGACCGACGAAATGAAGGACTGATTTTACATCTTCCTATATTTGAAAATATTACATTGCCTATTGTTCATCGTTTAGTTTGGGGTTTTTTAGTCAAGCGAAAAGAACAATTTCGTCTTTCACAGGAAATGATAAATAAGCTACGGATTAAAGCTCCTTCTCCATCGGTTTTGTGTTTTAACTTAAGTGGAGGTAATCAACAGAAAGTAGTAATAGCTAAATGGCTGCTTTCTCAAGTTAAGGTTCTCATTATGTCTCATCCTACTCGAGGAGTGGATGTAGGGGCAAAACACGAAATTTACGCTCTCATCAGAGAAATGGCGGAAAATGGAATGGCTATGATTGTCATGGGAGATAGCTTTGAAGAAGATATCGGTTTGGCCAACCGGATTATAGTCATGAAAGACGGGAGAATAAGCGGTGTGTTGGATGCCACCGAGTCTAAACCTGCTCCTTCTGATTTAATACAATATGTAGTGTAGTTTGAGTGATTTTCAGGATAAATTTATAAGGAGGACGAAAGTGGATAAAGGGAAATTGTTAGCTCTAAGTGTAGTTGCCGTTCTTTTTGCTGTTTTGGCTTTTTCTAGTCCTCAAGCTTTCCTCTCTAGATATAATATTGGAACTCTTCTGGATTATGCTGCTACTTATTTTATAGCAGCCATCGGTTTAACTTTTGTAATTATGATTGGGAGCATAGACTTATCTGTAGGAGGGATGCTCTCTCTTTTTACTGTTGTTTTTGTTTTAGCTCTTAATTATTTTGGTTTTTGGGCATATTTTATTACCATTGGTTTGGGTTTCCTTTTGGGAATGGCCAATGGCTTAGTTTTTACCAAACTTAAAATTCCTTCCTTTATTGGAACTTTTGGAACTTCCGGGGTATTTGCTAGCCTAGCCTTAATAGTTTCTGGTGGTCGTCCCATTGGGTTGCGTCCTCAAGCTTTATCTCTTCTTAATCCTTTGACTTTTGAGTTAGGACCAATTAAGGGTTCACATTTATTGGCTTTTGTTCTTTTTGGTATATTTTTTCTGATTCAAAATTCTACTCCTTTTGGTAAATATGTAGCGGCTATCGGGCATTCAGAAAGAGCTACTTTGTTAAGTGGGATTAAAGTAGACCGTACTAAAATTTTCTGTTTTGCTCTATCTGGACTTTCGGCAGCTTTAGCCTCCATAGTTTTAGTTTCTCGAATGCTGAGTGGAGACCCCACTATTGGAACACCTTATCAGCTTCAGGTAATTGCTGCAGTGGTAGTAGGGGGTACTGCTTTGACTGGTGGAGTAGGGGGTGTATTTAACACCCTGCTTGGGACTTTAATCATTACTTTGGTGGGTAATGGTTTGTATGTAGTGGGGATAGATGTATATTATCAGATGATAATAACTGGTATCATTACTATGGTGGCAGTTATTTTAACTTTAGATCGGACTAAAATAAAAGTAGTAAAATGATTGAAAACAAGGGAGGTTTTACTCTTGGATTTAGGTCTCAAGAATAAGATAGCAGTAATAACCGGAGGCAGTATCGGAATTGGATATGCCGTAGCTCAAGCTTTTGCTCGAGAAGGAGTGCATTTAGCTCCTGTCTCTTATACACATCT
>DGDO01000053.1 GCA_002385475.1 Candidatus Sordicultor fermentans | reverse complement strand
TCTCCGTCGGCAGCGGCATATGTGTATAAGAGACAGGGGCACAGTTATATCCTATCCTTCCAGCCAGCCATTCTATGCTAACCTCCTTAAAGCTCACAACGATGTTAATGTAGATGACCAATTAGAGCCATCTGTTGGTTGGGAACCTACTTTGTTTTTAAGAATCGATCCTGTAATGTCAGTGCCAGCGATAGTAAACAGTGAGGCGGGAGCCGGGAAACTATAAATAAAGTAAGGAAAGGAAAGTGGTCCAGTGGAAAAAGTATTTTTTGCAGTGGTGGGAGTTAGGAACTTTGCTAAAGAACATATAAATTTTATCAAGCAGCTCGAGGAAGAAGGAAATATCAAGCTAGGAGCTGTGGTTGTTGAAGATAAGAGGAAAAATTTCGAGTCACGGAAAGAGCTCAAGAGAGAGGGGATAGAAATATACGATTCTTTCTCTGAGCTCTTAGAAAAAGGGAAAAAGCTAATAGACGTTATAACTTTGCCCACTGCCATTCATACTCACGCACCGATGGCTATCAAAGCTATGGAAAGTGGATACAACGTTTTGCTGGAAAAGCCTCCTGCTCCTACTATTCAGGAACTGGACAAAATTATCGAAACAGAGAAAAGAACGAAGAGATTCTGCTCGGTGGGTTTTCATATGATTCATTCCCGAACCATTAGAAAGCTGAAAGAGATTATTCTTAGGGGAGAACTGGGAGAAATTAGAGAAATAAGTTGCAAAGCTTGCTGGCCGAGGTTTAAATCTTATTATACCAGAAACGAGTGGGCAGGGAAAACCATTTATGATGGACACATCGTCTTAGATGGCCCTATGCACAACGCTCTGGCCCACTATTTGAATAATATGCTTTATCTCCTTGGTCCGTCTATGAATGAATCGGCGAGCTTGAAAACCGTAAAAGCAGAATTTTATAGAGCACATACTTATATCGAAGCAGAAGACACTTCTTGTTTAAAAGCCGAGGCCGTTAATGGAGCTAAAGTATATTTTTATGTAACCCATGCCAGCGAAAGGACAAGGGATCCTTACATGGAAATAGTAGGAACTAAAGGCAGGGCTTTCTGGGAATTCTCAGAAAAAACTAAAGTGGTTTTAAACCATGGAGAGGTACTGGAGTTTGATAACCAGGGAGTAAATCCTCATCTGGAGGTTTTTAGGGTCACCGCTCAGAAACAATTAGGTCTTATAGAAGAGCTGTGGTCTACACCGGCTAATTCAAGGCCTTTTGTGGTGGCAATAAATGGTGCTTATGAATCGGCCGGGAAAATAGTTCCTGTTCCCCGGGAATCAGTGAGAGAGTTCGAAACCGAAGATGGAGAATATAAGACAGTACTGGAAGGTATAGACGAGATAATTGATGAAGCTTTTGAAAAAAAGGCTCTTTTTTCCGATTTAGGTATTAAGTGGGCCACTCCTTCTACGGAGATAAATGTAGAAGATTATAAAACCTTTAATCCGTTTTTCTCGAGATAATTCAATTTGAGGGGATAGTTTAAATATGAAATTATGTATAGTAGGATCAAGTGGACATTATCACTATGTATTGGACCCTGTAAGATGCCATCGCGATTTAGACCTGGAAATAGCTGGAATTGCTCCGGGCTCAGAGGGAGAAAACATTGAGGGCTTACGCCAGGAAGTTATAAAGCTGGGATATAAACCTCTTATTTACGAAGATTATAGAAGCATGTTTGATGAGATAAATCCTGATATAGCGGTTATAAATTGTTATTTTGGAGATTTAGCTAAAGTTTCTGAGGAAGCTCTAACGAGAAGCATAAACGTGTTTACTGAGAAACCCGTTGCGACCACGTTAGAAGATTTAGAAAAACTTAAAAAAGCTTATGAGAGAAGTAAAAAAACATTCGTTGCCATGCTGGGGATTAGATATAAGCCCTGGTTTTTAGCTGCTCACCGCTATGTGGAAGACGGCTCTATAGGAGAGATAAGATTATTAAATACTCAAAAATCTTATAAACTCGGCAGGCGAGGAGAAAATTACAAATCGAGGGAGGTATACGGAGGAACCATCCCCTGGGTGGGAAGTCATGGGGTGGATTGGATAAGATGGTTTAGTAGAGAAGAATTTGTGTCGGTGTATGCTTCTCATTCATCCAAACATAACCGGGGCCATGGAGATTTGGAAATGACCGCTCTGTGTCATTTTGTGCTTACTAACGAGATTTTTGCCTCTTTAACCATAGATTACTTCAGACCTGATAATGCACCAACTCATGATGATGATCGGTTAAGAGTGGTTGGTACCAAAGGGATTGTTGAGGTAATTAAAAATAAAGTGCTTTTGATTGATGGCAAAACACCGGGCATCCGAGAGATTCCCTTAGAGTCAGAAGGAAGCATATTTCTGGATTTTTTAAAAGAAGTGGAAGGGAAAGGCAAGTGTTTAGTAACTGCCGAAGATTCTTTCCGGGTTACAGAAGTTTGCCTGAAAGCCAGACAATCGGCAGATGAAGCAAAAGTAGTGTATCTTTGACCCCGGAGTGTTAGGAGCAATAGGAGTAAAGTTTTGATTTTTCAAATCAAGTTCTGGATAAGGAGGTGAAAGAGCGACGGTAAAAAGTAATTTCTTCTCTGGGAAGTAGCTATTAAAAGATGGGAACAAATACCTTAAAAAGGAGGTTGAACCATGAAAAAGGTTCTTTTATTTATCACCATAGCGTTATTGGTAGTGTTAACTTTCGGTTCTGCTTTTGCGGTGGAGTTAACTATGTATTCGTCTGATGAAAGTAAAGCAAGGGTCCTAAGACAGGTAGTAGAGTTATACCAGGAGGAGCATCCGGATGTAAAAATTGAGGTGGTAGCATTTCCATATGCCAACTATATGCAAAAGATGTCGCTGGTATTTCTGGGCGGAGAGCCACCCGATTTACTGGAAACAACTGCCACATATTTGCCACAGATGACCCAATTTTTGAGGAATGTAGGTCCCGATATTGAAGAAAACTTAGGATTATCTCCCCAGGAGTATAAAGACTCTACCTATGATGTTGTAAAAGTCTACTTAGGAGAAGAAGACATTGTTCACGCTGTTCCTCTTCACTTCACAACTTACTCTGTGTGGATAAATAAAGAGATGTTCGAAAAAGCAGGAATAGCTTATCCACCTAAAGGTGGTAGAACAGAACCCTGGACCTGGGAGGAGTTCAAAGATGTTCTAAAGAAAGTGAAAAGCGAAAATGCAACCCCCTATGCTATGTCTATTGAATATTCTGCGGACAAATTTTTTAGCTATTTAGCTTTGTGGAACATAAAGATATTAGATGAAGAAGGAAATTTTGTAATGGACCAATATGAAAATGCAGAAAAAGCAATAAATGAATTTGTGGACCTGTTTAAAGAAGAGCTGGTTCCTCCTGCTGAATGGCTGTCGGGAGAATCGCATACCAGTAACTTCTTTGGCGGGATAACTGCTGTAGATTGGGCAGGTAGCTGGATGGCCAGAGAGTCTTTCAACGCTGAGAAGCAAAACGATGTAGCACCCTGTTATGTGCCGGTGATTGAAGACTGGTTTGGTATATCAGGCGGAGGATTCTTAGCTGCACCACAAACTGGAGATGTCGAGAAGGAGAAAGCTGCTACTGATTTTGTAATGTGGATAGCAGACAAAGACAAAGGATATACTGAATACATAAAAAGAAGCAGAGACTTGAGTGCCTATAAAGACCATAGCATTGATTATGGAGAGCCTCTTTTAGATGAATGGGCAGAAGTTCACCAAGTCTTAGCAGAAAGGGCTCCGGCCTGGAGTACTGAGGTAAGAGCTACTGCAGTATGGAGCAGATTAACCGATACCATAAGAAAAGATCTGGCTTTAGGAATTTCAGAGAGCATTACTGCTCAAGAAATGATTCAGCACTGGAAGGAAGAAGCGCAAAGAATTTTAAGTGAGCTGTAAAATGCGGAGGACTGAGCCTATTTTCCTAAAATAGGCTCAGTCCTTTCTTTCCTGGAGCTTTTAGAAATGTGGGGGTGAGCTGGTGATAAAGCGCGGGATAGTGGAAAGTAGATTTGTTTTTGTCATACCCGGGTTCGTTTTCCATTTTTTATTTTATTTGCTTCCCATTATATTGA
Organism: Candidatus Sordicultor fermentans; assembly: GCA_002385475.1. Taxonomy (GTDB): domain Bacteria; phylum Atribacterota; class Atribacteria; order Atribacterales; family Caldatribacteriaceae; genus Sordicultor; species Sordicultor fermentans. The sequence continues at coordinate 9,642 of DGDO01000053.1, read as the reverse complement.
TGATAATCCTGGGCTTTTTCTCCTGGGATATCTTAAGTCCCATGAAGTTTGTGGGGCTTAAAAACTTCTCTGATTTAATGAAAGACAAATGGTTCTGGAATTCCGTGGTGGTGTCTTTCAAGTATACTTTTCTGGCTGTTCCCATAATATTCGTAATTTCTTTACTTTTAGGTGTTTTACTCCAGGAAGAAGACACCTTTTCCAAGGTTATGAGAGTTTTCTTTTACTGGCCTTATATGATACCCATGGTAGCAGCCGGAACTATGTGGAAGTGGCTATTCAGCAGAAATTTTGGTCTGGTCAATCATATTTTAACCCGGATGGGGTTTCAACCGGTTAGCTGGTTGGACGACCCCACCTTAGCTTTATTTACAGTAGTCATGGTTCAGGTCTGGGTTTTAGCTGGATTTATGATGATGCTATTTATCGTCGGGTTACAAGCAATTTCAGAAGAATTCTATGAGGCCGCCTCCATAGACGGAGCGACAAACTTTCAAAAATTCTGGTATATAACCTTGCCGTTATTGAGAAACACAAATATTTCTGTAATTACGCTATCTATAGCTAATTGCTTCAGGAATTTCACCATAGTGTACATTATGACCACAGGTGGCCCCGGATATGCCACTACTGTTGCTCCTCTTTATGTTTACCAGAAAGCATTTACAGATTTTAGAATAGGATATGCCTCTGCTGGTTCACTGGTGGTGTTATTGATAACTTTTGTGATAGCTTTCGCAGTGAGGAGAGTGCAAGAAGGAGGAGAAATGGAGGGTGTAGTATGAAAAAAGTGATAATTATTGTGTTGGCAGTATTGTTTATGATACCAGTTTTCTGGACCATAACTTCTTCTCTCAAAAGTATGAATGAGATTTATAAATATCCTCCCTCCATATTTCCTGAAAAAGTTTCTCTGGAAGGTTACATAAATGTTATTGAACAATCTGATTTTCCAAGATATCTCGCTAATACCCTATTTGTGGCAATAATCTCTACCATTATAACGGTTTTTCTCTGTGTTTCCTTAGGTTACGGACTTGCTAAAGGCATCTTTAAGTATAAAGGTTTTCTCACCGAGGTGGTCATAGTAACCCTTTTCGTCACTGCTCAGGTAATAATGGTTCCCTTGTTTGTGATTATAAGGCAGCTGGGGTTGATGGATAGTTTGTGGGGATTGATAATTCCTGCGGTTTTCACTCCTACTGGAGCTTTCACTGCTATTCAATATATGAAGGGGATACCGAACGAATTTTTAGAAAGCGCCAAAGTAGACGGGGCAGGAGAATGGCAGATTTTTTCAAGAATAGTGTTACCCCTTTCTAAACCCTTAATTGCCTCGCTTTCCATATTTTCTTTTACCTGGAGATGGAATGACTTTGTTCTTCCCTTGATAGTTATCAATAGTGGTAAAAAATTCACCATTCAGCTGGCACTGGCTACCCTACAGGGGCAGTATGGTATACCGTGGAATGAAATATTGGCTTTCTCTGTTATGGCTATCATCCCCACTCTGGTTATTTTCTTGTTATTTCAGAATCTATTTATGAAAGGTATATCAGCAGGAGGATTAAAATATTAAACTATTTTTAAGGTGATGCTCTTGGATGACAATAAACGCTTTAGATATTCGACGATGGATGAGTTGATTGCGGACATTGAAAAATTTAATCTGGATATTCCCTTTTCTCATGACTTAGCCCCACTCCGGGAAAAGATAGAGCTGAACGGGAAAACCATAGGAAATCGGCTGGCCATTCACCCTATGGAGGGTTGTGATTCCACTCCCGATGGTGCCCCTGGAGAATTGACCACCAGAAGATATATGAGATATACCAAAGGAAAGGCGGGTCTTATCTGGTTTGAGGCTACCGCAATTAATGAAAAAGGCCGAGCCAATGACCAGCAACTATTTCTCAATGAAAGAACGGTGGGCGACTTTTCTCTGTTGATAAACAGAATGAGAGAAGAAGCAGACGAAGGAGGTACCCCCTCTCCTTACCTGGTTCTGCAGCTATCTCACGCCGGGCGTTTTGGAGATCACAAAATCATTGCTATCCACGACGAAAAGTTGGATAAATTAGCTAAAGTAGAGCCGTCTTGTCCTGTTATCTCTGATAGGGAATTAGGAGAACTGGAAAGTGCTTATGTGAATGTTGCTAGATTGGCAAAACAAGCTGGATTTGATGCTGTAGATGTGAAAAGTTGTCACCGATATTTATTATCAGAGCTTCTTGGTGCCCGGGAAAGAGAGGACAAGTTTGGAGGTAGCTATGAAAATAGAACTCGATTGATAAAAGAGGTAGTAACGAAAATCAAAAGAGAAGTGGGAATAGAAGTGGCAATAAGGCTGAATATCTCTGATTTTCTGGAGTATCCCATAGGCTGGGGAGTGAACGAGAAAGGCGAAGTAGATTTAAGCGAACCCTTAAAATTGGTGGGCGAGCTAAGAGATATGGGTGTCAGATTGATAAATGTAACGGCAGGAAGTCCCTATATCAATGCTTATATTAGCAGACCGGCAGATGGAGAGGCAAGAAAATATACTCCTCCTGAATATCCCCTTTTAGGGGTGGAGAGATTGATAAAATTATCTCGGGAAGTTCAGGAGAATTTCAAAGATATCACAGTAGTGGCAACGGGGCTGAGCTGGTTAAGAGAATTTGCTCCATATGTGGCATCTGGGATGGTAGAAAAAGGATATGCAAAAATAGCAGGTTTTGGGAGAATGGCTTTTGCTTATCCCGATTTTGCAAAAGATATATTGCATAATAAAGGGATGGATAAAAGGAAAGTTTGCATAACCTGCATCAGGTGTGCAGAGCTAAAAGCTCATAGAAAAATTACCGGCTGTGTTATCCGGGATAGTGAAATCTACCTTAAGCCTTACCGGGATATAGAAAAAAGAGAGGGAGAATAAGGAGTAAGAGAATGAGAAAAGCGAAAGCGGATGTGCTGGTGGTAGGCTCTGGAGGAGCAGGCCTAAGAGCGGCACTGAGTGCCAAAGAAACTAATAAAAGCTTAGATGTTAAAATAGTCACTAAGGGAGAGTTATTAAAAGACAGTGTTACTGGCACTTCTTATTCTGACAGAATGGCATTCCATGCCACTTTGGATACTACCGAGCCTTATACTGAGGACTCCTGGAAGTATCACGCAGAAGACATTTTCATAATAGGGGGTATGGTTTCTGACCAGAATTTAGCAGAAGTTTTGGCTAAAAACTCTCAAGATGCTTTTGAATACCTGGATAGACTGGGAGTCCCTTTTGTAAGAGAAGAGGCTAGAGTTAAACAGTTCAGGACCGATGGTTCAAAATATGCGAGAGCTTGTTTCACCGGGCCCGATACTGCTGTTCAAATTTCAAAAGCACTGGCTAAAAAGGTTAAAGAAGAAAAAATAGAAGTTATAGAAAATACTATGATTCAAGGCATTTTATTGGACGAAGAAAACAGGGTTAAAGGTGCCTGGGGAATAGGGATTCTGGATAACGATTATTTTTTTATTGATGCTCCGGCCATAATTATAGCTACCGGTGGTGCAGGACAGGTGTTTCTGGAGAATCTCTTTCCTCCTCTGGCTACGGGAGATGGATGGACAGCAGCGTTGAGGGCTGGTGCAGAGTTTGTAAATATGGAGTTTATCCAGATAGGCTTGTCTTCTAAGGAAACTAAAATAGCCTGTTCGGGGAGTTTTATGAGATCTTTACCTGAAATAGTTAACAGTGAAGGAGAAGATATTTTACTTAAATATTACAAAGATAAATATTCTCAGGAAGAATTAATAAATATTCTTTTTTCCAAAGGATGGAGCTGGCCACTCTCTTACGAGGAAGAATCTCACATTATTGATGTGGCTGTGGCTAAAGAAATTCAAGAGGGGAGACAGGTTTTTTTAAGCTATACTCAGAATCCCGATTTTTTAGAAAAAGATTCCCTGCCGGAAAGAGTATTAGAGTGGTATAGAAGCTCATTAGGGGAGGATTTGGTAAGAGGCGATTTATTTACCTCACCCTTATTGAGACTTAAAAAAATGAACAGAGAAGTTTATGAACTACTTAGAAGTAAAGGAATAAATTTAGATGAAAAAGGGAAATTTGAAATAGTCCCTGCAGTGCAGCATTTTCAAGGGGGAATAAAGATAAATGAAAAAGCTGAAACAAACATAGAGGGACTGTACGCCTGTGGAGAAGCTGCCGGCGGGCAACACGGAGCTAACAGACCAGGAGGAAATTCTTTGCTTGACACACAGGTTTTTGGGAAAATATCAGGTCAGGAAGCAGCAATTTACTCTTCTTCAGTAAAGAGAAGCAAAATCACTGGAGAGGAGGTAGAAACAATAAAAAAGCAGTTTCCGAGATTTTCCCGGGAAGTTTTGGGTGGGAACCGGATAAGGCAAAGTATTAGAGAAATTATGACCAGAAATGCTGGTGTTATAAGGGTTCCCCATAATTTGAGGGAAGCTTATAAGGAAATTTCCAGTATAACAGAAAGAGAAATTCTCAATGTTAGCGAAAGCTTGAAAGATTATTTAGAGACTTTAAATATCCATCTGCTATCCCAGTTGCTTCTCCTCACTATGTATGAGCGGAAAGAAAGTAGAGGTCCCCATTTACTATTTAAAAATGAGGATAGTATGGAGCTTTATCCTCGAGATGATGGAGCTTGGGCTTATCACTATATAGTTGCTAAACTGAAATATGGAGCTATAACTTTAGAAAAAAGACCGGTTAATAGGGGAAACTCTAAAAGATAAAACTATCTTTTAGTAGTTTGCTCTTCCCCGATCAGAAAACAGGAGGAGAATTGGGACGCTGCATGCTATAAGGGCTAAAGCGTGGTATCTGGAAGTAGCAAAGTACTTCCTTTTCAACATAGTTGGAGGATGAAAATACATAAAAGCTTAATCTGAGGGGGTTTTGGGAAAAATGATAGAACTTAAGGTAAGATTTGGAAGGATGATATTATGAAAACTGATATTATAAGCTATGGAGAACCTTTGATTCGTCTGACCCCGGAAAGACTTAAAACTTTTTTGAAAAGCGATTCCTGGCAGGTAGAAGTGGGAGGGGCGGAGGCCAATGTTTTAGCTGGTTGTTCTATCCTGGGGTTGAAAACTCAACTGTTGGGAGCTCTTCCGAACAACTTTCTGGGGCGAAGGGTGTTTCAAGAACTGAGAAGATTTGGAGTAGGAGTTGACTGTTTAGAGCTTTCAGGAGAAGGAAGGATGGGTCTTTATTTCCTGGAGCTTGCTCATCTAAGGGAAGGTGCAGAGGTTCTCTATGATAGAAAGGATTCTACCTTTTCCCGTTTTGAGCTGAAAGAAAAGGATTTTTCTTTACTCTCCCAGAGCTCTCTTTTGCACCTTACCGGTATCACTCCTCCCCTCAGCTCCATTTGTGACATAAATGTGAGAAATCTGCTCAGGTTCAAGCCCGCCACCTTAGAGGTTTCTTTTGATGTTAACTATCGTAGTAAACTGTGGAGTCCGGAGGAATGTCGGAAGTTTGTAGAAGAGGTGATGGGGTCTATAGATATTATTTTCATAAAAGAAGAAGACTTGCAAATCATTTTTGGACTAGAAAATGAAGATTACCAGGAAAAGTTAGCTTTTCTCCAGTCAAACTATGGGAAAGATAAAATATATGTTTTAACCGCTGGTGAAAAAGGATGTTTCGTATTGAGTAAGGATATCTCTATATACCAGCCCAGCTTTGCTACGGAAGCGGTGGATAGAATAGGAGCAGGAGATGCTTTTGTGGCTGGATTTCTGTATGGGTATCTCTGTAAAAAAAGCCTGGAAGAAGCTGCCCTGTGGGGCAATGCTATGGCTTCTTTAAAAATGAGCGTGGCAGGAGATATGCCCATTTTTGACCGTCATTTTGTAGAAGCTTTGGTAACTTCTTCTATATCTGGGAAGGTGAATAGATAATGTCTGCTAAAAGCTCTATTGGTGCTTTGGAACAGGCCATAAAAATATTGGAAATCGTAGTTTTTGAAGGAGGAAACGGTATAACTATCAAGGAAATTTCTCAGAAGATAGAACTCCATCCCTCCACTATATATCGATATTTAAACACTTTTTTAAGTTACGGTTATGTTTCTCGAGCTTCTGATGGTGGATACAAACCGGGAATTAAGCTTGTAGAGCTGGGTAACTATGTTCTAAATGGGTTTGATTTGAGAGAAATTGCTCATTCTTATCTCGTTAAATTGGTAGATGAGTTAAATCAAACGGCCCATCTAGCAATTAGAGAGGGGAACGAGGCCCTTTATATTGATAAAGTGGAGGGACCAAAGACCTTACAAATGCGCTCCCGGGTGGGGATGAGAATTCCTCTATATTGTACCGCTTTGGGGAAAGTTTTTTTGGCTTATTCCTCCGAAGAAGACATTGACCGTTATCTTAAAGAAGTTGAGCTAATTCCTCGAACTCAAAATACCATTGTTTCCTCTGACAGACTCAAAGAAGAACTACTGGGTATTAGAAAGCGAGGTTATGCTCTTGATAATCAGGAAAATGAGGAAGGTATAATCTGTGTTGGAGCGCCAATAATTGATTTTAGCGGTAAGGTGGTGGCTGCCCTTAGTGTTTCGGGGTTTTTTAAGGATTTTTCCCCAGATAAAATTCCCGAGATATCATCTTCACTTCAAAAAATAGCCTCTTCGATTTCTCAGGATCTGGGAGGCTATGGGAAACAAGCTGATTGAATTAACCTCTCCCTTATTGGTTAATAAGATGGTCGTTGAGCGTTAATTTTTGTGTTGGGCAAGATGAATTTACAACATTCCAGAAATTAATTTTTGTGGCACCCTTAACCCTAGAATTAATAACGGTTAATAGTAGAATGAATTAAACGGTCAATGATCGTGGCTGTCATTTTTTTGTGCCACCATTTGTTTATTCAGAAACTTCATCAGACCGCGATTGTCGCTGTTGCTCCGACTGGAAGTGAATGTTCTCATTCGATGCCTCTCATACTGTTTTAGCTTTCAGATATCATTTTGGGATCCGGGCCGGTTTTCAGTTATTATGAATTTAAGCAACCTATGAATGAGCGGTTGACCGATGAGGTCTGGAGAGAAATATTAAACAACAATTCTCCACCACAACCGGATTGGACGAAAAGTTTTTCAGAATAATTTATTGTTCTTTAATGTTTTATTCAATGGTTTTGATAGATACAGAACGGATAGTGGTAAGCACTGTTTCCCGTGTTTTTCAAAATCATTTACCGGGGCGTGGAATCTAAAGGCGTAAAACAGGTTTCCGATAATGGAACTGTAGCAGATATATTGGTGGGTATCTTCGCCAATTTTAATGTTCAGCGGGGTTAGCAATGGACTCATTCGTATAACACCATTCTACCAACCTATTAGTCATATAAATCACTCCCCCTGCAGGCTTATACCTATGGCCTCAAGCCAGGAGATCGCTCTTTCCTTCATTCTCTCGTTCTTAAAACGATACCACCTCTCCTTTTCCTCGGGATAGCGAGCCAGGACATCTTTAAACCGGCGGAAGGCACCTTTACCGTCTATAGCTACCTCAAGCAACTCGACAAGGTGCTCATCTTCCACAGTGGAAATAAAATCTACCATATCGTCATAATCCTCAGAAGATTCAGCTTTAGGTATCGGTTCATAACGGTCCGGATTTTCATCAATTCTGTCCTTTAACTCTTCCAGGTTTGCATCATCCATATAATCAGAAATAAATATTACCTCTCCTGTTTCCAGGTCCAGATAATAATCAAGGTCGTAGGAATTATTCTCCATTGCCAAACAAAGCTCCTCTAAATCTATCTTTAACGCTCGTTTTTCATCCATATTCCAATCTCTCCTGCCCTCATCTTTTGTAGACTAATCCATATTATAATCTAATAGTGGTTAAAAAACACCACTCAATTTTTATTTCAATATTCTATGAAAATGTCACCTGAAGCAATAGCTGTTAGGTTATCGATTCTCTCTTTCTTTTCTTTCCTGGATAGTTTATATATTTTTAATTTCCCTCATAAATAATCTCTCTTCGTGCCTGCGAGAGATACTTCATCTCTAATCCCCCCTAAGAATATTCTCTTAAGGGAATATTAATTTCACTTTGATTTTAGTTGAGGCAATTCGATCTATTGACAAACTTTAGGGAAGACGATACACTACGCTTGTAGTGGTCTGAAAGTCTGAACAAAGGAGGTGAAGGAAATTGGGGGATTTCACATTAATAGATAATTTAAAAAGATTTCCATAAGAAAATATATATTTTTTGTATAATTGCTGATATATCAGATATTAAATATTAACTATTAACTATTATAAGGAAATAGGAGGTGACATGTTTTCTGGTTTTTGATTAAGAGAGAAACTTTAGTTTTTTGAAAAATCTTGAGAAGGGAGTGAGTAGATTGAGGAAGTTTTTTGTATGTTTTTTGATGTTTGTGTTGTTTTTGAGTACTGCAGGAGTTGCTTGGGCTCAGGAGTGGCCAGAAAAGGAAGTAGAAATAATTATTCCCTGGGAAGCAGGGGGAGCCACCGATGTATTGTATAGAGCAGTTGCTAAGTATTTTCCCAAATATGCTAATGGCAAACAATTGATTATTAAGAATGTACCTGGAGGAGGATCGGCTATAGGTTATGGTGAGGGCGCCAAAGCCAGGCCTGATGGTTATACTCTGGTTGCTGCTGTTAACCCTGTTATTACCAGAGCATTAATGGGGCCTGCTCCTTATCATCCTATTGAAAGCTTTGATCCAGTATGTCTGCTGGTAAATAATCCCTGCTATATACTAGTAAATAGTAAATTAAAAAAATGGAACAGTCTTTCCGAGCTGGTTGAGTATGTCAGGGAAAACCCGGGAGTGGTGACGGTAGGTAACAGCGGTGCTGGTGGTGGTAACCATTTGGTGGCATTGTGTTTTGAGAGCGCTTTTGACCTGAAGTTCATTCATGTACCCTTTGATGGCGGAGGTCCCTCCGTTAATGCTTTACTTGGAGGGCATATTGATACAGTAGTAGCTTCTTCCCCTGAGGGTTTCCCTAACGTGGAAGCCGGTGAGCTGGAGATGCTTGCAGTTTTTGCTGAAGAGCGGCTTGGGAAATTTCCCCAATTTCCTACAGCTCAAGAACAAGGTTATGACTTTACGGCATTCATGTGGAGGGGTGTGGTAGTTCCCAAAGGAGTAGATCCTGAAATTGTAGAACAGATTGCTGAAGTTTTTAAGGCAGTGCTGGAAGACCCTGATTTTCAGAAGGATGCCGAAAACTTAGGGCAAAATGCGCTATATCTTGGCCCAGAGGAGTTCGGAAAGCACCTTGCTTCAGAGTTTGAGCGTTACCAAGAGATTATCACCAAATATGGGCTAGGAGAATTTTACAAATGAGTTTACAGTGTCCCCTCGCAGGAGGGGACACTGAGGAGGTATCGCAAAATGGGGAAAGCTGATATTATAATTGGATTTTCACTCTTGTTTGTTTCGGGGTTTCTTCTAATAGGGGCGATGGGGCTTCCTCAAAGCCACGTGGGTATAAGTCCTGGTTTGTTTCCCGCTATTGCTTTGGGGGGTTTGATGGTTTTGAACCTATTTTTAATTTTAAGGGGATTGAAACAAAGAAGGGAAAAGGCGCAGTCTTATTCCTGTCTCTTATA
>DGDO01000013.1:9280-27010 GCA_002385475.1 Candidatus Sordicultor fermentans | reverse complement strand
AATAACCTTGGAAGGAGTTAATTTCAGTACAGATTTTTCTCTGGAAGGGAAAGTAGCTTTAGTTACCGGAGGAGCTCAAGGGATTGGTAAAGCAATAGCTCTACTCTTTGCCCAGAAGGGGGCAGATTTGATCCTGGTGGATATAGCAGAGAAAGTTAAGGAAGTAGCACAGGAAATTGAAGGATATGGAAGAAAAGCCTTGCCCCTTATTTTTGACCTCACTGACTTTGATAAAATTCCTCAAATAGTAGACCAAAGTGTTAAAGCTCTGGGGAAAATCGATATTTTAGTTAACAATGCTGGAGTGGGATTATTAGATGATGCTGAGAATTTATCCCCGGAGATGTGGGATAAAACTATGGCTATTAACTTAAAAGTCCCCTTTATACTCTCTCAAGCTGTAGGACGAGAGATGATTAAGCAAGGAGGAGGGAAAATCATCAATATCTCCTCTCAAGCAGGGCTCATTGCTCTGGATAAACACGTGGCTTATTGTGTCAGTAAAGCGGGACTCATTGGTATGACTAAAGTTTTGGCTCTGGAATGGGCCGAGTTTGGGATTAGAGTTAACGCAGTTGCCCCCACTGTGGTTCTAACTGAGCTGGGCAAAAAAGCCTGGGCGGGAGAGGTGGGTGAAGCGATGAAACAGAAGATACCTACTCGACGTTTTGCCTATCCTGAGGAGATTGCTGCTGGAGTCTTGTATCTCGCTAGTGATGCTTCCGATATGGTGACTGGCACTACTTTAGTTATTGATGGAGGATATACTATTCAATAAGAGGGAGGAGGTGGTCAATTAAAGGATAAACCTTAGGTTATGTTAACTGGTGCATTGTGAGTGTTTGAGTGTTAGGTGTTTGGGCTGTATTTTAAAATTTTACTTGGAGTTTGGAGGGATTTTAATGAAGAGAAATAGTTTTTTAGGTTTGGTTTTAATAATTGGGTTGATTTTGGCTTTTAATTCAGTTGCTTTTGGTTGGAGTTTGGAAGAGGCGGCTAAACCTTACGCTGGAATCACTTTAAGGTTTATTACTGAAACAACTCCTCCCAGCTATTGGATTGAAGAAGCCTTACCCGAATTTGAGCAGGCTACTGGAATTAAGGTTATTGTCGAGAGGCAAGCCCATCCTCATTTAGAAGAGAAAGCTCTTATGGATTTTGCTGCTGGGACCGGAATATATGATGTTTTCAACTTTGACTATTCTTGGACTGGAAAGTATGTTAAAGCCGGATATATTGTACCCCTTGAACCATTTATTAATAATCCGGAGTTAGCAGATCCCAATAATAACCTAGAAGATTTTTATCCCCGGATGTGGGAAGGGACAATGTGGGATGGAAAAGCCTATGGTTATCCTTTTGATAGTGTTATTCAGTATTTATTCTGGAATAAAAAGATTTTTGATGACCATGGAGTAGCTGGCCCTCCCAAGACACCAGATGAATGGATGGATTCTATGCAAAAATTAAACAACCCACCTCAGCTTTATGGAACGGGAATGATGGCAAAACGTCATCTTTCAGTTGTTTGTGAGTGGCTATGTGTTCTCTGGGCTTTCCAGGGAGAATTGTGGGATGAAAATTACCAAGTTACTCTAAACGACGAGAACGGAATCAAAGCTACTGAATTTTATAAAAAGATGGCCGACTATGCTCCTCCTGGAGTTACCACTTGGACTTGGGATGATGTTAATACCGCTCTCCAACAAGGGAGAGTTGCTCAGTCTGTTCAATGGGATGAGAATTACGGTAGTATGGAGGATCCAGAAGAATCTGCGGTTGTCGGTCAGATGCGTTATGCTCCTGTTCCTTCCTATGGCGATCCGGTATCCCATTATGGAGGGTCAAGTTTAGGCATTCCTACTTCTTCTAAAAATAAAGAGGCAGCTTTTCTATTTATTCAGTGGGCTACTAGCTATGATGTTCAGTTACGAGGGGTAGGAAAAGGGTCTTCCCCGACCCGCCGGTCGATTTATCAAATTCCAGAACTTAGGGAAAAATATCCTAGTTTTGTCGCTACCGATGCTGCTGCTGATACAACTGGTTGGAGACCTCGAATTCCTGAATGGGATGCAATGGTTGAGGCTCTGGCTTTAGAGCTTAATTCAGTAATAGCTGGGACCAAAACAGTAGAAGAAGCACTAAACACTTCTGCTAAAGAAATTGATTCTATATTGACAGAGGCTGGGTATAAATAAGGGTATGTAACTTCGGTGGGAGGGCGATTGATTATACCCTCCCACCTGGAGAGGAGTGTTTTATTGATGCAAAAAAAACTTAATGTTTTTCAGCGTCTTAGTTTTTGGGTTTCGTCTTCAGAAGATAAATTTAAATGGTTACTACTTTTACCCACCATAGTTGTTTTGGCTTTAATCACCGTATATCCGATTATTTATGCTTTGAATCTTGCGTTATCAGATTATAACTTGGCTCGGGCTGCGGAAACCCTAAAAGGTTATATTGGTTTGGACAATTTCCGAACAATTTTACGTGATCCTCAGTTTTGGAACTCCCTGAAAGTTACAGGGATTTTTACTATAGTCGCAGTTGGGGTGGAGTTTTTTTTAGGCTTAGCTATTGCCCTTATTCTTCAAGGAATGGTTACCAATAAGGTAGTCAGGACTTTAATTTTACTCCCTATGATTATGGCTCCTATTGTAGTAGGATTATCCTGGACCTATCTGTACCAATCAGAATTTGGTTTAGTAACTTATATTTTGAGGTCTCTTCATCTCATGAGTTATCAAACTGCTCCTTTAGCAAGCGTTAGTAGTGCTTTGCCAGCGGTAATAGTGGTAGATATTTGGCAGTGGACACCTTTTTTGATAATGGTTTTACTGGCTGGGCTTGAGGCTCTTCCTACGGCTCCTTATGAAGCTGCTAAGATTGATAAAGCTTCCCCTTTTTTGGTTTTTCGAAAGATTACTATCCCTTTGTTACGGCCGGTGATTCTTATTGTTTTGGTGTTGAGAACTATGGATGCCATTAGAGTTTTCGATGTAATTTATGCTCTTACCGAAGGAGGACCAGCTTCAGCTACTGACGTTTTGAGTATGTTTATTTATCGTAAAGCTTTCTATCTGTGGGATATAGGCGAGGCTTCGGCGATTTCTTTTATTCTGCTTTACATAATTATGATCGTATCAGTGATTTTGGTTAATTTGTTGAGTAGGGTTAAGGAAATTTCCTAAAGAAAATAAGGAGGTACAGCTATGGAGAAAAACCGAAATAGGCTAATAATTGCTTACATTATTGTTGGGATTGTTTTAGTGATAAACATTCTCCCTTTTTTGTGGCTAGTGCTTACTTCACTTAAAACGCGGTTAGATATTTTTGCCATACCTCCAAAGTTTATATTTAGTCCTACCTTAAAAAATTATGTTTCTGCTTTTACTAAACGTGATTTTTTACCAATGTTTTATAACAGTTTAATCATTTCGATTAGTACTACTTTGCTTTCTTTGGTTGTGGGCACTCTGGGAGCTTATTCTTTAGCCAGATTTAAAATCTTTGGTGATAAACATATATCTTTCTGGATTTTGAGCACTAGAATGTTTCCATCCATCGTTTTGGTTATACCATTTTTTATTATGGCAACTCAAGTGGGACTCCATGATTCTCGTTTCTTAATGGTGATTGTATATACTACTTTTAATTTGCCCTTTGTGGTATGGATTATGAGGAGTTTTTTTGAAGATTTACCTTTTGATTTAGAGAAAGCTGCTATGGTTGATGGATATTCCAGATGGGATGCTTTTTGGAAAGTTGCTTTGCCTCTTAGTGCCCCCGGTTTATTCACTACTGCAATTCTGTGTTTCATCTTTTCTTGGAACGAATTTCTTTTTGCTAATGTTCTAACAGCTGCTAATGCTAAAACAGTTCCAGTTGGTATTCGGGGACTTGTTACTTCCAGGGCAATTGAATGGGGTGAGATTGCCGCGGTTGGAACTCTGCAAGTTATTCCGGTACTGATATTTACCTTTGCTGCTCAAAAATACATAATTCGGGGTTTGACTTTTGGGGCAGTAAAAGGATAATTGTGTTTTTTGCAAAAGGAGGAAACACAATGGGTTTAGGATTTGGGGACCGACTTTTTATTACAGTTATGATTATGTTCGGATTGGGATTTTTATGGTTAGGATGGCTGGAGCAATTTGTTACCATTTGGGTTGTTCCTTTAATTGGATTAGGAATAGGAGTACTTTTGATTGCGCCTTGGGTAAAACAAGATAGAATTGAGAAAGAACGAGAGAAGCAGGAACTGGAGAAAATGAAAAAGTACGGGGAGGGGGGTGATAAAAAGTGGCAGATCTCTTAATTCATAACTTGTGGAAAAAATATGGTAAGGTTACTGCTTTGAAGGGAATTAATTTAAAAGTTAGTGATGGAGAATTAGTTGCTATATTAGGGCCATCGGGTGCAGGTAAAACTTCTCTGTTACAAGCGATAGCTGGAGTGGAAAAAATAACAGTCGGGGATATTTTTATTGGAGGAAAAATAGTAAACGAGCTTTCTCCTTCAGAGAGAGATGTAGCTATGGTGTTTGAAACATATGCTCTTTATCCTAATAAGACTGTTTTTGAGAACATGGCTTTTCCTTTAAAATCTCCTTTCCGCCAATTAAGAAAAGAAGAAATAGAAAAAAGAGTAAAAGAAACTGCGCAAATGCTGCAGATTGATTGGTTACTTGACCGTAATGTTTCTCAATTAAGTGGAGGCCAAAGACAAAGAGTGGCCTTAGGTAGAATGTTGGTTAGGAATCCTCAGCTTTTCTTGATGGATGAGCCTATTGCTCATTTGGATGCCAAGTTAAGGCACCGTTTAAGGGGAGAAATTAAAAATATTCAGAGGACGTTTAAAACGACTACTTTGTATACTACTCATGATTATCGAGAGGCTTTAGGTATGGGTGACAGGGTAGTTGTTTTGAATGAAGGTGAAGTATTACAAATTGGTACTCCCGAAGAAATTTATAATTTTCCCCGTAACGAGTTCGTAGGTGGCTTGGTTGGTGATCCACCTATGAACTTTTTCTCAGGAGAAATTGTGGCTGATGGGGGTCAATGGTATTTAAAAACACCAATTTTTCAGATGGTCATAAAACAAGAGATGTTTAGAGTTTTAGAAGGAAAATCCTTGAGAGAAGTGAGAGTAGGGTTACGTCCCTCTGATATTTTTCTTGAAAGAAAAGAACGCGATGGATTGTTCCAGGCTGAAATTTATGTAACAGAGCCTCTGGGAGTTTTCCAAATTGTTTCTTTGCAGGCGGGAAAAGAAAAGTTTCAAGTGAAATATTCTAATACTGAAAACTTTCGAATGGGCGAGAAGGTTTATTTTGGATTTTCCCCTGACAAACTCCATCTCTTTGATTACGCAACTGGTTTAAATGTAAAGTATCTTTGAAGGGGGGTCGTCATTAAAGTGGCACGGGTTATTTTACAAAATGTTTGGAAAAAATATGGAAAAGTAGAAGCGGTAAAAGGAATTAACTTGGAAATTGAAGATGGTGAGTTTATTGCTCTTTTGGGACCCTCTGGATGTGGTAAAACCTCAACTTTAAGGATGATAGCTGGTCTAGAAGCTATAACCTCGGGGAAGATATATTTCAACGATCAATTAGTTAATAATCTTGACCCTGGTGAGAGAAATATTGCTATGGCTTTTGAAGCTTATGCTCTGTATCCACCTATGACTGTGTATGAAAATATTGCTTTTCCCCTTCGGGCAGAAAAATTGCCAGAGAGTGAAATCAAGAAAAGAGTAAACAGGATAGCTGAAATTTTGGAATTGACCGATGTATTGAACAAATATCCTCGGGGTTTAAGCGGTGGACACCAGCAAAGAACTTCTTTAGCAAGAGCTCTGGTGAGAGATGCAGATGTATATTTATTAGATGAGCCCATTTCTCACTTGGATACCAAAATGAGAAATCGGATGAGGGCAGAGTTGAAAAGAATTCATAGCGAGTTGCGGAAAACAATGATTTATGTGACTCACGATCAAACAGAAGCTTTAGCCATGGCAGATAGGATAGTAGTAATGAATTTTGGGGTTATCCAGCAAGTTGGCTCTCCCCAAGAGATTTATTTTAAACCTCAGAACCTTTTTGTAGCAGATTTTGTAGGGGAGCCTCCCATGAATTTTATTGATTGTCGAGTCAGGATTGATGGAGATAGCTTGGTAATATCTTTTGATGATTCTATTTTTAGACTCCAGAATAAAGAAAAGATAGAAAAAGTAGCCAGTTTTAATAACTATGAATCGCAAGATTTTACTTTAGGTATTCGTCCTTTTTATTTTGACATTTCTAGAAACGTTACTGACTTAAAAAGAGAAGATAATTTTTTAAGAGGAGAAATACTCACGGTAGAGCCACTTGGTGATTCTAAGATAGTTCATGTAAAATCTGGGGAGAACCACCTTTTGGTTGAAATCGATCCTGGATTTATGGGTCAACCAGGTGAGGTAGTTTTCTTAATACCAGATACTAATCATATGCATTTGTTTAACAAGAAGGCTGAAGAAGCTTTATTTTGACAATTTAATTAATTGTAAAGGAGGTTGTTGATATGAGATTACAGGATAGAATCGCCATTGTTACTGGAGCGGGAGCAGGGATTGGGAAAGCTATAGCTTTAGGCTTAGCTCGAGAAGGAGCTAAGGTAGTGGTAAATGATATCAATCAAGTAACTGGCCAAGCAACTGCTCAAGAGATAAAAGAAAAATATGGAAGGGAATCGCTTTTCCTTGCTGGTGATGTAAGCCAGTGGAGGACAGCTGAACTTTTGCGGGATACTACCTTAGAAGAATATGGAAGAATAGATATCTTAGTTAATAATGCGGGAATTATGATTTCCGGATTGGTAGTTGATTACCGAGAAGAAGACTGGGATAAGATATTTGCAGTAAATGCCAAAAGTGTTTTCCTTATGTGTAAAGCAATAGGTAAGGTGATGATGGAGCAGAAATACGGAAAGATAGTAAATGTGGCTTCTATTGGAGCTAAAAATGGTGATAAGTATCAAGCTGCTTATGCTGCTACTAAAGCAGCGGTTATGAACTTTAGTCGAGCATTCTCTCGGGAAATGGCTCCTTATAATGTAAATGTTAACTCCATCTGTCCCGGAGTAGTAGAGACAGAGTTAGGTAAAGTGAATCTGGATGACCCCGAGAAACGAAAGAAGTTTATTGAGATGACTCCTAAAGGGAGAATCAGTGTTCCAGAAGATATGGTAGGATTAACCATCTTTTTGTGTACCGACGAATCAGAGTTCATAGTAGGGCAAGCTATCAATGTAGACGGAGGGATTCTTTACTACTAAAGGAGGAGCTACCTTTGAGTAAAAAATATATTTTAGGAGTGGATCTGGGGACCTCTTCTATTAAAGCTTCTCTTTTAGACTTGGAAACTCACTCTATTCTCCGGGAATCGGTAGAGTTATCAGTATCTTACCCTGATTCTTTTAGTGCCGAGCAAAATCCTGAAGATTGGTGGAAGGGATTCTGTAAGTTAATTTCCCAGCTGAGGTCCCGGGTTGGAGATTTAGATAAACTATCGGCTATCGGGTTGTCGGGTCAGATGTTAGGCTTGGTTCTACTGGATAGAAAAGGTAATCCAGTGCGTCCCTGCATTTTGTGGTGTGATCAGAGAAGTTACCAGGAGATAGAAGAGATAAAGGAAAAGGTGAGCCTGGAAGAGCTTTTAAAATATACTGCTAACACTCCTCTCACCGGTTATTGGCTTCCCAAGATTCTATGGTTGAGAAAACATGAACCCCCAGCGCTTTCTCAGACTTTTAAAATGCTTCTTCCCAAGGATTTTTTACGACTTAAACTGACTGGGGCTTTCACAACTGAGGTATCCGATGCTTCCAGCACTTTTTTGTTTGATGTGGCTCATCGCCGCTGGTCAGAGAAGATGATAGACCTCTTTGAGATTAACCGGGATACTTTACCCCAGGTGGTTGAGTCTCCAGAGATAACCGGTTATGTTACCCCTCAAGCCTCTTTAGAGACTGGTCTTCCTGAAGGTATTCCAGTTGTAGGGGGAGGAGGAGACCAGTCTTCTGGAGGAATAGGATTAGGGGTGATACATCCGGGGCTTGTTTCTTGTGTTTTGGGAACTTCCGGAGTGGTGATGGCCCAAACTGAAGAAGCCAAAATGGACCATCAAAATCGAGGGCTGCATTCTTTTTGCTATTCTATTCCTGGAAAATGGTTTTTGATGGGTTGTACTTTAGCTGCTGGCGGCTCCTATCAGTGGCTATTTAACTCCTTAGCTAAGTTAGACAAAGATTTGAGCTTTGATAAATTGAACTCCTTAGCTGGAGAAGTAAGCCCGGGAAGTAAAGGGTTAGTTTTTCTTCCCTATCTCATTGGAGAGCGAACTCCTCATTCTGACCCCAATGCTCGAGGGGTGTTTTTCGGTTTAAGCTATGAACATGATATTCGTCATATGATTCGCTCGGTGATTGAAGGAGTAGCTTTCTCTCAAAGAGAATCAGTAGAGATACTAAAGAGCTTTTCTTTGACTGCTCAGAAATTAACTCTCTCTGGAGGCGCAGCCCGGAGTCCTTTGTGGTGTCAGGTTATGGCTGATGTGATGGATATGGAAGTGGAAACCACTAACATAGAAGACCCTGCTTCCACTGGAGCAGCTTTCATTGCCGGAGTGGGGACGGGAGCTTTTGCCTCTTTCTCCGAAGTTTGTGAGAATTTTATTCAGCCAGTAGAGCACTATCAACCTGATAAGAGAAATTCTCAACTGTATCAAACTCTTTTTGAAAAATACCGAGCTCTCTATCAGGTGCTCCGGGGTTTTTATCCTGATTTTGTTTCTCTTCAAAAAGAAATTATTTGAAGTAAGAGGAGGTGTTATTTTTGTATCTGGTTATTG
The DNA here is from genome assembly GCA_002385475.1 of Candidatus Sordicultor fermentans. Taxonomy (GTDB): domain Bacteria; phylum Atribacterota; class Atribacteria; order Atribacterales; family Caldatribacteriaceae; genus Sordicultor; species Sordicultor fermentans. The sequence continues at coordinate 18,114 of DGDO01000013.1, read as the reverse complement.
CTTCTGACCATTTTGGATATCCTTTAAAAAAAGTTATTGTGGAGCATCTCAGGGAGAAAAATATCGAGTTTGCAGATCGAGGAGTTAACTCTGAAGACGAGGTGGTAGATTATCCTGATGTAGCCCGAGAGGTGGGGGAGGAAATAAGCAAAGGGAAATATCAGTATGGAATTTTAATCTGTGGAACAGGTATCGGTATGGCTATGGCGGCTAATAAAATTCCGGGAGTTTACGCTGCCTGTGCTCATGATATTTATTCGGCAGAAAGAGCTAAAAAGAGTAACAATTCCAATGTCTTAACTTTGGGAAGACACATTGTAGGGCCAGAGTTAGCTAAAATGTTAGTAGATGCCTGGTTAGGAAGTGAGTTTCAAGGAGGGCGGTCTCTTCCTAAGGTAGCTAAAATCAAGGAGATAGAAAATAAATATCTCAAGGGGGAATGAAAGTGAAAAAATTCATTAACCAACCAGAAAACTTAATTGAGGAGATGTTAGAAGGTTTTGTAATAGCTAACCAGAATAAGGTAAAGAGATTAGAAACTGAAAGGGTTCTGGTAAGAAAAGACGCTCCAGTTACAGGGAAAGTAGGAATAGTTACTGGGGGTGGTTCAGGACATAAACCTGCTTTCATTGGCTATATTGGGAGGGGTTTAGTGGATGCTGTAGCCGTGGGAGATATTTTTGCTGCTCCTCCGGTGCAGAGAGTGTATGAAGCTATTAAAGCTGCCGATGCCGGAAAAGGAGTGCTTCTGTGTTTGGGAAATTATTCTGGAGATGTGATGAACTTTGGTATGGCTCAAGAGTTAGCTCAATCAGAAGGAATAGAAGTAGAAAGTGTCATAGTTAATGATGATGTAGCGTCTTCTCCCAAAGAGAGAATGGATAACCGGCGAGGAGTAGCCGGAGAGGTAATACTCTGGAAAGTAGCAGGAGCTTTGGCTGAAGAAGGAGCAGATTTGAAAAAGATTAAAGAAGTAGGAGAAAGAGCAGTGTTTAACACTCGTAGTATGGGGGTAGCTCATACTCCTTGTATCTTACCCACTACTGGAAAACCTTCTTTTCAGATTGGAGAAGAGGAAATGGAAATCGGAGTGGGACATCATGGCGAGCCAGGGATTAAAAGAACGAAAATGATGAGTGCCGATGAAGTTACCGAACTTCTCACTCGCCAGGTTTTAGAAGACCTTCCCTTCCAAAGAGGAGATGAAGTTACCGTTTTAGTTAATGGTTTAGGCTCTACCTCTCTTTTAGAGATGTATATTTGTTTCCGTAAAGTAGCCCAAATTCTCTCTGACTATGGAATAAAAATTCATCGTACCTATATGGGAGAGTTCTTTACTTCTTTAGAGATGGGAGGCTTTTCAGTAACCCTAACTAAGATGGATGAAGAACTAAAAAGATTGATAGATGCTCCTTGTGATGGAATACATTTTGTTCAGCACTGAAGGAGAGAAATTATGTCCCAATCTATATCTATAGAGAAAGTAAAATATGCTTTGCATAAGGTAGTGGAAAACCTGGAAAAGAATCGCCAATATTTGAATGACCTCGATTCCCCCATTGGTGATTCTGACCATGGAGAGAGTGTTTGTAATGCTTTTCATAAGATTCAAGAGATAGTAGATAAATTCCCAGAAGAGAAAAGAGATATCGGTGAGCTTTTACAAGCAGTAGGGAAATCTATAGTTCTCTCCGGGGGTGCAGCTATGGGTCCTCTTTACGGCACTGCTTTTATGGATGCTGGAAAGGCAGTACTGGGAAAAGAAGAGCTTACCCCTGCAGATTTAGTCCAGATGTGGGAGGCTTTTGCTGGAGGGATAAAAAGGAGGGGACAGGTAGAGTTAGGGGATAAAACTATGTACGATACCATTTATCCTTCTTTTTTAGCTCTTCAGAAAGCTTATGAGGAAGGAAAATCCTTGAAGGAGATGCTCCGGGAGGCAATTGAAGGAGCTCAGGAAGGTATGGAATCTACTAAAGATTTGGTCTCCAAGCGTGGTCGCTCCAGCCGCCTGGGAGAGAGGAGCCGAGGTCATATTGACCCGGGAGCTGCCTCAAGCTATTTTATAATTGAAGCTTTTTTTGGGAGCCTGATTGATAATTGATAATTGATGATTGATGATTGATAAGAGCAGCCTGCGGTATAAGATAAAGGTGCAAGCTGCTCTTATCAGAAAAGGAGAATACATAGGCTTGCCCCTGCAGAAATTTTTCTCTGGAGGAGGGAGATATCCCTTAGAGTCCTGCCAACGGTCGGGGAAAAAATTCCGTTAATAAGTTGACATCGTGCTTGAGAATAATAGAATATTACTGGAGAGAAAAACATTTCATCAGGAAAGAAGTGAGAGGTTAAAAGTCAGGTTCAGGCTAAATGCCATACGTACCTTGAAAATTAAATAGTAATTATCAGCTCCTTTCTAATAAGCTCTGGTTTATACTTAGTAAGACAAAAAACCGGTCATGCTAATTTCCTGAAAAGATCAGTGGTTTCCTTTTGTACTAGTATCCTAATTTCGTGGTGTTTTAGGCGCTAGGAACACTAGCACTCTCGCTGTTTAATTGCAAGTAGTTAGCGCTTTTGACAAGATAGCATATAGTATTAATCAGGCTAACGGTTATCTTCTCCTTCAAAACCTTCAAAATCGCCAGTTTAGATGCCTACTTCAGATTAAAGAAGCATACATAATTGTTTACTTGCTACCCATTTTATTTTTAAATATTGCAGCCAGAAGCAAAATCAACCCTCTCTTACCTAATAATCCGTGGAGATTTTCATTGTTATTTCTGTTAGGATAGGAGCAAAGTAAGGTATTTATTGTTAACTGGATGCGCCTCAACCGGGGCAATAGACTTTTAGGTTTTCTGAAGAAAGTTGCGAAAGCACAATTTATTGCCTCTATCTAGCTTCCGGCCACATGATAACTGGGAAATACCCTGAAAGTAATATTAATTTTCGAGGTGGGGATGGTATGACTTATCAAACTATTACATGAGGAGGTAGGAAAAAAATGTATCGCAAGTCTTTAATTACCATTTTGATGACCGTTTGTTTTCTATTTGGTTTGATTTCTGTGGGTGGTGCTCAGGAAAAATTAGTGGTTTGGATAGGCGGGCATGTGGTAGAACAGGAAGAAACTTGGGCTAAGATTGTAGAAGACTTTGAGAAGCAATCTGGGGTTGACGTTGAATACCGGCTCATTGGGTTTGAGGTTTATTATGATAGCTTAGTAACTGCTTATGAGGCAGGAGAACCGCCAGATGTTTGTTTTGCTGATCTTGGGGGTTGGGTTCCCACTTTTGCCTCCCAGGGGTGGTTAGAACCATTGGACGATTGGTTAGCCAGTTGGGAAGGTGTTGACCAAATTTGGGAGAACCTATGGCCTACAGTTACTTACGAAGGAAAAAAGTACGGCCTTCCATGGTATACTGACTGTCGGTTGCTCCTCTACAATAAAATCATGTTTAAAGAAGCAGGCTTAGACCCCGATGATCCTCCTCAGAGTTGGGATGAGCTCTTGGAATACGCTAAACTTCTTACTGATGCCAGTCAGATGAAATATGGATATGGTGTGTCGGGAGCTATGAGTGAGACAACTACCCTGGGTTATATGATATTTCTTTTTGGTGCAGGAGGAGAACTTTTAACTTCTGATTACCGTCAAGCAGCCTTTAACACTAGTGAGGGATTAGAAGCTTTGAAGTTTTATACCGATCTTTACACCAAGCATCAGGTATCTCCTCCAGGAACCCCTGGTTACACTGAAGATGACTATCGCACCATGATGGCCCAAAACAGGATCGCTATGGCTATCGGAGGTCCATGGTCGTTCCCCTTGATCGAATTGGCTAATCCTGAGATTAAAGGTAACTATATGGTAGCAACTCATCCTTATCTCCGGGAACCAGCCAGTGTTTTGGGAGGTTGGGCTTCAGTTATATCAGCTACTTCTCAGAATAAAGAAATAGCCTGGGAGTTTATTAAGTACATAACCAGTTATGATGTGTGGGTGTACTGGATTGAGCAGCATGGAGGGCCTATGCCTACTCGGATAGATGTATGTAGCGATGTCCCCCAATTTCAGGATCCTAAGTGGAAAGTAATTCTGGATACTTTCCCCTATGCTAAAGTGAGACCACCCATTCCCGAATGGCCAGAAGTATCCCATGCTATACAGTCTATGGTTCAAAGAGTTTTAACTGGAGAAATGACTTCTGAAGAGGCTATCGAATGGGCGGATAACGAAGTAAATGCTATATTGGGAAAATGAGTGAGAATTCTAAGTTGAGGGGCCGGCCCTATTGTGGCCCCTCTCTGAGTCAAACGTGGCTTCCTATTTTAAATCTCTAACTCAAAAACCAGCATTCCTTTTTATTATTCCCTACTTTTTGGTGCTACTTTTGTTAATTGCTTATCCTTTGTACACCAATTTTTACCAGAGTTTTCAAACTGAATCTGGTCTCTCTTTAGAAAATTATAAGAATTTGTTTAAAAATCCTCTCTTCTTTAAGATTCTGGGTAATACTGGTATATGGGTAGCGGCCAGTGTGGGACTTCAGTTTGTGATTGGTTTAGGGTTGGCTCTACTCCTGAACCAGCCTTTAAAGGGAAGAGCTATATTCCGGGGAATAATTCTGGTTCTCCCCTGGGCTACTCCAGATATTGTGGCTGCTGTGGCGTGGAAATGGATGTACAACGATATGTATGGGGTATTTAACGACATCTTAGTAAGATTGGGATTGATTAACACATATCTACCCTGGTTAGGTCAACCTAACTTGGCTAAGTTAGCAGTAATTATCGCCAATGTTTGGAAAGGATTTCCAATCTCGGCTATGCTGTATTTAGCTGCTTTGCAAACAGTTCCCAAAGATCTATATGAGGCAGGAAGTATAGATGGAGTTTCTACGTGGCAGAAGTTTAGGTTCATCACTCTTCCTTTAATCAGCCCTTTTATTTTAACCACAGTTATGCTCACTGTTATGTGGACTATCAATTATTTTCCATTAATTTTTACCATGACCGGAGGAGGACCAGCCAATGCTACTGATACTTTAGTGACTTTTGCCTACCGTAAAGCTTTCCGCTTTATGGATTTTTCTGGATCAGCCGCTTTATCTACTTTCACTTTTTTGGTGATTTTAGTCTTTGCTGTGGTCTATACTCGCTATTTACTTCGAGAGGAAGAGAAATGAGAAAAATTAAGATATGGATTCTTTATCTGGTTTTATCTATTATTGCTTTGATTGTGGCTTTCCCTTTCATTTGGTTAGTTATTACTTCCTTAAAGACTTATCCTGATATTTATCACTTTCCCATTATTTATTGGCCTTCTGAGGTTACCTGGGAACATTATGGCTACGTCATCCGATTAGATTTTCTGAGGTATTTTCTAAATAGTTTGGTTATTGGAATAGGGACTGCTGTTTTGACTATTGTGATAGCTGCTTTACCTTCTTATGCTTTTGGCAGGCTATCTTTTAGAGGAAAAAGACCTCTGCTTCTCTCTATCTTAGTTTGTCAAATGTTTCCTCAAGTTACCTTTGTTATCCCTTTTTTTGTGATATTCAGGCGACTTGGTTTGATAAATACTCATTTAGGAATGATGATATCTTACCTTCCTTTTACTACCCCGATTGGAATATGGATTTTAAGAAATTTTTTTCAGGGGATCCCTGGAGAGCTGGAAGAAGCAGCTATGATAGATGGTTGTACTCCGATACAAGCTTTTGTCAGGGTTATTTTTCCTCTGGCTATTCCTGGTATCGCTGCGGTGGCAATTTACGCTTTTATATTTGCCTGGGGGGAACTGATGTTCGCTCTTTCTTATCTTCCTTCCCAGGAAATGCAGACGATTCCAGCTTTTCTCACCCTTTTCGTGGGTCAATATCAGACCCGCTGGGGGCCTTTGTTTGCCGGGTCAGTTATTGCTTCTCTTCCTCCTCTTATTGCTTTTATCTTTTTCCAAAGGCAGTTTATATCTGGTTTAACCGGAGGAGCGATCAAGCAGTAATTTTAAATCTTAATGGTAAATCTACCTAAAAGGATAACATCTCTTTATTCTTTGAGAATTAAGTGATTAACTGGGATTGCGAGTTTGGTCTGGAGAACATGTGTCAATAATTGGAGTTGACATCGTGCTTGAGAATAATAGAATAATCGGTGGGAAGACAAATATTCTTTCAAAGAGATTTTCTCTACCAGGAAACAAGCTTTATGGGTAAAGCATGAAAAGAATAACTCTCATAAGTTTGTAGGTTAAGCGAGAACAGCTTTTTACAGAGAGTTTCTTTAGCTCTTTTGGGGGACATAATAGATTAGAAGACAAGAGCCAGAAAGCAAGTAGTGATAAAGGTATCTTTTGTCAGTTTTGGTTTTTATGAAGGAACTTTGCGAAATTAGGGAATAAAGAAAGAGCTGATAATCGAGGTATGGTAGCCAGATAGGAAGGAGAGTCTGGTAGATATTCAACTTGATAAAGACTTGATGCGTGAGTATACTTTCGTTAAAGGCTTTGGGATAAGGCATGGGGCAAGCTTCTTAAAGAGGTTTTTAGCTCGGGTAAAGTGGAGTCCTCCTGTCTTACCGGTTTCGATGTGAATGGGTAAAACCCATTCACATAAGGGTTATACCATAATTCATAGTAGGAGGTTAATCTCGTGAAAATTCTTTTAATTGCTGACCTGGAAGGGGCCTCGGGAGTGGTGGATAATGAGCAGCAGGCTAAGCCCGGTGCTTCTCTTTACCATGAAGCAAGAAACTACCTTATTTCTGATGTAGGTGGAGCGGTGGAAGGAGCAATAGAAGGGGGAGCGGATGAAGTTATAATTTTTGATATGCACTATTCTGGTTTAAACTTGAACCTGGAGGAAATTCATCCCCGGGCTAAGGTGGTGATGGGAAAACCACGCAAAATTTACCCCTTTTTTCCTGAGCTCTACCAGAAAATAAAGGGAGTAATGATGGTGGGGTTTCATGCCATGGCTCAAGCTCCAGGAGGGTTGTTGACCCATTCTTATGACCATTCTATGAAGGCCATCTATTTGAACGGAATTCTGGTGGGAGAGATAGGCATGGAAGCAGCAATGGCCGGTTATTATCATGTGCCACTGATTTTAGTTACTGGAGATTCAGAAGGAGTAAAAGAGGCTGAAAATCTTCTGGGAGAAATAGAAACGGCAACGGTAAAATACGCTATAAATGAGCATAGCGCTCTGTGTTTACCTCTGGAGTTAACCAGAAAAGAAATAAAAGAAAAAGCTAAAAAAGCAACGGAAAATATTAATCGATTCTCACCTTTTCGAATAGACCCTCCTTATTCTATAGAAGTGGAGTTTTTCGAAAAAGAGGGAGCACAGAAGATGGAAGGATTTCCGGGTTTACAAAAGATTAATGAGGTAAAAGTCCGGGTGGAAGGGGAAAATCTTCCTCTTTTGTGGGAGAGCTTTATCGGGTTTTACCAGAAATATGATTGAGGAATGAACATGAAAGCTTATTGTTAAAATCAGGAAAGAAAAAGGATTGGAATTGAAAGAGATGGAAGTTCCCCGGCCAGGGAAGGGAGAAGTCTTAGTAGAAATTAAAGCAGCGGCTATCTGTGGCTCAGATATAAAAATATATAAATGGGATTCTTTCGCTCAAAGTATAATTCATTCTCTCCCTTTTATTCCCGGGCATGAGTGTGCAGGAGAAGTGGTGGAAGTGGGAGAAGGAGTGAAAAGTATTCGATTGGGGGATAAGGTGGCTTCAGAGACTCATATTCCCTGTGGTCAGTGCTGGCAGTGCACTCATGGTAGACCTCATACCTGTGAAAATATGAAGCTTTTCGGTCATAATATCAACGGGTGCTTTGCTGAATATGCGGTTATTCCCGAGGTATCTACCAGAAAAATCCCTTCCTCTCTTACTTTTGAAGAAGGCTGCATGCTGGAGCCTATGGGGATACCTTACCGGGCAGTAGAAAAAGGAAAAGTAGAAAAAGAAGCGGTAGTGGTGGTGGGGTGTGGCCCTATTGGTCAATTTGCTATAGGCTTTTCTCATGTAATGGGGGCGGGTCAAATTATCGCTGTGGACGTGAATGAAGAGAGGCTGAAAATTGCTGAAGCTATGGGTGCTCACTATCTCTTGAATCCCGAGAAGGAAAAGGTTAAAGAGAGAATAAAAGAGTTAACCCAAGACTGGGGAAAAGGACCGGGAGTGGTGATTGAGGCTTCAGGAAATGTTTCGGCTTTGCGTGAGGCGCTGGATTACCTCCGGGTAGGGGGCAAGCTTCTCATCCTGGGTCAATCTACTAACCCCTTAGAAGTGAGAGTGTCTCCAGATATAGTATTTAAAGAAGCAGAGATTTATGGTTTCTTTGGAAGAGAAATCTGGGATACCTGGGAAAAAACAGAAAAATTACTGGTAGAGGGGAAAATGAAAGTAGACCCGGTCATAACTCACCGTTTTTCCTTAGAGGATTATGAAATAGCTTTTGAAAAGGCAGCAAAAGGAGAAGGAGGGAAAATTGTTTTTCTTCCTTGAGGAGTATAGCTGACTGCAAAACTTACGGTAATATTTGTTTTGAATATGGTTATTGAGAACTCGTAGTTTCATTTACGTGGTGATCTCGAGTTTTGTCCTATCTTACTTGTCATTCCCGAGCCCTTTTATCGGGAATCCACTGAGGGAGGCTTTTTCTCCCCTCAGTAATCTTGGGTTTTTAAGTTTTTTTGGGGGTTATAAAGGGGGTTCACCCCCTTATTGTTCTCCTCCATCATTCCCGAAATCAGTAATCGGGAATCCAGATGTTCTTGTTCTTAGTAAATAATATAGACCCCTGATAAATACATTCAGGG
>DGDO01000013.1:0-9057 GCA_002385475.1 Candidatus Sordicultor fermentans | reverse complement strand
GCAGGCTAAAAACGGCTCGAAAGTTGCTGGGGTGACGAAGGGAGTAATAAGACATTGCTCTACTGGAGATCCAAGAACTAAAAAGAGGAGAAATGAAAGCTTTCAAGGAGGAAATAAAATGGCAGAATTAGGGAATAAATATTTGTGGATGCAGTCTCACACTGACGCTGCGTGGCTCTGGCAGTGGCCAGAAACAGTATGGGTAGTAGATAAAACGTTAAATCACAATATAAAATTTATGAATCAATACGCTCAATATAAATTTCATTATAGTTCCCCTCAATTCTATGAATGGATGAAGATAATTGGTAAATACGCTATCCCCCTAGCACAAGGACAAATTTTTGATGAAGGCATATTTAATCAAATAGTGGAAAAGGTAGCACAGGGTCAATTAATACCGGTAGATGGCAACTGGATAGAGCCAGACTTGAATAATGCTTCAGGAGAGGGTCTAGTAAGGCAGCGCCTGTATGGAGTTAGATGGTTCAGGGATACATTTGGAGATTTACCCTATTATAAAGTGGTCTGGATACCAGACAGTTTTGGTTTTCCCCACTCTTTACCTCAGATATATAAAAAGAGTGGCGCGGAGTATTTCACTACTACAAAGCTCATGTGGATATCAGATACTGATAAAGCACATTTTCCTTTTTATGTTTTCAAATGGAGAAGCCCCGATGGATCGGAGCTTCTTTCTTATCAAACTCCCTTGGGATGCAATCAAGATCCGGTTAATCTTGAAGATTCTCAACTTAAAAAGGAATTTGATTTTAATAAAGCCAGGTTATTATTACCAGAGCACCAAAATGAAATATTTAATACCAGAAATAGTGTGGACATAGCTAAGTATTTTGATGATAAATACATAAACGATATGGCTATTCTGGTGGGGAAAGGTGACCATGGAGAAGGTCCCACCGAAGAGGAAATAAAAGCGGCCATGGCTTTAGCGGGAAAACACGGTTACTTTATTTCTACAGCAAATGACTTTTTTGACGTTCTGGAGAAAAATTATGACACCAGCTTAATACCGGTGTGGGATGATGAGCTATATGTGGAAACGCACCGGGGGACATATACCTCTAAAGGCATCATCAAAAAGATGGTTAGAAAAGCAGAAAATATGCTGATAATCTCTGAAATTTATTCCTCCTTTGCCCGGATGCTGGGCCATGGTTATCCGGATACAGACTTATTCGATAAACCCGAGGCAGGCTGGGTCGAAGGAGTCAAATTGAGTAACTTTAATCAGGCATGGAAATTGGTATGTTTCAACCATTTTCACGACATTTTACCTGGAAGTGCGATAGTACCTGTTTATAAAGATGCCCAGGACCAATTAAATGAGGTGATAGGTTTTGCCGAGAATGTTACCAATGATGCATTAAAGTTCATTGCTACTAAAGTAAAAACTCAAGGATTTGGTGATGGTGCCATTGTAGTATTTAATCCCCTGTCTTGGGAGAGGAAGGATATCTTGCACTTCAAGTGGGAAGCAGGTCCGGTAGAGGTATTCAATTCTAGGGGAAGAAAAATCTCCTCTAGAATTGAGGAAGAAAACGGAAACAAATATTTGACTTTCTATGCCGATTCCTTACCTTCTCTGGGCTACCAGGTTTTTTATTATAAATTTAGCGATGGAGATGAAGTCATAAAAAGCACCAACTTAGAGAGCAAACAGGTATTTGAAAGCCCTTTTTATAGATTAGAAGTTGATCAAGATGGTTCTATTACCGGGTTGTTTGATAAGGAACTCGGTTATCAATTTATCCCCGATGGGGAGGCAGTGGGTTTAAAGGTGTTTATGAACAAGCCGAGCCATTGGAGCGCCTGGAATATCGGGAAGGATTATATTCACAGGGATGTTACTGATTTACTTGTTCCTGAGAGCGTTAAGGTAACTTATGATGACTCCCTTTCCACCCAAATTAATATAACTTACAGGTATTTTAATGAAGATTTTGATGGCCAAGGTAGGTCAGATCCTAAGATATCAGAGATAAGAGAAAGCATAATATTATATAAAGACATTAAAAAGATAGATATTAAATTTAAATATAGCTGGTATGGAATGGATACTCTGGTTAAGTTGCGAGTCCCGGTCAACTATAATGCCGAGTCAACGAAAGTATTTGGCGAAATACCCTATGGAGTTTATGAAAGGCCCCCTGTACCTTCTAATGAATATGAGGAGAGTAAATATGAATGGCCAGCCCAAAAATGGGTGGCTATAGATGATGTCTCTAATCAGATTGGTCTCATCTTAAGCAATGACGGTAGAAATGGATTTGATTTAAGGGAATGTAGCTCGGGAGTGGGGAAAGATACCGGGAAAAGAGTATTAAGGTCCAGCTTGGTAAAGCATTCCTACTACCACATAAAAGCTGGCGATGAATATTCGACCTATGATACTCCGGAGAATATGTGGATAGAAGAAAATCAGGAAGTGACTTATAGCATCTATACTTATAAGGGTAGTTGGCAAACTTCCCGGGCCTGGAGGAGAGGGTATGAGCTAAATTATGCTTTAGGTGCTGTGGCAATAAAGTCCCATGAGGGAATATATGAGGAAAGCAGCTCCTTTGTGGAAATATATAATGCAGATCATGTTTATGCGTCAGCTCTTAAAAAGGCAGAAGATGATGATGCATATATTCTGCGATTGTTTGAAACTGAGGGAACACCTTCCCAGGATGCCAGGATAAATTTTCCAATGAGCGTAAAAGAGGCCTACGAGGTCAATTTATTAGAAGAGAAAGTAGAAGGAAATATTGCGATAGAAGGTAGCTGCTTGTGCACAAGTATTAGTCCCTGGGAGATTAAAACTATTAAAATATTTATTTGATTTTATCTACGCAGAAAGAGGATGGTCGCTTGAGAGTTTTTAGAAAAAAATTTTAAGAAAAGTGGCCATCTACCCTTTTATTCTGCAGCTCATCTTCTTTGTTTCATGCTTTTCCCTCCTTCTTAGGTGTTGTTCTTTATAACCTCAATACTCTGAGTGTGTCTGGCTTTTGTGGGTCTCAGTATATTCTCTTGCCGGAGTTTATAGGAAGTTCTTTATTTTTTTTCACCGGACTTACTCTTCATTCTCTCGTTTTTATTACTAAAGAGATATTTCCTTGGGGATTTTAGAGGCGACATCATCACAAAATAACTACAAACGACCTCATAAAGGGATACGGAAGAAACTTTATAAAGATTCTTGACAAAGTTTTAAAATTATGTTTTCATAAGCGTATGAAAGTAGGAGATCAAAAATTTTTAAGAGATTTGAATAAAAAAGCTATTTTAAGGTTAGCAAAATATCAGGGTCCTCTCTCTAGAGCAGAGATAGCAGATTTAACTGGATTAAGTTCTACTACTGTATCTTCTTTAGTTAATGAACTCATTAATGAAGGAGTGCTGGAAGAGATAGGAGAAGGGGTATCGCGAGGAGGAAGAAAACCAGTTCTTTTGCGGTTTAATCCTGACTCTTTTTTAGTAGTAGGGATAGAGATAGAAGGCGATTTTATTGCTGCTTCTTTGATGAATTTGGATCTTACTATTATCAAAAAAAGCAAGGAAAGCCTTCTAGATTCCTCCGAGTTTGGGGTTATTAGAGAGATTGCTGCTTTAGTAAAAGATTTAACTAAAGAAATATCAGATGAAAAAATATTGGGGATAGGAATAGCAATTACTGGTTTGGTGGAAGATGGGATAGTAAAGCGGTCGGTAAATCTGGGATGGAAAAATGTTCCTATGGAAGGCCTATTAAGGAGGGAAATTCCTGATATTCCTATCTACATAGATAATATTGGAAAAGTGGGAGTTTTGGGGGAAAAACATGCTGGAAATGGTTTAAGGAAAGAGAATTTTATCTATGTGCGTGTAGGGACTGGCATCAGCGCTAATTTCATTTTTGGTGGTCAGCTTTACCGGGGGAGTAATGGATATGCTGGTGAATTTGGTCATATGACTTTGGAGCCAGCTGGGCCACTCTGTCATTGTGGCAATCGAGGGTGTCTAGAAGCTCTGGCTTCGGGTCGGGCGATTGCTGAGAGAATGAAAAAAATAGCGCTAAACAATAAAAGCTGTAAGATTTGGGAAGTAGTAGAAAACGAGACTGAAATTACTGCCAAAACTGTGGAAGAAGCAGCTCGGTTGGGAGATGAAACGGCGCTTCAGATTTACCGGGAAGCTGGCTACTACTTGGGGATCGGAATTGCTAACCTGGTTCACCTTTATAATCCAGAGTTAATAGTTGTAGGAGGAGGAGTGTCGAGAGCTGAGGAGTTATTGATGAGGCCTCTTTTGGAAAGTTTACAGTCTCGACTTCTTGATGAGTTAAAAAATTCAGTAAAAGTGGCACCAACTATTTTAGGGGATAACGAGAATCTGATTGGAGCAGGAGCTTTGGTGCTAGAAAAAGTCCTTCAATGAAAAGGAGATTGTGAATGGGAATAATTTTGTTTCAAAAATTTCGAGTGCTTACTCCTTTTAGAATACTTGAAAATCATTCGGTGCTGGTGAAAGAAAACAAAATCGGGGTAATAGGAGAAAAAGGCGCAATCAAAGCTGAAAAAGATATGGAGATAATAGATGGGAAAGGATTGTTTTATCTGAGTCCTGGATTCATAGATATCCATGTCCACGGCGGAGGAGGAGCTGACTGCTTGGAAGGGACTCGTGAGGCACTTGAAGTTATGGCGCACTCCCATGCTCGAGGAGGAACTACTGCTTTTTGTCCTACTATTACTACTGCACCCCTGGAGCGAATTTTTCGATCATTGGATGCTATCCGAGAAATAGGCTCTTCTCCTACTGGAGGAGCAAGAATTTTGGGTGCTCATGTAGAAGGACCATATTTTTCTAAAAGTCAGAGGGGAGCTCAGAATCCAGATTTCCTGCGGGTGCCTTCTCGAGAAGATTTAGAGAAGTTCCTCTCTTATCAAGAAGCTATAAAAAGAATCAGTCTAGCTCCGGAGCTTCCTGGAGCTTTAGAATTTGGAAGGAAAATGAGAGAAGCAGGGATAATGGTGGCCATTGGTCACTCTGATGCTACTTATGATGAGGTACTCTCAGCTATTGAAAATGGCTTTTCCCATGTAACCCATATTTATTCAGCTATGTCCGGGGTGCAGAGAATTAACCTTTACCGGGTCGCGGGAGTTATCGAATCTGCTCTTTTGCGGGATGAGCTTACTGTAGAGATGATTGCTGATGGGAAACATCTTCCTTCTCATCTTATGCAATTTGTTTTGAAAAATAAGGGATTGGGTCAAGTTTGTGCAGTAACTGATGCGATGGAAGCGGCTGGTATGCCTGAAGGAGAGTACAAAATCGGGGGGTTGGAAGTAATCGTAGAAGAAGGAGTGGCTAAACTCAAAGACCGCAGTGCTTTCGCTGGTAGCGTAGCTACTATGGATTTACTAGTAAGAACCCTAGTGCATCTCGTGGGTTTGCCCTTGGAGGAAGCGGTGCAGCTGGTAAGTTTTAACCCGGCCAAATTCTTGGGATTAGACCATCGTCAAGGAGTTATTGCTCCAGGGAAAGATGCAGATCTCGTGGTTTTAGATTCTAACTTGGAGGTGAAAATGACAATGGTGCAAGGAGAAATAGTATATGACAACTTAAGGGAAGGAGCAGTGAAAAAATGAAAATTAGCTGTTGTTGGCTGTATGCCATAAGTAAATATGGTTATCCTCCTTCTATTTCTGATACTTATCGAGCGCTGGAGGATATGCAAAGGTTAGGTTTCAAATATGTAGAATTGGAAGGAGTTAGAGAGGAAAATTTGCGGGCGGTTTATGAAGAAAAGGAAAACCTGAAGGCTTTTTGTGAAGAGAGAGGATTACAGGTAATTAATTTTTGTCCGGTTTTACCCGATATAGTGAGTTTAGATAAACAAAAAAGAGAAGAAGCTATACACCTTTTTGATTTAGCTATAGAAATTGCTCGATTCTTTGACTGTGAAACTATTCAGTTAGATAGTTTTTCTCCACCTCTTGAGTTTGTAGGAGAGGCTCCTTATAAGGATATGATTAACTTTGGTCTTAAGCTTCAGGTAAAAGTAGATCCCAATTTTTCCTGGAATGAGTTATGGGAAGTGGTGGTGGAAACCTTCAAGGTAGCTAACCAAAAAGCGAAAGATGCCGGGCTTAAGTTATGTTTAGAACCTCGAGTGGGAGAAATTATCAGTAATACTGATAGTATCTTGAGACTTATGGATTACGTTAATGATGATAATTTTGGAGCAGTGCTTGACACCGGTCATTTAAACGCCCAAAAAGAAATCCTACCTCTATCGGTAGAGAAGCTGGGAAAACAAATTTTCTATCTCCATGTTTCTGATAATGATGGTAAAACCAATGAACACTTAGCCCTGGGAAGAGGTACAGTTGACTGGGAAGGGGTATTTTTAGCTTTAAAAAAGCATGGGTTTGATGGATATGTAGCTGTGGATGTAGGGAGAGTGCCGGACTTGGATGAGCAATACCGGGAATCAGTAGAGTACTTACAAATGATAGAGAAAAAGATAGGATTGTAGAGGAAAAAAGATGAACTTGGCGATAAACGGAGGAGAACCGTTAAGGAAGAGCTCTTATCCTCAATGGCCAGTGTTTGATGAGGAAGAAAGGCAAAAGTTTAATGAGGTTCTTGAAAGCCGGGTTTGGGGAGTTGGTGGAAGACAGAAAACTGAATTTGAAAAAAGTTTTGCTGCTATAAAAATAGCTCTAAAAGCCTTAGATTTAGGTGAAGGAGATGAGCTTATCATTCCTCGTTATGCTTTTATAAGTGCTGCTACTGTAGTATTGGCTACTAATGCTATTCCACTTTTTGTTGACATCGATCCAGAAATTTATTGCCTATTGCCTTTGATATGGAGAAAAAATAATTTCCTGTACTAAAGCTGTGCATATTGGTGATCAGTCTTGCAATATGAGTACGATTATAGACATTGTTAAGAGGCAATGCCTGTTTATGGTTGAAGATGCTGCTCAAGCCCAGGATTTGGGGTGGAGGAACTAAAAAGTTGGAGTTCTGGGTGATCTAGGGTGTTTTAGCTTTCAATCTTCCAAGAATGTGACTATTGGAGAGGGTGGAGTAATATTGAGGAATTTTATTTCATTCCTGTTTTTTCTACCAGAATTGTGGAAGAAAGATAGGTGAAGTATGGGTACAAACGTCTTTGATACTTTACTCAACCAAATAGATGGAGCTAGACCTCTTGCTAAGTATCCAGAGGTTAGTCGTCATGCTTATCATCTTTATATTTTTAAGTACGATTCACAAACTTTTGAAGGATTGGATAAAAGTAAGTTTGTTGCGGCACTTCAAGCTGAAGGAATTCCAGACGGTATTGGCTATCTTGTGTCTTTGGACCAAACTGATTTGTTTCGATATGGCTTTCAGAAAGAACCTTGCTTTAAAGGTTTTTATAGGGGGGGAGTTGGATTATTCCAGTTGTTTTTATCCCCTTCTGCTGAAAAAGGCTTATTGGGAAGCATTGTGGTTACCTTAAAATGTACTTTTGGGATCGAAAAGAGACATAGACAACATAGGAGCAGCAATTCTGAAGATAAAAGAGAACTTAGGAATAATACTATGAATAAACTGTGTTTCGGGATTGTGGATTGTGGAGTCATTGCTCCATTGTATGCTAAGGCTATAAAATCTTTGTCTGATAGCGCTTTGTTGGTTGCTGTATCTTCTAATATTAAAGAAGAAGCAAAGGCATTTGGAGAAAAATATAGAATAGATTGGTATGAGGATTATCACGATTTGCTTGATCGAAGTGATGTGGATGCAGTATGTATATGTACCCCAAGTGGAACTCATGCTGAGATAACTATGGAAGTAGCTAGTTTTGGCAAGCATGTTTTAGTGGAAAAGTCCTTAGATGTTAGTTTGGAAAAAATTGATAGAGTTATCGAGGATTGCGAAAAAGCCGGTGTCAAGCTAGGTGTAGTTTTTCAGTTACGCTTCACTAAAGCTTTTCAGATGGTTTATCAGGCAGTATGTAATGAAAGGTTTGGCCAATTAGTGTTAGGAGAAGCTCGAGCGAAGACCTATCGCAGCCAAGATTACTATAAAAGTAGCGATTGGAAAGGGATGTGGGCAATGGATGGAGGAGGTGCCTTGATGAACCAGTCTATCCATGTAGTTGATTTACTTCAGTGGATGATGGGACCAGTGAAAAGTGTTTATGCTTATACTGACACATTGGTGCACGAAATTGAAGTAGAGGATACCGCAGTGGCTGTACTACGATTTGCTAATGGTGCTTTAAGGACCTTGGTAGGAAGCACCGCTACTTTTCCTGGTCTTCCCAAGTATCTGGAAATTCATGGAAGTACAGGGGGGGGTGGTAGTGGAAGAAGATACTATCAAAAAGTGGAATTTTTCTGAAAAGAGGGAAGAAGATAAATTAGCCGGGCAAACGTGAGGAGAAATCGGTAGTGCTTACAGTGACCCGGTAAAGGGGTTGAGTTTTGCAGGGCATAAACTTGTAATCAAGGACATGATTGAAGCTATACTCGACAACCGAGAGCCCTTATTAAACGGTTGGGAAGCAAGAAAGTCGGTGGAGATAGTTTTAGCAGTGTATAAGTCTGCACGGAGTGGTAAAGAAATTGTTTTACCTTTGTGAGGGAAGGCTTTATTGAATAAGGGAGGATAAGATAATGAGTAAAATGACTTTAGATATTGTGGGTATTCTGGTGTTGTGTGTTTGTTTGAGTAGTGCAGTAGCCTTTGGGAGCACAAAACTTTCTCTGTGGGGTGGCTTTCCTGAGGTGGTGCCTTTTTATGAGAAAGTAGTCGAGGACTATCAAAAGCTTCATCCCGATGTAGAGATAGAAATTTTGGCTTATGACCTGCGGGATCATGAACAAAAACTTTCAGTTACCATTCCTACTGACACAGTGGCAGATATAGTAGAGGCTGAAGAGTATTCAATGTATAAATTTGTGGAGGCAGGATTTATTCCCCCTAACCCTCCAGACATTGATGCTATGTTAAAGAGTAGTTCTTATTCTCAGTTTGTTGTTGACCACTTGACTTATGGTGATA
>DGDO01000022.1 GCA_002385475.1 Candidatus Sordicultor fermentans | reverse complement strand
TGATTGATTTTTACCGCCGTTTGGTAGAAAATTATCCTGTCATTTCTATCGAAGATGGTTTAGCCGAGGAAGACTGGGAAGGATGGAAAAAGCTCACTTTTGCCCTGGGTGATAAGGTGCAGTTAGTAGGTGATGACCTGTTTGTAACCAACAAAGAAAGGTTACTCCGGGGGATTCGGGAGAAATGTTGTAATTCCATTCTTATTAAGTTAAATCAAATTGGAACTCTCACCGAGACTTTAGAAACTATTGAAATAGCCAAGAGAGCTGGATATACCTCGGTTATCTCTCACCGCTCAGGAGAAACTGAGGATAGCACTATTGCCGATCTTGCGGTGGGATGCAACGCTGGTCAAATAAAAACCGGTTCTCTCTGTCGTTCAGAGAGAACAGCTAAGTATAATCAGCTATTAAGAATCGAGGAAGAGCTGGATAATGCCGCTATTTTCCGAGGAAAAGAGGTTTTCAAAGTTTCCGGTTACTGAAAAGGGATGGGAGAAGTTTCTGTTCATCGCTTTCTTGGCGCTTTCTCTGTTTTCTTTTAACTTGCGCCTGAGTAATAAATTGGTAGATTATTTTGACCTTGCTCGGGAGATGAAAGAGTTAGAAAAGAGGGAAAGCGCACTATCTGAGGAAGTGGAGAGGTTAGAAAAAGAGAGAGAATACTTAGACGAAGATTGGTATGTAGAAAAATTGGCTCGAGAGCGGTTGCAATTGGTAAAACCAGGAGAAATTGTAGTAAAAGTGATTAATCCCGAGTCACCGGAGCATTGACAATCTTTGTTCTTCTACCTATAATCGTTTTATACAAATGTGGTCGGGGCGTGGCGCAGCCTGGCAAGCGCACTCGCTTGGGGTGCGAGTGGTCGGCCGTTCAAATCGGCTCGCCCCGACCAAAACCCTGACGCAATTTTCTTAGTATAAGGAGGATAAGAATATGCCCTCAAATGTCAAAGATCTTTTTAGCCTGCAAGGAGAAGTAGCTATTGTTACCGGTGGAGCACAAGGTTTAGGAGAACAAATGTCCATCGCTTTAGGGGAAGCAGGAGCTCAGGTAGTAGTGGCAGATTTGAATCTGGAAAAAGCTCAGAAAGTTGCCTCTCATATTCAGTCTTTGGGAGTGGATTCTCTGGCTCTCTGCGTTGATGTTACCAAAAAAGGAGAAGTAGGGGAAATGGTTGAGAAAACTCTGGAGCGTTTCGGCAAAATTGATATTCTTGTAACTTCTGCTGGGGTGGGACAATGGATGAAGGCAGAAGAAATGCCAGAGGAGGATTGGAAAAAAGTTCTGGACGTCAACTTAAATGGAGTATTTTTGTGTTGCCAGGCAGTGGGAAGAGAGATGATTAAAAGAAAAAAAGGGAGTATTATAAATATTTCTTCTATGTCGGGATTAGTAGTCAATACTCCTCAGGCTCAATCTCATTATAACTCCTCAAAAGCGGGAGTAATTATGCTAACTAAATCTCTGGCCTCCGAGTGGGCTCCTTACAATATTCGGGTTAACACCATTGCTCCCGGTTACATGGAAACGCAATTAGTGGGTGACCTTTTGAAAGAATATCCTGATTATGCTGACCTGTGGAAAAAGCTTACTCCTTTTGGTCGTCTGGGTAACCCGGAAGAAATTAAAGGTCCCTGTGTTTTTCTGGCTTCTCCTGCTTCTTCTTATGTTACGGGAAGCGTTCTGGTTATGGATGGAGGCTATACGATATGGTGAGGGAGGTGATAGTAAGGTTTTAAGATGGGAGAAGTTTATTTAGTTTTTGGGATTGTGAAAGAACCAAAAAAGAAAGGAGACGATTTTTTGTGAGAAGACGTTTATTAACTGTAGTTTTTGTTTTGTGTTTTCTGCTGGTTCCTACCATGGTTTTTGCTCAGGTAGCTAATCCTGATTGGTGGAAAAAAGCAGCCGAGCCTTATAAAGGAGTGGTGATTCACGGTGTGTCGGAAAGCACTCCTCCATCTAAAGCTATAGCAGAGATAGCTGTTCCCGCGTTTGAAGAGTTAACCGGAATTAAAGTAGAGCTTGAAACCACCTCCTGGGATGAGATGTATAATAAAGAAATTCAGGACATGCAGGCGGGAGCCGGGATATACGATTTTGTCTACCTGGAGCAGGATGCAGTTTACAGCTACATGGAGCAAGATTGGCTAACCGATTTAACTCCTTTTGTCGATAATGCTGATTTAACTGAACCTGATTTTGATCTTCCAGATTTTACCAGTTTTATTGATTACTTTAAAGGCAAAGACGGAGAACTTTATGGTATCCCCTTTGAAGCTTTTCTGAAGACCTATATTTACCGCACGGACTTGTTCAATGATTCTGATATTCAAGCTGCTTTTAAAGAGAAGTATGGATATGACTTGGCTGTTCCTACTACTTGGGAGCAATACGAGGATATTGCTAAATTCTTCACTGAATACGGAAAAGAAAAAGGTATAGAACTTTATGGACACGTAGCGCAAGCAAAGACCCATCCTTGTTTGGCTTATGAACTTTGTGAAACTATTTGGCCTCCCTGGGGTGTATACAATTGGGGAATAAATCTGGAAAATATGAGAACCAGCGTAGAAAATGGAGGCACTCTAAACAGCGATACCGCGAAAGAAGCTCTTGGCTGGTATGTTGACATGTTACAATATGCTCCTCCAGGAGTCAGAACTTATACCTGGGATGAGGCAGCAGCTGTGTTTGGAACCGGGATAATTGCCCAAGGGTTCCTTTATATGGAAAACTTAGGTTGGTTAGCTCATGACCCCGATCGGTCGGTGGTGATCGGCAAAGTTGCAATTGACATTCCACCTGCTAAACCGGGTGTTATGGAAGCAGCTGAAGCTGGCGAAGGATACATCGGTTACTATGATGGTGGAGCTTGGGGAATTCCTTACTGCTCCAAAAACAAAGAAGCTGCTTGGCTTTTCATCCAGTGGTGTACTCGTAAAGAATGGCAGCCAGAGTTTGCTGAATTAGCTACTACTGTGGTAAGGAAATCTGCCTTTGAAGATCCAATAATCGATGAATTAAATGTAGCAATGGGTGGCTACTACACTGTCATGCAGGAAAAGGGTCATCTTTTTGCCGGATGTCCTCCTCTACCCATGCAAACACCACTCAATGAGCTTTATCTCCAGTGGATTTCCCGGGCAGTGGCCGGAGAAGTTTCTCCTGAAGAATGCCTGGATAACTTAGCTAAAGAAGCTGACGAATTAATGGAAGAGCTAGGCTATTAGGAGGTAGAGAGTTTGCGAGTAAAAAAGACTCAAGTGTGGGGGTTAATATCCCCCACACTTATTTTAATGATTCTTATCGGGGTAATCCCGGTTATATACGTCATTTATTTGAGTGTTTTTAAATACAGTGTGTTTTCCAAGACGGGAATGGTTTATGTCGGTTTCGATAATTTCCGCAAACTGGTATTTGATGCCTCTTTTTTAAAGTCTTTAAGCTTGGGTCTTACCTTTGTGGCTATTTGCTGTCTCGTTGAAATACCTTTAGGACTTTTGATTGCCAATGTCCTCACTTATGAGTTTAAAGGTAAAGGTGTTTTTCGGACGATTATGGCATTGCCTCTGGCTATGGCTCCCGTTAGCATTGGGAGTATGTGGGTATTACTCACTAATCCTGATGTCGGTCCACTTCCCTATTTTTTGGGAAAAATCGGGGTTGACTATAATATCGGGGTAAATGCTACTCAGGCGTTTGCCACCACTGTTTTTATGGATGTCTGGCATTGGACTCCATTCGTAATTTTAACTTTTATGGCTGGATTGGCTTCTTTACCCAAAGACCCGTATGAGGCTTCTTTGGTAGATGGGGCCAATCGCTGGCAAACTTTTCGTTATATTACTCTGCCTCTCCTTCGGCCAGTGATTTTAACTACCTTGTTTATCCGGATTATGGATACTTTCCGTGTCTTTGATGAAGTATGGATGTTAACCAGTGGCGGCCCAGGAACAGCTACTCGTTTTGTCAGTATCCATTTGGTGAGAGAAGTTTTGCGATCTATGAATTATGGATACAGTTCGGCTATGTCTCTTTTTCTGCTTTATTTAACCATAGTTATCTGCTGGCTATTGTTGACTTTTATTTCCATCTCGCAGGAGGAAGTCTAAATGAAAATTAGCAAAAAAGGACTCCGGCTCTTTTTTATCTATGTTTTGTGTATTTTAATAGCGATAGCTACTCTGTTTCCTATCTACTGGACATTTATAATCTCTGCTCAATCTAAACTGGAAATTTTCTCTGGGCCAAATTTTTTCCCTTCTACTTTTCATAGTGAAAATTATACCCGTCCTTTCTTGCAAGATGTATACGGACGCTATCTGGCTAATTCTTTGATTGTGGCCACCGGTAATACTCTTTTGGTAATAGTTTTAGCAGTCATGTCTACTTATGCTTTTTCCCGTTTTCAGATCCCCGGGTCAAGTAATATCTTTTTCTGGACTATTACCAACCGTATGGCTCCAGCGGCAGTTTTTATTGTTCCCTTCTTTTTGATATTTAGTCGCCTGGGGTTGAGAGATACGAGAATTGGTTTAATTATCCTTTACTGTATTTTTAACCTCCCCTTTGCCATCTGGCTTTTGAAAGGGATGATGGATTCTATACCGAAAGAACTGGATGAGGCAGCCATGATCGATGGATGTTCTATTTGGGGAGTGTTGGTGAGAGTAATTATTCCCTTGGCCAAACCAGGAATTATGGTTACTGCTATTTTGACCTGGATTTTTGCCTGGAATGAATATTTGTTTGCCTCGATTTTGACTAATGTTAAAGCTCGGACTATAACTACTGGTTTAATTGAGTTTGTTACCGTGATTGGGACTAACTGGGGTGAAATGGCGGCGGTGTCTATGGTCTGTTTAATTCCGGCTGTGGTGTTTATTGGTATAGCCCAGCAGCATATTATCACTGGCCTTACTTTTGGAGCGGTGAAAGATTAGGAGGATATTATGCGGATTTTACCTATGAAGACTAACTTATTTGATCGGATTTTCATTGGAGCAGTGGTTATGTTTGGTTTACATCTTTTTTGGGTACGCTTCGTCGAGCAATTCATCCCCCTTTATGTAGCCACTATAGGCAGCCTCATTTTTCTGGTGACTTTAATTATAACTGGGTAAAAAAGAGTAGGGGAGGTGACATCCGCCTCCCTATTGCTACTTTATGTACTGTATGGTTCGCTTATAGTTTACTACCCGAAATGTATGTTTATCTCTACCGCTCCAGTTTCTATTTCTTAATAAGGTACAAAAAAATAGGGAGGGAAACTGAGGTTTCCCTCCCTGGAAGCTAATAAATGTTGTGGTAGTACGTTTCTATCCTTAAGTAATTTTCAAAAGCTTCAGACAAAATATCTCCGCTTTGAGATAAGCTAATAGCTACGTGGTGTTCAAAACCATTGATGCAAATGTATTTCAGTAAATCTTGAAGGTCTTCGATTTTTGCTACCCCTACTCCTCCAAAAGTGTTAACCTTATCGGGAGTGATTTCTCCTTCTGCTATATAAGATATTAAGTTGCCCTCTTCATCATTGGTAGCCAAGCGAGCCAGAGTTAGCTCTCCATTAGGTATAGTTCCGTAACAAGTCCCGTAAGCTTTTTCTTTGGAAACCGAAGAGGAGATGATGTCGCCATATCCCATTCTGGCTCCCTGCAGAAGCGATTTGGGGAAGTTGCTGCAGTGGAAAAGAATGGCTTTGTCGGGGTCGTCGCCAAAATTATTATTCCAGTCCACGAGAGCAGAGGGTTTTTGAGAAGCGAGCTGCAGAGCATACATGCTCAATCCTCCTACCAGGTCTACTTCGCAGGCTGCGGGTATTAATTTTTCGCTGAACATGCTCATTACTGTACAGGGCATGATGCCATAATTTTCTTCGATAGAATTCCAGCATTGAAAAGAAAAGAGGGATACACCGGTAGCTTCAATCCATTCTTCTAATACCACGAGAAGTTTAGCCATTTTGACCAACGCTTCTTCGGGTATTCCAGCAGTATCAATATAATCTTTTATTTCCTGCAATTTCCCCTTTACTTTCAGATTATTGTTATCTAATCTATTCATGTTGCCGATTATTTCCGAGAGGTCTATGGTTTCTACCGATATTCCATAGCTCTCCAGAATTTTTTCTGAGAAGCGAACGGTATTAAAGGCTGCAGGTCGTGCTCCAACAGCTCCAGCTTTTAGGTTTTTAAATCCCTTTACTACTCGACATACTCCCGCAAACCACTCTAAATCTTCTCCGAAGATTGAAGAATCAGGGTCTTCAGTGTGATAAGAAGTTAGAGAAAAGGGGATCTGGAATTGCTTCAGGTTATTGCATATAGAAAGCTTACCACAGAAGCTATCCCTCCGATTTTGAACATCCAGAGTATTGATTTGATCAGGAAAGGCATGTACTAAAACCGGGACGTTCAACCCCGAGAGACGAATAGTTTGAGCTGCTGCTCGCTCATCGCCGAAGTTGGGCAGAGTGATGATAATTCCCTCTATGCGATGGCGGTTTTCATCGAAAAGACGGGCGCATTTCTGAGCATCTTCCCAGGTTTCAATAGTACCAAATTTGGTGTCTTCGGTGCTGGGAGCCACTACTTCAAAACCTTTTTTTTCTAAAACTTCCAGGATTTTACTCCTTCCTTCTTTGGCTAACTCATCAGGAAAGAAACCTCGGTTACCTACAATTAAACCAAAAGTTTGTGCCATACTTATTTCTCCTTTCATGTTAAAATATTAAAAAAGTTTAATTTTATTTAAATACCGAGTTAACATTCTTATCTTACCATATTTTCAGAATAAAAAATTAAGAAAAAGGGAGGTAAGATAAATGAAAAAGGTGCTGTTAAGTAGCTTGGTGTTATGTTTTATCCTCTCTCTTTCCGGCTTGAGCTGGGGGGTAGAGAAAGTTGATGTGCAGGGTTCCACTACTATTTTACCTATTATGCAGATAATAGCCGAGGAATTTATGGCTCAAAACGAAGACATTGAAGTTACAGTAGGTGGAGGAGGCTCAGGAGTGGGCATTTCTGCTCTTTTGGATGGAGTGACCAATGTGGCTATGGCTTCCCGCGACATGAAAGAAGAAGAGTGGCAAAAGGCTAAAGAGAAGGGTTTAGATATCCGGGAAATAGAAATAGCTAAAGATGCTCTTTCAGTGATAGTTAATTATCTTAATCCTATTTCGGAAATCGATGTCGACACTTTGCAAAAAATCTATACTGGAGGAATAAGCAACTGGCAAGAATTAGGGGTTGCTTTAGATGGGGAAATAGTGATTATTTCTCGCGATACTAATTCTGGAACTTTCGAAGTATTTAACGAACACGTCTTAAGAGGAGAAGAACTCGCTGATAAAGCTTTACGTCTTCCCTCTAACCAGGCAGTGTTGAATGAAGTGGTCAGTAACCCCAATGCTATGGGATATGTGGGATTGGGCTATGCACAGCAGGGAGGAGATAAAATCAAAGCTCTTACTGTGAACGGAGTTGAAGCAAGTCCCGAAAAAGCACTTTCTGGAGAATATCCACTGTCTCGAGGATTATATCTCTATGTTAATGGCGAACCCCAGGGAGCGGTCAAAAAGCTGATTGATTTTGTCCTGGGTCCTGAGGGGCAAACCATAGTGGAAGAAGAAGGCTTTATTTCTCTTTCTCTAAATGAAGATTAAAACCATGGGGGGAGAATATCCCCCCATATAGTTTACTAGATAGCACCTCGGGGAAATAACCTCTTTATCCCCCGGAAAGGTGCCAGAACTTTGTAATGGTGGGGTGAAAGGATAATTTGGGTTTAGATATAGTTTTGATTGATTTTTACCGCCGTTTGG